>JBBWZH010000527.1:0-2777 GCA_039648995.1 Mycobacteriales bacterium
TGGTCACGCTGATGACCCTGCACACCGCGAAGGGCCTGGAGTTCCCGGTGGTGTTCCTGACCGGCATGGAGGACGGGGTCTTCCCGCACCTGCGCACCCTGGGCGACCCGCACGAGCTGGAGGAGGAACGCCGGCTCGCCTACGTCGGCATCACCCGGGCGCAGCGCCGGCTCTACCTGTCCCGGGCGATCACCCGGTCGGCCTGGGGGCAGCCGGCGTACAACCCGCCGTCCCGGTTCCTGGACGAGGTGCCGGACGAACTGGTCGAGTGGGAGCGCACGGAGCCGCGCCGGCAGGCCCCGGCGCAGGCCCGGGTGGCGGCCAACGGGCTGGCCCGCGGCACGCTGCGCGGCGGCGCCGGGAACCGGCCCATCCCGCACCTGGAGATCGGCGACAAGGTCAGCCACGACGCGTTCGGCCTGGGCACGGTCGTCGCGGCCCGGGGCGAGGCGGAGAAGGCACAGGCGCAGATCGACTTCGGCGGCGACATCGGCGTCAAGTGGCTGCTGCTGCGGTACGCGCCGGTGGAGAAGCTCTGACCGCTACGCCGGCTCGGGGAGCACCGTGATCGTGCCCTCCTTCGCGACGACAGCGAAGTCGCGGTCGAGTGCCAGCACCCGGCCGCCGTTGCGCTCCGCGCAGGCCACGACCGCCGCGTCGGCGACGCCGAGCGGCAGATCCTGATACCGCGCCACCAGCTCGCGGACACGGGGAAGGTCGCGGTCACCGCAGTCGTACGTCAGCGCGCCGGCGACCAGGTCGTCGAGCAGCACGTCGAGCGCGCCGGGGCCGGCCCGCCGGCCGAGCAGGTAGCCGATCTCGGCGAGGATCCCGGCCGGCACCAGATACGGGCCGCGGTCGCCGCCGACCGCGGCCCGCATCCGGTTGTGTGCCGGATCCCGCCGGGACAGCAGCGGCAGCAGAGCCGATGTGTCGAGCGTGATCAGCGTCGGCTCCACTCCCGCTCGAGCCAGGCTTCGCTCTGCTCGCCGGTCACGCCGAGATCGTCGAGCGCGCCGAACGACTTCGGCAGTGGCCTGGCTCCCTCCTGGTCGAGGTAGCCGCGCAGGGCGGCCCGGACGATCTCCGCCTGGGACTGCCCGGTGCGCGCGGCGGCATCCCGCAGCTCCAGCAGCAGGTCGCTCGGCAGGTACAGCGTGGTCTTCTCCACGTCAGCAGTGTAGGTGGACGTATGGCGTATGTCAGGTGGCACTCGAAGAAGCATGATGGCATCGTTGCCTGGAATCGGAAGCGGCGCCAGTGAAAAATTCTGGCCTGTGGATAACGGCCAGCTGCCCACGCCTCGGTCGATCAGATGTTCGACTCCGTGTGGCCGGGTGCTGGCCGGTTGGTCGTGAGGAGGGCGAGGCCGGCGACGACAAGTTGGGCGACCAACAGCCACTGGTTGAGGAAACTCTGCTTGTTGGCCAGGTCGAAGCCGGCCAGCACCAGACCGCAGCCGACCAGCAACCCGCCCGGGTTACGCGGCAGCCGGCGCAGCGCCAGCGCGTAGGCCCCGGCGGTGAGGGCCAGCGCGGCGGGAGTGGCCAGCGGGCCGGGTAGCAGGTGCCAGATCGACAGCGAGTCCGGGCGGGCCGGCAGGTCGACGAAGAAGTCCAGCACACAGTGCTTGAACCGGGCGAAGTCGGCCAGCACCCAGGGCAGGCCGGCGGCGGCCGCGGCGGCCGCGGCGGCGACCGCGCGGCGCGGGCCGAACGCCGGCCACAGCGCCCACAGCGGGAGCAGCAGCACGACGTGCTGCTTGGTGCACAGCGCCAACGCCAGGCAGGCCGCCGCGGCCCAGGCCGCCCGGGTCCGGCCGGTCGCCAGCAGCACCGCCCCGGCTACCAGGGCCCCGGCCAGGACCGTCTCGTTCCACGCCTGCTGCGCCTCGTACAGCGCTCCGGGCAGCACGCCCAGCAGCACCGCCAGCGCCGGCCCGACTCCGCTCAGGCCGTCCGCGCCCGGCCCACCGTGGCCCCGTCCGGGTTCGTCCCGGCCCGCCGTGCCCGGCCGTTCCGCGGGCCGGGCCGGGCGGTCGCCGGTCGCCGGTGCGGTGCCGGGGTCCGAGCCGGTCGGCCGGCCGCCAGCAGCCGCCGCGGCTGGCCGGGCGGCGGCGTGCAGGGTCCACCAGACCGCGGCGGCCACGCCGAGAAAGAGCGCGGCGGCCTCGGCGTACCGGACGTCGCCGAACAGCAGGCGGGTGGGGACGCCGACCAGGAACGTGGCCGGCAGGTAGTTGAAGCAGTTGTCCACCTGGCCGGGCGGGACGTTCGCGAAGACCATGTCGTACGGGTTCTGGCCGTGCACCACGCCGAGCGAGGCGCCCTGCAGGATCGCCCAGACGTCGATCAGCGGCCGGGCGCTGCCCCGGACGACCAGCAGGTAGCTGCCGGCGACCGCGACCAGCCCACCGCCGGCCAGCGCCGCCCGCGGCCCGGCGGACAGCCGGGGCAGCAGCAGCGCGCCGGCCAGCACGGTGCCGGCGAGGCACACGTACACCCCGGCGCGGAGCGCCCAGGTGCGCCCGTCCACGTTCATGTAGGGCGGTTTCAGCAGTTGGGCGAGCCCGGCCAGGGCCAGCGCGGTCAGCACGCCGAGCCGGCTGGGCGGGCCCAGCCCACGGTCTACCGCGCCGGCCAGTGCCGCCACCGCCAGCACCAGGATCGCCACGCCGACGGCGGTGTAGACGGCGTGCCGGGTCACCGAGCCGGCGATGACCACGACCGCGAGCAGCGCCACGTCTCCGGCCCGTGACCCGGCGAGCAAGCCGGCCC
>JBBWZH010000208.1:0-11943 GCA_039648995.1 Mycobacteriales bacterium
CGGCAACTGTGTCGAGGTCAGACGGGATGGCGGCCTCGTCCAGATAAGGGACTCGAAAGACCCGTACGGCATGCGGCTCAGCTTCACGAGGGACGAATGGGCCGCCTTTCTCGCGGGTGCTGAGGGCAGCGAGTTCGAATGGAGTGCCCTACTATAGGTGTATCCGGTAGCGTACCGATCGGGCCGGTGGGCCGCTACCGCGGCGGGAGTGCCCCCATGGCCGCCGAGATCAGTTCCCGCGTCGCCTCGGCGTCCAGCCCCTCCTGTAGTTGCAGGAAGCTGGCGAGGTAGTTGGCTGGAGTCGGCCCGCCGGAATCTCCCGAGGCCTCGCGCACCAGGAGGTCGCCACGCGGGTTCTCGATGTAGAGAACGTCTTCATCGGTCGGATCTTCGAACTCGAAGTGGACGTGCGGAGTCTGGAACGTGCGGTATAGGCCGAACGTGTAGGGCACCACTCTGATGTCCACATTCGGCCGGTCCAGCAGCTCGAGCAACCTGCGCAGCTGCCCGCGCATGATGTCGACATCGCCCGCGACGCGCCGGATCACCGCCTCGTCGACGATGAAGTGCAAGCTCGCCCGCTCCTGGGTCAGGATCTCCTGCCGCTCGGTCCGCAACTGCACAAGTCTATCTTTTTCATTCGAGGTCAGTTCCACGTCGAAAGCAGCCGCCAAGGCCGCTCTGGCGTAGTCCTCCGTCTGTAGTAGACCCGGCACGAAGAGCGGTTCAAAATACCGGATGACCGTGGCGCCGGCTTCGAATACCAGGAACATCAGGAGTTCGGGCGACACGAGGTCGCTATAGTCCTGCCAGGGCGACCGGGTGCGGGCAATCCGCGCGGTTTCGATTAGCGCTTCCGTCCGCGCCGCATCATCGATCCCGTAGTGGCTCAACAGGACACGAAGGTCGTTCGTCGCAATACTGACCAGGCCCGCTTCGATGCGTATCAGCTTCGAGAGGGACCAGTCCATCGCGACCGCCACCTCGCGCTGGGTCAAGCTTGCCGACTCGCGTTCCCTTTTCAGCTCCTTGCGGAGTCTCCGCCGATGCATCATCGGATCGGACCCGCCTCGCGGTGTCGACACCTGCCCCTCCTCAGCCGCCGTCGTATGTCGGCGGTTGGCAGACAGCCAGCAGTCATATCGCGACGGTGCTCGCAGCGTAGACGCGAAGGGCCACCTCGGTGAAGGCTTGTCCGCCAATCGCGTTACGCGGCCGGACAGTGCCCGGCCTGCACAGGTCGTATCGCCCTGAACCAGCCATTCAATAGTGGTGGATGTGGCCCGATACCGTGCGATCGGTTCTGTCGCCACCCGCTGGCCGGTTGGTTCCCTGGCCGGTTGGGTTTGCTGATCCGGCTGGTCGGCGGCCGGAACAGCGTTGATGGACATGTGGACCGGAGTGTTGTGTCGGGTTCGCGCCCGGCGTCCTGGAACGATATCGGATCCAACTTATTCACGCCGGCCGTCTAAATGGAGCGGAATGCTGGTCCACTTCGCTATTGGATCGGCTTCTGCCGTACCTATGCGGTAGCACCGCTGGACGGGTGGAATTGCTACTACTGCGCCCTGTGGCGCCAGCGCGGGCAGCGCCCCGCCCCGTGGCTGGGGTAGCGCCGATCGCGAGCCGAACAGTCCTGGCAGGCGGGTTAGTTGTCGCGGCGGGGGGTGCGGCGTTGGGAGAGCGGGATGACGTCGGCGCCGTCGGAGACGGCGAGGGCGCGGACGGCGGACGACCAGAGGGCCGGGCCGATCTTGTGGGCGGAGAGCGGGGGGAAGAAGTGGGCGCCCTGGCCGGCGTGGCAGCCGAGGGAGACGAGGGTCGCCCGTTGCATGGCTGACGTCACGCCCTCGGCGACGACGCGGAGGTCGAGAGCGCGCGCGATCTCCAGGGTGCCGCGGACGATCGCGGCCGCCTGCGGTGAGCTGAACAGCGACTCGGTGAAGGTGGCTGCCAGCTTGACCTCGTGCACCGGCACGCGGGCCAGGTGCGACAGCGACGACCAGCCCTTGCCGAAGTTGTCGAGGGACAGCCGGATGCCCAGGTCACGCAGCTCGGCGAGGACCTGGTCGACGACCTCCAGGTGCGACAGCACCGACGTTTCGGTGATCTCCAGCGTGACGCGGTTCGCCGGCACCCGGTGCCGGGAGAGGGCGGCGGCGACCTGCCCGGGGAACTCACGGTCCAGCAGCGTCCGGGGGGAGACGTTGACGGCGACCGGCACCTCGATGCCGTGCCGGGTCCACTCCGCCGCGTTGCCCAGCGCGATGTCGAAGACGGCCTTGGTGAGGTCGGGCATCAGGCCGGCGTGCTCGACCACAGGCAGGAACTCGTCCGGCAGCAGTTGACCGCGGGTGGGGTGCTGCCAGCGTACGAGTGCCTCGGCGCCGACCGGGTCGCCGGTGTGCAGGTCGATGATCGGCTGGTAGAGGAGGCTCAGCTGGTCGAGGCTGCGCAGGGCGGTGCGTAGCTCCGAGGCCAGCACCAGCCGGCTGACCGAGCCGGCGTCCCGCTCCGGGGCGTAGAAGCCGACCCGCCCGCCGGAGCCGGCCCGGACGCCGTGCACCGCGACGCCGGCCTGGCGCAGCAGCTCGTCCAGCCCGATCGAGGCGCGGACGCCGTAGGCGATCCCGGCCACCCCGCCGACCGAGAGCCGGCAGCCGGCGATCTCGATCGGCTCGGCCACCGCGCCGAGCAGCGCCTCGGCCCGGTAGGTGGCCTGCGCCGGGTCGGAGATGCGCGTCAGCAGCACCGCGAAGTCGTCGCCGTCGAGCCGGGCGACCAACTCGCCGGGCATCGCGGCCGCGTCCAGCCGCGCGGCGGCGTGCCGCAGCACCGCGTCGCCGGCGGCGTGCCCCAGCGTGTCGACGATCTCCCGGAAGCCGGTGAGGTCGACCAGCACGGCGGCCGAGTCCAGCTCGGCGGCCGCGGTGTCGGTCAGCAGGATCTGGCCGTCGGCCAGCAGGCCGGCCCGGTTGCGCAGCCCGGTCGTCGGGTCGTGCGTCGCCTCGTGCCGCGCCTTGGCGTGCTGCTCCGCGTTCGCCAGCGCCGAATGCAGCTCGGCGGCCAGCGCGCCGAGCATCGCCTGCTCGCGGTTCTTCAGCCCGACCTCGCCGCGGAAACAGAGCCGGACCCAGCCGTACGGGGTGCTGCCCAGGCCGATCGGCCGCTCGATCACCCGGTGCGCCGCACGCGGTGGCGCGTCCACGGCCGGGCCGTCGTAGATGATCTTATCTTCGGTGCCGCGCAGCAGCCGGCCGGTGGCCAGCTCGACCTCGGCGCTGTTCGCGGAGAACAGCTTCGCCGCGGACGTCGCGGCCCGGGTGAGGACCACCCGCTCGTCCAGCTCGGCCAAGCCGCGGGTGGCCTCCAGCAGCTGCTGCCAGCCTTCCCGTTCTTCCTGCCCGTGCAGCCGGCCGATGTACGCCTGCCGCAGGCAGAGCAGCACCGCCGGGGCGACGAGCAGCATCCGGCCGTCGAGGTCGACAAGCCAGAGCACCGTCAGCGCGGTGGCCATGTTGACCATCGTGCTGATCACCTGGGTGCCGAAGCCGGCCCGGTAGACCTGCCATGGCGACTTGCCCTGCGCCAGCCCGATCGCGGTCGCGACGTTCGCGTCGGCCCAGAGGTCGTGCACGATCGCGGCGACAACGAGCACGAGCAGCCCCGGGAACCGCTGCAGGTCGGTCGTCCCGTTGCTGCACAGCAGGACCGCGCCAACCGCCAGGCTGGCGCCGACCGCCTCGTTCGCCACGTTGAACAACGCCTTCACCGGCTGCCGGCGCTGCCGGATGAGCACCCCGGGGACGCCGAGCCCCACCACGATCGGTACCCACGCCAGTGGCAGTTGGGTGATCGCGGCGATGACCGCTGCGCTCACCCAGTTGAAGGCGAGCCCGTCGCTGCCGACCCGGACGCTCATCATCGGCAACCGGGCGACCATCACCAGCGCCACCGTCAACAGCAGGTGCACCAGCGACGGCGCGGTACCGACAGCCGCCGTGATCGAGATCGCCAGGCAACCAACGCCCAGGATGACGATGACGGTTATGAACCGGAGGAGCGGCCGCGGTAGGCCGCCCCCCGTCGTCGAGGTCGACCTCTTCACCAGTGCCCCCGGCCGCATGCGGATACCGCATCGTAACTGGGCGCACGTCACTGCCGAAGCGATGCGTACAGAATCAACCCGACTGGGGAGCGGCCGGATCCAGTTGCTCCGGTTGCCTGAAATGTCCGATCAGGGCACGACACCAAGCGTCCACCCGGTTAGTCCCAGCTGGTGCTGCGGATCATTGCGTTCGCCTCCTCGTCAGGCTGGTCGTGTCCTGGGTTGATGGGGCTGGTCCCAGCCCGTCCCATCTGGCCGTTTTGGTCACCTTCGGTAGCGGTGGCGGTGGACAGTGTTCGGCTAGTCCCAGCTGGTGCTGCGGGTCATCGAGGCTCGCCTCCTTCGGCGGCTTGTCACTGATCGGCGCTAGCGGGCGGTAATGGCGGTCCTAGTCCCAACTGGTGCTGCGATCCACGGTGATCACCTCCTTGTCGGCCGGGTTGTCGCGCTGTGCTTTGGGGAGCGCTTAGTCCCAGCTGGTGCTGCGGGTCACGACGGTCACCTCCTGTCGCGATGGCTGCGGACAGTGAGAATCGGCCAGCTAGTCCCAGCTCGTGCTGCGTGTCATTGCGGATCCCCTTTCCTGGCTCGCGGGTCGTCGCCGGTGCTCGCTGACTAGTCCCAGCTGGTGCTGCGGCTCACGGTCGTCACCTCCTGTCTTCGGGCCCCGGAATCACGATCGGCATGTCGGCTAGTCCCAGCTGGTGCTGCAGGTCATGGCGGTTCACCTCCTCGGCAGGCGCGCGACCGGCTCTGGCGTGAGCTGGGACTAGTCCCAGCTGGTGCTGCGCGTCACGGTGGTCACCTCCTGTCGTGTCGATTGCTGTCAGTAGTCGCAGGCGGGGTCAGTCCCAGCTCGTGCTACGGCGCATGGTGGTCACCTCCCCAAAAAGTCACGGCCTGCCGTCGGTTTGGCCCGACCATGGTGAAAGCAGCCCACCTTCCGGGGGATGGTCCACCTGTGTGAGAAACGCGGCGAGCCGGCGTCCGATGGGACAGCACCGCAACTAGCTCACCCCCTCTCGGGTGGGTGATGTGTTGCGCGCAATCGGCACGGTGTCATGTGCGTGCGCCCGATCAGCCTAAGTCGCCACCCGTTCGGCGGAATAGCCGCCGTCAAGCGCAACTAGGTGTAATCCAGTTTCGGACGCCATGGTCCGAACCGGATTGAGTGGGGCTCTTTCCGTCAGCGCACGACGGGCGACGGGTTGGACGCGAAGATGCGCCGCCCCGCACCGCTCACCGCTGCCAGCGTGATCAGGCCCAGTACGCCGGCGCCGGCGATCACGGCGCTCGGCGGGACGAATTCGGCCACCGCTCCGGCGGCCAGGACGCCGATGCCCTGACCGGCGATGAGGCCGGCCGTGGCCAGGCCGTACGCCTGGCCACGCCGGTCGGGGGCGACAGTCTGCACGAACGTGGCGTTCGCGACGAGCTGGTAGCTGGCCCCGAGGCCGCCGATGGCCAGCAGCCCGATGGCGATCTCCAGGCTGGGCTTCAGCCCGATCAGGACGAGCGGGCCGAGCGCGACCGCGGCCAGCGGGACCATCAGCGTCAGCCGGCGGGCCGGCGGGACCAGCCGGCTGAGTATCAGCCCGCCGATCACAACGCCGGCCGGCTCGGCGGCGAGCACCAGGCCGATGCCGAGCGAGCCGCCGCCCATCTCCTTGGAGACGTACGGGCCGGCCAGGCCCTCGGGGACGATGTAGTAGGAGGCCAGCCAGGACAGCACCACCAGCGTGCGCAGCCGGGGGTCGCCGAAGACCAGCCGGGCGCCGCTGGCGAGCTGGGCCCGCCAGCCGGCGAAGCCGGCATCGTGGTGCCCGTTCGTCGCCGCCGGCCGGCGCCGCACCCGCAGCGCGAGCAGGCCGCTGGAGAGCAGGAAGGTGCCCGCGTCGATGAGCAGCGCCGGCCCCGCGCCGAGCGCCTTGACCGCGATGCCGCCGAGCGCGAAACCGACAACCTGGCCGGTCTGCGTGGTCAGGTTGCCGAGCGCGGACGCGAGTACGTACCGGTCGTCGGGCAGTACATCAGCGATCAGCGCGGACCGGGCCGAGCTGAACAGGGGCTCAAGCAGGACGGCAAGGAACAACAACACACACAAAGCGACCAGCGGCATGCCGGGAATCGCCATCGCGCCGATCAGTGCGGCGCTGGTGGCGTTACAACCGATCATGATGGTGCGGCGCGGTAGCCGGTCGGCCAGACCGCCGAGCAGCGGGCCGCCAAGGATCCACGGCAGGTAGGTGATCGCGTAGACAGCGGCGGTGAGCAGCGCGGACCCAGTCCGGCCGTACACAAGTACGGTCAGCGCCACCCGCGCGAGTTGATCGCCGGCTATCGATACCGCCTGTGCCGACCAGAGGGCTCGATACTCCCTGTCGGCGAGCAGCGAACGCCAGGTAGCCGGCCTGGCCGCAGCCTCGCCCACCAAACCCTCCCGTCTCGCTGTGGTATCCAGTGTGATGCTAAGCGTCATCAATACGAAAGGCGTAGGGGGTGTGCGCGTACAGGCTCGCACAGGTTTCACCCGAACGGCCGGTACGGGGCCGCTCCACCGGGTGTGGACGGCGAGTGACGATAGCCGCACTCCGTGTTGACCGGCCCCGTAGGTAGCGTCGGCCACGTGTTCACCACCCGCCCGGAACTCGCCGGCACCTTCGGCATGGTCGCGTCCACCCACTGGCTGGCCACCGCGGCCGGAATGGCCGTTCTGGAGGCAGGCGGCAACGCCTTCGACGCAGCCGCTGCCTCGGCATTCACGCTGCATGTGGTCGAGCCGCACCTGAACGGACCGGGCGGTGAGGTGCCGGCGGTGTTCGGCACCGCAACCGATCCAGGTCCCACCGTGCTCTGCGGCCAGGGCGTGGCACCGGCGGCTGCCACCACCGCCCACTACCGGGACCAGCTCGGGCTGGCCCTGGTGCCGGGCACCGGTCTGTTGGCGGCGACGATCCCCGGCGCGGTCGGCGGATGGCTGACCCTGCTGCGGGACCACGGCACGTTGCCTCTAAGGGCGGTGTTGTCATACGCGATCGGTTACGCGGAGTACGGGCATCCGGCGCACCCGCGGGTGGCCGCGACGGTCGGTGCGATGGCCGACTACTTCCGCTCGGCGTGGCCGACCTCGGTCGCGGTCTGGCTGCCCGACGGGCGGCCGCCGCGCGCCGGCGAGCTGATCCGGCAGCCGGTGCTGGCCGCGACCTACCGGCGGTTGCTGGCCGAGGCCGAGGCGGCCGGGCCGGACCGGGAGGCGCAGCTGGCCGCCGCGCAGCAGGCCTGGTATTCCGGTTTCGTCGCCGAGGCCATCGACGCGTTCTGCCGGACCGAGTGGCCCGACGAAACCGGCACCCCGCACGCCGGCGTGCTCACCGGCGCCGACCTGGCCGGCTGGCAGCCCAGCTACGAGCCCGCGGTCACGCTCGGGTGGCACGGCTACACGGTCGCCAAGGTCGGTGCCTGGTCGCAGGGCCCGGCGCTGCTGCAGCAGCTGGCTCTGTTCGGGGACGGCGACCTGCCGCCGGCCGGCAGCGCCGAACTGCTGCACCTGGCTGTCGAGTACGCCAAGCTCGCGTTCGCCGACCGGGAGGCCTGGTACGGCGACGTCCCGGACGTCCCGCTGGCCGGCCTGCTCTCCGCCAGCTACGCGGACGCCCGGCGCCCGCTGGCCGGAGCCACCGCGTCGCTGCGGTTGCGCCCCGGCGCGCCGGCCGGCCGGCCGCCCCGGCTGCCGGCGTACTTCGAGGCCACGCCCGCCGGCCATGCCGGCGGTGGGGTGGCACTGCCGTCGCTGGGCGAACCAACGGTGACCCCGGTCGGCACCACCCGCGGGGACACCTGTCACATCGACGTGGTCGACCGGTGGGGCAACATGATCTCGGCGACGCCGTCCGGTGGCTGGCTGCAGAGCTCGCCCGCCATCCCCGAGCTCGGTTTCTGCCTCGGCACCCGGTCACAGATGTTCTGGCTGGAGGACGGGCTGCCGGCGTCGCTGGCCCCCGGACGCCGGCCGCGGACCACGCTGTCGCCCACGCTGGTGCTGCGCGACGGCGTGCCGGTGCTCGCCTGCGGCACCCCGGGCGGCGACCAGCAGGACCAGTGGCAGCTCTGCTTCCTGCTCGCGCACCTGGTCGCCGGCCTCGACCTGCAGGCCGCGATCGACGCCCCGGCCTGGCACACGAACGGGTTCCCGTCGTCCTTCTACCCGCGGCTGGCGGTGCCGGGCGAGGTGGTGGTGGAGTCCCGGGTCGGCGTGGACGTGATCGCCGGGCTGGAGCGGCGCGGCCACAAGGTAGTCGTCGACCAGCCCTGGTCGCTCGGCCGGCTGTCCGCGGTCGCCCGCGACCCCGGCACCGGTGTGCTGCGCGCCGCCGCCAACCCGCGCGGCATGCAGGGCTACGCCGCCGGCCGCTGACGCGGACCGAATCGCCGGACCGGTGACCGTCAGTCGCGATACGGTCGCGGGCGTGGACATCGAGGTCATGCGGTCGGTCGAGCGGCGGGTGCTGTGGCTGGCCACGTCGATCGTCCACCACGCCAACCACGTGCGGCCGAACGCCAGCGGGATCAAAGTGGGCGGCCATCAGGCATCCAGCGCCTCGATGGTCAGCATCATGACCGCGCTGTGGTTCGGCGGCCTCACCGCCGAGGACCGGCTCTCGGTCAAGCCGCACGCGTCACCGGTGCTGCACGCCATCAACTACCTGCTCGGCGACCTGGACGAGGCTTACCTGCCGACGCTGCGCGCCTACCGGGGCCTGCAGAGCTACCCCAGCCGCACCAAGGACCCGGACACCGTCGACTACTCCACCGGCTCGGTCGGCATCGGCGCCACCGCTCCGATCTGGGGTGCGCTGGCCCGCCGGTACGTCGACCGGCACTTCGCCGAGACGCCGGAGTCCGGCCCCGGGGTCGGCCGGCAGATCTCGCTGCTCGGGGACGCCGAGCTCGACGAGGGCGCCTGCTGGGAGGCCATCTGCGACCCGACCGTGTGCCAGCTCGGCGAGGTGCTCTGGGTGGTCGACTTCAACCGGCAGTCGCTGGACCGGGTCGTCCCGCACATCGCCGCGTCCCGGCTGACCGCCATGTTCGAGGCGGCCGGCTGGCAGGTGCGGACGCTCAAGTACGGTCCACTGCTGCGCGCACTGTTCGCCGAGCCGGGCGGAGAGGCGCTGCGCGAGCGCATCGACGAGATGAGCAACCCGGAGTACCAGCGGCTGCTGCGGGCCGGCGCCACCCAGTTGCGGGACCGGCTCCCCGGCGACGGGCCCGGCCGGGAGCCGATCGCCAAGCTCCTCGCCGGGGTGGACGACGCGACGCTGCACGCGGCGGTCCGCGACCTCGGCGGCCACGACCTCGCCGGCCTGGCGGACGCGTTCGGCGCCCCGGTCGGTGACGGACCACGGATGGTGCTCGCGTACACGATCAAAGGCTTCGGGCTGCCGGTCGAGGGGCACCCGCAGAACCACTCCGCGCTGCTCACCAACACCCAGTACGCCGAGCTGGCGCAGCGGCTCGGCACCTCGGTGGACGCGCCGTGGGCCGGCTTCGAGACCGGCAGCCCGGAGGCGGAGCTGTGCGCGGCGGCGGCCCGCCGGCTGGCCCGGCCGCGGGTGCGGACGCTGCCGCCGCCGGAGGTGCCGACCGACTTCGGCCGGGCGCACCGCGGCCCGGTCTCCACCCAGGCCACGCTCGGCCGGCTGCTGCTGGACCTGCGCCGGGAAGCCCCCGCGGTGGCCGCCCGGGTGGTCACCGTCTCGCCGGACGTCGCCTCGTCCACCAACCTGGCCGGCTGGCTGAACAAGGTCGGCGTGTTCGCGGTCGAGGAGCGGCCGGACTGGTTCGCCGACGACGCCGAGACGCTGGTGCACTGGCGCGAGCACCCGCACGGGCAGCACATCGAGCTGGGCATCGCCGAGGTGAACCTGGTCGGTGCGCTGGGCGAGCTGGGCGCGACCTGGTCGCGCTGGGGGCAGCCGCTGCTGCCGATCGGCACGATGTACGACCCGTTCGTGGCCCGGGCGCTGGAGCCCTGGATCTACGGCGTGTACGCCGGCGGCCAGTCGATCCTGGTCGGCACGCCGGCCGGGGTCACGCTGGCCGCCGAGGGCGGGGCGCACCAGTCGATCATCACGCCGTCCATCGGGCTGGAGCAGCCCGGCGTGCTGGCGTATGAGCCGGCGTTCGGGCAGGACCTGGAGTGGGTGCTGCTGCACTGCCTGTCGCTGCTCGGGCGGCCCGGGGGCTGCTCGGCGTACCTGCGGCTGTCTACCCGCCCGGTGCGGCAGGACCTGGCCGCGGTGCCGTCCGACGTGTCCGCCCGGGAGCGGCGGCGGTCGTCGGTGATCCGCGGTGGTTACCTGCTGCGCTCACCGCGTGGCGCGGCCGTGACGCTGGTCGCGATGGGCGCGCTGGTTCCGGAGGCGCTGGCCGCAGCCGACCGCCTGGACGAGCTCGGCGTCCTGGCCCGCGTCGTCTGTGTCACCAGCGCCGACCTGCTGTTCCGCGCGGTCCGCGCCCGCGCCGGCCTGGCCGGCGCCGACCCGCTGGCCGACGAGTCGATCCTCACCGAGCTGTTCCCGTCAGCGCTGCCGATGGTGACCGTGCTGGACGGCCACCCGCACACGCTCGCGTTCCTCGCGGCGGTGCAGCAGGCGCCGCTGACCCCGCTCGGCGTGGTCGATTTCGGCCAGTCCGGCGACCTCGCCGACGTCTACGACCTGCACGGGCTGGACGCGGCCGCGATCACGGCCGCCGCGCTGGATCTGGTCGACTGAGGCGCCGCCTGGCGCGGGGGTTCGTCGGGGGCCGGGCCGCACTGTCAGGGCTCGTCGGCGGCCGTCGGCTCGTCGGGTGCGGTCTCCCCGGCCTGGTCGGCCTCCTCGGCGGGCTTCTTCTTGCCCGGCAGGCGCAGGACCGCGACGCCGGCGTCAAGGTCGACGGTGCTCGGCGGGTCGGCGGAGTTGCCCTCGTCCTCGCGGAGTACTGCCAACTTCTCCCGCCGTTCCTGCTCGTGCCGCATGCCCGGGTTGAACAGTGCGGCAAACTCTTCCATCCCGCCCCAGCTCACGCACCGACGGTACGCGCTCGCGCCGGCGCCCGCCTAAGCTGGTTACATGCTGTTCTCCCGGGCGAAGCTCGAGCTACCGACCCCGGAGCGGGCGCTGCCGGGCCGCGACGCCTATCCGTTCACGGTGCCGGAGACCCACTTCGTCAACGGCCACCGCATCGTGCCGCCGTTCCCGGACGGCCTGCGGACCGCGGTTTTCGCGCTCGGCTGCTTCTGGGGCGCTGAGAAGCAGTACTGGCAACTGCCCGGTGTCTGGTCCACCGCGGTCGGCTACGCCGGCGGCATCACCGCGCACCCCACGTACGAAGAGGTCTGCTCCGGCCAGACCGGCCACGCCGAGGCGGTTCTCGTCGTCTACGACCCGGCGCTGACCACGTACGAGGCACTGCTGTCGCTCTTCTGGGAGTCGCACGACCCCACCCAGGGCATGCGCCAGGGCAACGACGTCGGCACCCAGTACCGCTCCGCGATCTACTACGCCGACGACGCCCAGCGCGCGGCCGCCGAAGCCGCCCGGGAGGCCTACGCCGCCCGCCTGGCCCGCGCCGGCTACTCGACGATCACCACCGAACTCGCCCCGGCCGGCCCCTTCTACTACGCCGAGGGCCACCACCAGCAGTACCTCGCGCGCAATATCGACGGCTACTGCCCGGACCACTCGACGGGCGTCTCGTGCCCCGTGGGGTTGTTCGCCAAGGAGGGCTGACGGTGGCGGAGGTGGAGAGCACCGAGGTGGACGCCGTGGTGTCGGCATCGGGAGAGCTGG
>JBBWZH010000211.1:0-11218 GCA_039648995.1 Mycobacteriales bacterium
GGTGGTACCCGTGGATCGATCCCGGCGGCCTCGCCTACTTCCGCGCCCGCCTCGAGCAGGCTCCACGCGACTGCGAACACGCTCTCGCGGTGGTCACCGAACACTGCCTGTCCGCCGAGTCCCAGGCACGAGCGGTCGACGCGCTCTCGTTCAAGTGCGACGTCCTGTGGAGCCTGATGGACGCCATCGAGAAGGCGTACCCGGAGTGACCGCGATGGACCCGACCACCGCCGTGGCCCGGCCCGGCGTATCCGACTCCGATCGGCCGCGGCTGGCGCGCGGTGTCCGGCTGACGTACAGCCGGGGCCGCCAGCGGCACGTCCTGCTGCGCCCCGAGTCGGTGGTGGTGCTCAACGGCAGCGGCGCGAGCATCCTCGAGCTGTGCGACGGGCGGCGCACCGTGGCCGAGATCGTGGCCGAGCTGGGCGCGCGGTACCGCGCCGTGCCCGACGACGAGGTACGGCAGTTCCTGGCCCGCCTCATCGCCCGGCGCTGTGTGGAGCCAGCCGGCGGCCGGCGGCCCGCCGACGGCCCAGGGCTCGACGCCGATGGATAGCCCCTTCGGGCTGCTGGCCGAGCTCACCTACCGCTGCCCGCTGGCCTGCCCGTACTGCTCGAATCCGGTGAACCTGGCCGCCTACTGCGACGAGCTGGCCACCGACGAGTGGCGGCGGGTGCTGGCCGAGGCCGGCGACCTGGGCGTGCTGCAGTGCCACCTGTCCGGCGGGGAACCGCTGCTGCGGCGCGACCTGGTGGAGCTCGTGGCGCACGCTCACGACCTGGGCCTCTACACGAACCTCATCACCAGCGGCCTCGGCTTCTCGCGCGCGCGGGCCGGGCAGCTGCGCGCCGCCGGTCTGGACCACGTACAGGTGAGCATCCAGGCCGACGAGCCGGCGCTGTCCGACCGGATCGCGGGGACCCCGTCCTTCCAGCGCAAGATCGAGGCCATGGGCCTGGTCAAGGAGCTGGGCTGGCCGCTGACGGTGAACGTGGTGCTGCACCGCCAGAACATCGACCGCGTCGGCGACGCGGTCGGACTGGCCGAGGAGGCCGGCGCCGACCGGCTGGAGCTGGCCAACACCCAGTACTACGGCTGGGCCGCGCGGAACCGTGCCGGGCTGCTGCCGAGCAGTGCCCAGCTGGCGGCGGCCGAGGTCGTCGTACGCGCGGCGCGCGACCGGCTGCGGGGGCGGATGGACATCATCTATGTGCTGCCGGACTACTACAGCCGCTACCCGAAGCCCTGCATGGGCGGCTGGGGCACCCGGCAGCTGACGGTGACGCCGAACGGCGACGTGCTGCCCTGCCCGGCCGCGCACGCACTGCCGTTGCCCCCGGCCAGCGTGCGCCAGGACTCACTGGCGCGGATCTGGGCCGATGCCCCGGTGTTCACCGCGTTCCGGGGGACGGATTGGATGCCGGACCCGTGCCGGAGCTGCGACCGCCGGTCGGTGGACTTCGGGGGCTGCCGCTGCCAGGCGTTCCAGCTCACCGGCGACGCGGCCCGCACCGACCCGGTCTGCCACCTGTCGCCCGACCACGACCTGATCGCCGGGGCGGTCGACGCCGCCAACGCGGGCTCCCGGGCGGACGATCTTCCGCTGATCCCCCGCCCGCACCGGGTTCGCTCCGGGTCGGGGCCGGCCCCCTAGCCGCCGAACACCAGCGGCAGCGCCACCGCGGCAATGAGCAGCGCGACCCCGCTCAGCAGGTCGGAACGGATCCGGATGAGGCTCGCCACCGCCCGCCCCAACTGCAGCCCGACCAACGACATCACGGCCGTCATCGCGCCGAAGACGGTGGCCGACACCCAGGGCGAGAGACCGAGCAGACCCAGGCTCGCACCGGCCAGCAGGTTGTCCAGGCTCAGCGACAACGGGATTCCGAACAGCGCCCACGGGTGGTCCAACTCATCCGGCTCAGGATTCCGGAAGGCCGAGATAACGAGGTAAAGACCGTACCCGCCGAGGGCCACCGCTCCGACCACCTCGGCGACGGCCCCGACCGCATCCCCGATTTCGCGACCGATCAGCAACCCGATCAGCGGCATGACCCCGTCCCACAGCCCGAAAGTCAGCGCGACCTGAACCGCACGCTTCAGCCGGAACGGAACGGTGCCGAGGACAATCGAGGTCCGGAAATTGTCGAGACTGAGCACGAACCCGAGGACCAGTATTTCCCAGATCATGCGACACCGCCCCTTGGCGACGACCGACCCCGGCTGCAAGGACTTCGTCTCGGCTAGCTCTCGCGATGCCGGCAACTATATCTCGCAGTGACCCCGACATAAACCCGGCCCATCCAATTTCAAACGGTTTCCCGCCGCCGCCCGACGGCGTATACGCGCATGCTCTGACAGTGCCCGAATATCTGATCCAGGCCAGGTGGAATGGAATCCGCCCGACGAACGCGCCGCCGAGTTGACGTCCCGACCGGCTCGGCGGTGGACGGCCCCGGTCCTCACGAGCACCGGTCCGACGGCCCCGGTCCGACGGCCCCGGCCCGGACGGTGCGGACGGCGTCCGGGGGCGCTCGGCCGGCAGGCATGGTTGGCAGGCGGTCATCGAGACCCTTGCGCAGAGAAGTTTGCGGTGCAAAGCTGTTGGCATGAGCGAAACCAGTCCAGCCGAACTGCTGGAGGAGATGACCGCACTGCGCCGGCGGGCACGCGCCGACCGGCACGGGTTTTGGTTCCCGCTGGTCCTGTTCGGCGTGCTCATGCTGGCCGCCGCGCCGCTGTACATCGCACATGAGGTGCCGGCCGAGTCGGTGGCGGCGGGCGGCGACGTCGCAGACTCAAGGAACCTGTATGCCTTCCAACTCAACCTCGTGCGGGCCGGCCGGTACTGGCTGGCCGCGCTGATCATCGGTGGCCTGCTGACCGTGTGGTGGTACCGGCGGCGGGGGCGGCGGATCGGGCCGCAGAGCGCTGGCGCGGTCGCTGTGGTGACCGCGGCGCTGGCGGTGGCCGCCGCCGCGATCGTCGGCATCACCGGGCTGCGGTGGATCATCGTCTGGCCGTTCGACCGCGGCTACAGCGTCACCCTGGTGATCGCCGTCGGGCTGATCGGGCTCGCCCTGGTCGAACGCAGCGCGGGGTTGACCGTGATCACGGTGCTCTACACCGGCGCGGCCGTGCTGGCGAACACGTACAACGTGGAGAACGTGCTGTTCGACCTCGGCTGGGATCCGTTCATCGCGCACCCCGACCAGGCCCGGTTCACCCCGCTGCCGAACCTGCTGCTGCCCGCGCTGGTGCTGCTGCTGGCCGGAGCCGCCACCGGCCTGCCCACCCTCGCGCGCCGGCTACGGCAGCGATGACCGGCAAGCCGCACCCGACCGCGGCGCTGGACGAGGTCGTCCACCAGCGCCACCGGCTGGGCATCCTGACGATCGTCGCCGAGGCCGACCGGGTGGAGTTCGGCTACCTGCGAGAAACCCTCGACCTCACACCCGGCAACCTGTCCCGCCACGTCACCGTGCTGGAACAGGCCGGCCTGATCGAGATCGAGAAGGGCTACGCCGGCCGCCGGCCACGCACCTGGGTCCACGTCACCCGCGCCGGCCGGCATGCCCTGACCGCCGAACTGGCCGCGCTGGCCCAACTGGTCGCCGACCACCGGGCGGCCGGTGACAATGGCTCCTCCGCCCCGGCCCGCCCAGCGACCGACCCGAGCTGAGCCGGTCCACATCAGATTGCCGTGGGTGGCTGCCTTTGGTGCGGTTACGCGTCCTGTTGGTGATCGCGGGCGGCTTCAGTGGAGGAAGGCGAGTAGAACGCTGGCGAGTTCGTGCGGGGCTTCCTCGGCCATGTGGTGGCCGGAGTTGATCTGCGCGGTGGTCACGTCCTCGGCCCGGGTGCGCCAGATCGCCGCGGGGTCACCGTAGAGGTCGGCCAGGTCGTCCTTGCTGGACCAGGCGAACAGGACCGGGCAGGTGATGCGGCGGCCGGCGGCGCGGTCGGCGTCGTCGGCCGCGCGATCGGGGCCGAGGCCGGCCCGGTAGTCCTCGCACATGGCGTGCACGGTGGCCGGGTCGTGAATCGCGGCTCGGAAGTCGGCGAAGGCCTCGTCGCCCATGTGCTCGGCGGTGGTGGCGTACCAGGCGTCCGGGTCGGCGTTGATGACGCGTTCGGCGGGCTTGTCGGTCTGGCCGAGAAAGAACCAGTGCCACCAGGCCATCGCGAATCTGACGTCGGCCCGGGCCAGAGCATCGCCGATCGGTACCGCGTCCAGCACGGCAAGCCGGGTCACGCTGGCCCCGTGGTCGGCCGCGGTGCGGTGCGCCACGTACGCGCCGCGGTCATGACCGACTACCGCGAACCGGTCATGACCGAGCACCCGCATCAACGCCACCACGTCGCGCGCCATCGCCCGCTTCGAATACGGCGCATGGTCCGCCGTGGTCTCCGGCTTCGACGACTGCCCGTAGCCGCGCAGGTCCGGGCACACCACGACATGCCGCTCGGCCAGCAGCGGCGCGACCCGATGCCAGGTCACGTGGGTACGCGGATGCCCATGCAGCAGCACCACGGGCGTACCGGCACCACCGAACCGCACCCGCAACTCGACCTCGCCGACATCCACCCGCTCCAGCGTGAACCCCTCGAACATGCCTCCTACCGTTCTCCCGCAACCAGCCCGGCAAACCCACCACCCCCGCCGACGGTGATCGTCTCGTCCATACGTCAAGGACGACGCACGACCGGCGGCTGTGACAGCCGACCCGGCCGCGACGGGCACTACGTCCGGTGACGTAGCGGCAGAATGCGCTCGCCGTCGGACGCCGCGGCCGCTCCTGGCGCCGACAATGGGCGCATGCAGACCCATGACCTCCG
The DNA here is from genome assembly GCA_039648995.1 of Mycobacteriales bacterium. Lineage (GTDB taxonomy): Bacteria > Actinomycetota > Actinomycetes > Mycobacteriales > CADCTP01 > JBBWZH01. Next base: position 4,841 of record JBBWZH010000211.1, read on the forward strand.
CGACCCGATGGTGGGGAGTCGTGTCCCGCGTCGAGTGGCCGCACTCGTCGGTGCCGTGGCGTGCTCGCTGGCGGTCGCTTCTGCGCTGCACCTGTCCGGGCATGTGAACGGTCGGTCCGCTCCGTTCGATGCCGACCATGCCGGGGTCGCGGAGGCTCTGTTGTGCTTGGTCCTGGCCGTCGGCGCGGTCGCGCTGTGGCGCTCCGGCCCGCGGGCGCGCCGGATCGGGCTGGGCACGGTCGGGTTCACGGTTGCCGGATTCTGCTGGGGGCTGAGCATCACCGCGCAGGGCGGGCACTGGCCGGACATCGCCTACCACCTGGCGATCCTGCCGCTGCTGGTCGGCAGCCTCGTCGCCCTGGTACGTGACCACGGGCCCAGCACGCCGGCTGCGTGATGCGCACCGCGCAGGAGAGTCTGGCGGCACCGCCGCCGGCCTCGGCTGCGTGGTTTCGGCGTGGCCGGTTACCGGGGTGGGCTCCGGAGGCGCTCGCCGCGGTGGTGGTGACCGCGCTGCTGCTCGCGATCTCAGTGCACATTCCCGTCGGGCACGGCGTGCGACGACTGGACGTACTCGGCTATCTCCTGCTGGTCGTCGCGGGGGTGTCGATGGCGGCGTGCCGCCGCTGGCCGCGGACGGTGACCGCGGTGACGACCGCCGTGCTGTGCCTGTTCATCGTGCGGAGTTACCCGAACGGGCCGGTGTGGGGGATCGGGTGGGTGGCGCTGGGCGCGTTGAGTTGGCGGGTCGGCCGCCGCACCGCGGTGCTCGGCGTGGTGGGCATGTTGGCCGCGTTGAGCGTGGCGGCCGTGGTCGCGGGAAGCGGCGGGCTGCTGTTGCCGCTGGTGTTCCTCGGCTGGTCGGCGGCGGCGGTGCTGTTGGGTGAGGCGCTGCGCAACCGGCGCAGCCTGCTACTCGGTCTGCAGGAGCGGGCCAGGTTCATGGAACACAGCCGCGAGGAGGAGGCGGGGCGGCGGGTCGCGGAGGAGCGGCTGCGGATCGCTCGGGACCTGCACGACGGGGTGGCGCACGCGATGGTCACCATCAACGTGCAGGCTGGCGCGGCGGCCCATGTCCTGGATCGGCGCCCCGAGGCGGCGCGGGAGGCGTTGGCCGCGATCGCGCGGGCCAGCGCCGAAGTGCTCGACGAGCTGACCGCGATGCTGACCCTGCTACGTCAGGACGGCCAGCCGGCCGAGCGGGCTCCCACTCCCGGGCTGGCTGACATCGCGCGGTTGGCGGCCTCCACCGTCGCGGTCGGGCTGAGCGTCGAGGTCAGCATCGCCGACCCAGCCCCGGTGGTGTCTGGTGTCATCGGGACCGCGGCCTACCGTGTCGTGCAGGAGTCGCTGACCAATGTGCTGCGGCACTCCGGCGCGACCACTGTGCGGGTCCGGCTGACGCCTGGCCCGGAGGCGGGACTGGTCGTCCGCGTCGTCGACCCGGGGCCGGCGAAACTCGACGGGGCGACCGGAAGCGGCGTGGGCCTACGGGGCATGAGCGAGCGGGTCGCCACGACCGGCGGCCGGTTGCACGCCGGACCGACCCTGGCTGGCGGGTTCGAGGTTCGCGCCGAATGGAACGGGCGGGCGTGATCCGGGTCCTGCTGGCCGACGACCAGCCGCTGGTCCGTGCCGGATTCGCGATGATCCTCGACGCCGAGGACGACATCGCCGTGGTCGGTCAGGCCGACGACGGAGCCACCGCCCTCGCGCTGATCGCGGCGACCCGACCCGATGTGGTGTTGATGGACGTCCGGATGCCCGGCATGGACGGTCTGGCCGCCACCCGCGCGATCGTCGCCGACGAGGCATTCATGGCGGTGCGGATCGTCATCCTGACCACGTTCGAACTCGACGAGTACGTGTTCGAGGCGCTGTACGCCGGAGCCAGCGGGTTCCTGGTCAAGCACACACAGCCCGCCGAGCTCGTCCGGGCAGTGCGTGAGGTCGGCCGCGGCGACGCGCTGCTCTCACCGAGCGTGACCAGGCGCCTGATCGCGGAGTTCACCGCACGGCCCGCCCGCCCGGCGCTGACTCCACGGACGATGAGCGTGCTCACCGACCGCGAGCGGGAGGTGGTCGCCCTCGTCGCGCAGGGCCTGACCAACGACGAGATCGCCGCCGAACTGGTGCTCAGCCCCGCCACCGCGCGCACCCACGTCGGCCGGGCGATGGCGAAACTTCAGGCCCGCGACCGCGCCCAGTTGGTCGTCTTCGCCTACCAGAGCGGCCTGGTTCGACCGAACGTCTGACGGGTGCATCGGGCGCGTTCCACCCGGCGCGTACCGCGCTGGACGTAGCCCCAAGTTACGCAGCAGCACGGACGACAGTCCGGCCCCGGGCCGCGAGGGTTGATCTCGACGGTGGACCACCACTGTGGGCCGCCCGGAGCAAGGGAGCGAGCATGGCAGTGCTGTCGCCACCAGCTATCGAGGTCGCCGGGCTGAGCAAGTCCTACGGCACCCACATCGCGGTCGACGACGTGTCCTTCGCGGTACGACCCGGATCGGTCACCGGGTTCCTCGGCCCGAACGGCGCGGGCAAGTCGACCACGCTGCGGATGCTGGTGGGCTTGACCCGGCCCAGCGACGGCCGATCCACCGTCCTCGGTGTCCCCTACCCGCGGCTGCCGAACCCGGGCCGCCGCGTCGGGGTGCTGCTGGACGCCTCCGCGCAGCACACCGGCCGCACCGGCCGCGAGGTGCTCACCCTCGGCGCGATGCTGATGGGCCTGCCCGCCACCCGGGTGGACGAGATGGTCGAGCTCGTCGGGCTCACCCCGGCCGAAGCGCGCCGCCGCACCGGCACCTACTCCCTCGGGATGCGGCAGCGGCTGGGTATCGCGCACGCTCTGCTCGGCCGGCCCCGGGTGCTGATCCTGGACGAGCCGGCCAACGGCCTGGACCCGGCCGGCATCCACTGGATGCGGGGCCTGCTGCGCGAGTTCGCCGACGCGGGCGGTGCGGTGCTGCTGTCGTCGCACCTGCTGCGCGAGATAGAGGTCATCGCCGACGAACTGGTGGTTATCGGCCGCGGCCGCCTCGTCGCCCAGGGCAGCAAGCACGACCTGCTGGCTGCCGCCGGCACCTTCGTCCGCGCCGACGGCGGCGACCTCGCCGCCGCCCTGCACGCCGCGGGTATCGAGTTCCGTCCGGCCGCCGGCGGCGGCTACACCAGCCCGGCCAACGCCGAGACCATCGCCCGCGCCGCCGCGCACGCCGGCGTGGCGCTCACTGAGCTGCGGCCCGTGGACGGCGGTGGTCTGGAAGCGCTGTTCCTGCACCTGACCGCCGACGACGCGCGAGAGGACGTGACGGCATGACCACGCCGACGACCACCACCACCGCGGAACGGCGCGCCGCCGCGGCCGACGGTGGTGTTCCGTTCGGGCGGCTGCTGCGCACCGAACTGCGAAAGCTCACCGACACCCGCGCCAGCCGGTGGCTGCTGATCGCGATCGTCGCGGCCACCCCGGTCGTGGTCACGGTGATGCTGTTCGTCGCCGCACCCAAAGACCTGACCTACAACAACTTCGTCGACTACACCCAGACGCCGCAGAAGATCCTGCTGCCCGCACTCGCGATACTGGCGATGACCAGCGAATGGAGCCAGCGCACCGGCCTGGTCACCTTCACCCTCGTCCCGGACCGCCGGCGGGTGCTGCTGGCGAAGTTCACCGCCGTGCTGGCGCTCGGACTCGTGGCGATCGCGGTCGCGTTCGCCGCCGCCGGAATCGGCAACGCGCTGGGCGCCGGACTGCGGCACGGCAACGGCAGCTGGGCCTTCGGCCCGGCCGGGTTCGGCGAGATCACCCTGGTCCAGGTGATCGGGCTGGTGGAGGGCATGGCCTTCGGGATGGCGCTGCTGATCACCGCCAGCGCGATCATCGCCTACTACGTGCTGCCCAGCATCTGGAGCGCGCTGTTCACCTTGACCGCGTCGCTGAAGACGATCGCGGCGTGGTTCGACCTGAACAAGGCCTCGGGGGCGCTCTACGACCAGGACATCACCGGCAAAGGCTGGCTACAACTGCTCGTCGCCGTGACAATCTGGATCGCTGTCCCGCTCGCTTTCGGCGTGTGGCGGGTCGGCCGCACCGAAGTCAAGTCCAGCTGACCCACCGCCCGCCGACCGGCCCGTGCCGTGCCGCCCGCCGGCCGGGTCAACCGAGCGGCCACCAGTCCGTGACTGGCCGCTCTTGTCGTGCCGCCCGCCGGCGCCGCAAGCGGCCGGTGTCCGTACGTCACGACGGCGAGAGATGTAGTGCCTGGTCAGAGCGGAGGGCGTGGGATTCGAACCCACGATGACACTCACGCGCCATAGCGGTTTTCAAGACCGCCGCCATCGGCCACTAGGCGAGCCCTCCTACCTGCGGGGGCGCCGGTGACAGGAGGGCTGGTCAGCGGCGGCCCGCAAGGCTGGCTCCGGCCGCTTGTCGACGCCCGGAGCCGTTGGCAGTGTCCCACGGGCGCCGGCGGCGGACGCGAGCGAGATACCTGGCCGGGCCGGTGGTGGCGCACGAGCCAGGATCTAGACCTTGACAAGTCGTCAGACGACTGATGTCTTTGTCGGGCGGCTTCCCGACCCGTCCGCCGGGTGGTTCTGGCCTCAGCGAGAGGAGCTTCCTCATGACCCAGGAGCAGAGTGGGCCACCGGTCACGCAGGGCGCCGGGCTCCGGCGCAACGCGGTCGGGCTGACCGGCGCGGTGATCATGTCGGCGGCGATCATGGGGCCGGCCGTCTCGACGTTCTTCAACCCGCAGTTCTCGACGCCGTTCTCCGGCTACGCGACCCCGCTGGTCTACCTGCTGACGCTGGTCGCGCTGGTGATCACGGCGTCCGGGGTGATGGAGATGGCGCGCGCGCTGCCGAGCGCCGGCGCCTTCTACACCTACGTCTCGCGCGGGCTGGGGTCGCGCGCCGGCTTCGTCACCGGCGGGCTGATGTTCGTGGCGTACGCGCTGCTGCCGCCGGCCGAGATCGGGCTGATCGGCAGCTACCTGCAGGGCACGTTCCGGGCCGAATTCGACGTCAACATCCCGTGGTGGGTGATCGGCCTGCTGCCCGCCATCGTGATGTCGGTGCTGGCGTTCGAGGGGATCAGCTCGTCGCTGCGCACCGCCCTGGTGCTGTTCACCGCCGAGGTGGCCGTGGTCGTCGTGCTGGCTGTGATCGTGTTGGTGCGAGGTGGCGCCGACGGCATCAGCGCCGGTCCGTTCTCCCCGGCCAGCTCCCCGCACGGCTACGGCGGGCTGGTCAACGGCCTGGTGTTCGCGGCGCTGAGCTTCGTGGGTTTCGAGGCGGCGGCGACGCTCGGTCACGAGGTCCGCGACCCGAAGCGCCGGATCCCGCAGGCGGTGCTGCTGTCGGTCCTGTTCGTCGGCGCGATCTACGTGTTCTGCATCTGGGCCGAGGCGATCGGGCTCGGCCGCGCCGGGATGGACGCCCTGGACGGCACCGGCGCGCCGTGGAACGACCTGGCCGGGCGCTTCGCCTCCTGGATGAAATGGCCGGTCATCATCGCCTCGGTGTCCTCGATGTTCGCGGTCATGCTGAACTCCAACAACGGCATCGTGCGCATCATGAACACGATGGGGCGGGAGCGCCTGCTGCCGGCCGCGTTGGCGCACATCGATCCCAAGCGGCGCAGCCCCTCGTACGCGATCGCGGTGCAGGGCGTGTTCGCCGTCGTCGCGGCGTTCGCGGTCGGCGCGGTCGCCGGCGGGCTCGGTGACCCGCTCGGCGGCAGCAACGTGTACGGCTACCTCGGCTTCCTGCTGACGCTGGGCATCCTGCCGGTGTATGTGCTGACCAACCTGGCGTGCATGCGGTTCTTCCGGGGCCGCAGCGACTTCAACGCCATCCGGCACTTCGTGCTGCCCGGTCTCGGTGCCGGCCTCATGGTCGCGTTGACCGTGGGGCAGCTGCTGGAGCAGACCACCGCGCCCTACACCTGGTTGCCGTGGGTCATCGTGGGCTGGGTGGTGGCGATGTTCGCCATCGCGCTGTGGCTCGGCGCACGCCGGCCCCAGGCGCTGCGGGCGGCGGGCGCGGTGCTGGCCGACGAGTCGGAGGTGAAGGTGCCGGACCCAGCCGCCGTCCGGTGACCGGCGGCTCCCACGTCATCGGCCTGGACGTCGGCTCGCAGAGCGTCAAGGGTTGCCTGCTCGCGCCCGGCGGCGCCGTGGTCGCGGTCGCCCGGTACGGCTGCGAGATGCGCCACCCGGCCAGCGGCTGGGCCGAGCAGGATCCGGCCGCCTGGCGGCTGGGCCTGGCCGCGGTCGTACGCGAGCTGCTGGGGCGCGCGGGGCTGGCCGGCCGCGAGGTCGGCAGCGTCGGCCTGGCCAGCCAGGTCGACGGCGTGGTGCCGACCGA
>JBBWZH010000233.1:0-8428 GCA_039648995.1 Mycobacteriales bacterium
CGGTGTGCCGATCTCCCATCTCGGCGACATGCGTACCCTGTTCGACCAGATCCCGCTCGGGGAAATGAACACCTCGATGACCATCAACGCGACGGCCGCCTGGCTGCTCGCGCTCTATGTCGCGCTCGCCGACGAGCAAGGCGTCGCGCGCAACACGCTGCAAGGCACCACGCAGAACGACATCATCAAGGAGTATCTCTCGCGCGGGACTCATGTGTTTCCGCCGGCACCTTCGATGCGGCTGACCAAGGACACGATCCTGTTCACGACGCGCGAGATGCCGAAATGGAATCCGATGAATGTGTGCTCGTATCATCTGCAGGAGGCCGGCGCGACTCCGGTGCAGGAGCTCGCATTCGCGCTCGCCACCGCGATCGCGGTACTCGATACGGTCAAGGCATCGAAGGCGGTCGAGCCCGGCGCCTTCGGCGAGGTCGTCGGTCGCATCTCGTTCTTCGTCAATGCGGGGCTGCGCTTCGTCACCGAGATTTGCAAGATGCGCGCCTTCGCGGAGCTCTGGGACGAAATCACCGCCACGCGCTACGGCGTCAATGATCCCAAGCAGCGGTTGTTCCGCTATGGCGTGCAGGTCAATTCGCTCGGCCTGACCGAGCAGCAGCCGGAGAACAACGTCACCCGCATCGTTCTGGAAATGCTCGCCGTGACGCTGTCGAAAAGCGCGCGGGCGCGTGCCGTGCAGCTTCCGGCGTGGAACGAGGCGCTCGGCCTGCCGCGGCCGTGGGACCAGCAATGGTCGCTGCGCATGCAGCAAATCCTCGCCTACGAGACGGACCTGCTTGAATACGGCGATATTTTCGACGGCGCGCCGGCGATTGCCGAAAAGGTCGAGCGGCTCAAGCGCGAGGCCAAGGTCGCGTCCATAGTGGATGGTGCACGGGCGGAGATGGACCGGGTGCAGGCGATGGGCGGCACCGTGGCGGCCATCGAGTCCGGCTACCTGAAGTCGGCGCTGGTCGGCTCGCTCGCGGAGCACCGCCGCCGGATCGAGTCCGACGAGGACGTGGTGGTCGGGGTGAATCGCTTCACCGAGACCGAGCCGAGCCCCTTGCTGTCCGATCTGGACGGTTCGATCCAGCTGGTCGACCCGGTTGCCGAGGCGCACGCGGCCGGCGCGGTTCGGGCCTGGCGCGCCGGTCGGAGCGCGTCCGAAGTGGACGATGCGCTGGACGCGCTGCGGGTGGCCGCCAAGACCGACGCGAACCTGATGGAGCCGACGCTGCGCTGTGCCCGGGCCGGCGTCACCACGGGGGAGTGGGCCGGCGCGCTGCGCGACGTGTTCGGCGAGTACCGGGCGCCGACCGGGGTGGCCGGTGCGGCCGCCGCCGGTGACGCCGGCCCCGCGATCGCCGCGGTGCGCGCCCGGGTCCAGGCCACCGCCGCCGACCTCGGCCGGGCCGGGCTGCGCATGCTGGTCGGCAAGCCGGGCCTGGACGGCCATTCCAACGGCGCCGAGCAGATCGCGGTCCGCGCCCGCGACGTCGGCTTCGAGGTCGTGTATCAGGGCATCCGGCTCACCCCGGCGCAGATCGTGGCCGCCGCCGTGGCCGAGGACGTCGACGTGGTCGGCCTGTCCGTCCTCTCCGGCTCGCACCTCGCCGTCGTCCCCGAGGTGCTCGCCGGCCTGCGCGCCGCCGGCCTCACCGACGTCCCCGTCGTCGTCGGCGGCATCATCCCGGACGCCGACGCCGCCACCCTCCGCGCCGGCGGCGTGGCCCGCGTCTTCACCTCCCGCGACTACGCACTCACCGGCATCCTCGACGAGATCGTCACCCTGCTCCGCACCACCCACAACCTCCCCTGACTTCCAACGTTGGGGAGGTCAGGTGACGGGCCGGTCGCGGTCGGCGGCGATCTCGGTGCGGGACAGGGCGCGGTTGTACACGCGGATCTCGTCCAGGCGGCCGGCGAACGGCTCGGCCCAGAGGGCGTTGGCGCCGATTTCGAGGGGGCCGGCGCGCGGCGGGATGGCGCCGGCGGCGGCGTGCGTGGCGACCTCGACGCCGTTCCGGTAGAGGCGCATCGTGCTGCCGTCGTAGCTGGCCGCGAGGTGCGTCCAGGTGTTCAGGGGTAGCTCGGCCGGCCCGGTGACGGCCCGCTCGGCGCCACCGAGGTAGGCGTAGCCCTGCGGGTGGGAGTTGTTCGAGCCGGCGTAGAGCGCGTAGGCGATGCCGTCGGCGCGTTCCTTGAAGATGACCGTGCGCCGGCCGGTGACGCTGGTCGGCCGGACCCAGGCCTCGACCGTGAACGCACCGGCCAACCGCAGGTCGGCGGCGTCCGGCACGGTCACCGTCCCGGAGTGGCCGTCGAAGCTGAGCGCGCCGCCGTACCGGCCGGACCCGGTCCAGCTCACCCCGCCGGACAGCGCGCCGGTATGGCCGTGCCCGCTGGCGTCCGGCGCGCCGCGGCCGCGGCCCTGGTCGAACGAGTACGCGGCGACCAGGCCGGGCGGCACGGCGCGGTAGGTCGCGGTGTAGGTCGCCGCGGTGGCGTCGACCAGCACGTTGTGCGACATGGCGCCGCCGTCCGACCAGGACACGAACTCGTAGCCGGAGTTGCCGAGCGTCTGCGGGCTGGGCGCGCCGATGCCGATGGTGGAACCGACGATCACCTGCTGGGTGGACGGCGTGCTGACTGTGCCGCTGAACCTGGTCAACTGCAGCCCCGGTGGTGTGCTGGCCAGCGTCACGTCGACCGTGCGCGGGTCGAGCCGGATCGAGGTGCTGCCGGTGGCGCCGGACGAGTCGGTCGCCGTCAGCGTGAGCAGCAGGTAGGACGGGTACTCGTGGTCCGGTGCGGGGAACGATCCACTCGCGACACCGGGGAACTCCTGCACCGGGTGGGTGTGGCAGTTGCTCGGGCAGTGGTAGAGCAGCACCGACCAGGACAGCCGGTCCGGGCCGAGCGGGCCGTCCTCGGTGTCGTCGGCGTGCCCGGCGAACGCGATGGGGTCGCCCACCCGCCAGGGCGACGACCCGGTCGGCCTGTCGATGACCGGCACCGGTGGCGTGTTCGGTGGCCCGGGCTGGATGATCACCGTCTGGATGTCCGAGCCGCCGGCCGGGTCGGTCACCCGTAACCGCACCGCCACCGAGCCGGCCGCCGGGTAGCTGAAGCTCGGCGTCGCGGTGTCCGCGTCGTCGAACTGGCCGTCGCCGTCGAGGTCCCACGCGTAGTCGAGCGGGTCACCGTCCAAATCGGAGGATCCCGTCCCGTCGAAGTGGACGGTCAGCGGGGTGGGTCCGCCGTACGTATCGGCTCCGATCGTCGCGGTCGGCAGGTGGTCGGCGCCGGTGAAGATCACCCGGTGCAGCGTGCCGGAGGTCAGCTCGATCCAGAACAGGTCGCCGCCGGGGCCGATCGTCAGCTGCACCGGCTGGCCGGCGCCGCCGACGAACCGGGTGATCTGCGCCGGGTCGGGGGCGCCGTTGCTGCCCCGGCGCATCGCCCAGATGCAGCCGCGCGAGCTGTCCGCGAAGAACAGCGCGCCGCGGTAGGACGCCGGGTAGTTGGAGCCGTCCTCGAACGCGATGCCGGCGATCGACGAGCTGCCGGTGGGGCAGTTGTCGGTGCTGAGCACGGGCGTGTCGTGCTGGTAGCGGTAGTACGGCGCGGTCTGGCCGGGCCCGTCGTAGAGCGACTCGCACAGGTCCAGGTTGGCCGCGGCGAACGAGGGCTGCCGGGCGAGGCCCTCGTAGCAGGGCCAGCCGAAGTTCTCCGCGGTGTGGCCGGTCATGTCGGCGATCCGGTCGATCTCCTCCCAGGTGGACCAGCCGACGTCGCCCACCCAGAGCTGCCGCGTGCCCGGCCGGGCGCCGAACCGGAACGGGTTGCGCATGCCGTAGGCGATGATCCGGCGCGCGTTCGGGTCGGCGCTCGAGTAGAACGGGTTGCCGGGTATGCCGGCGCCGGTGTCCGGGTCGACCCGGATGATCGAGCCGGACAGCAGCGCCGGCTCGCCGGCCGGCCGGCGAGCCGACTGGGCCCGCAGCGCGCCGCCCTCGGCGGCCGGCGGCTCCAGGTCGGCGCCGACCGGGCCGGGCGGGTCGGCGCACCGGTTGCCCTGCTGGCCCCAGTCGGCGTACAGGAAGCTGGCGCCCTCGCCCGCGCTGGCGTACAGCGCGCCGTCCGGCCCGAACAGCACCGTGCCGACCGAGTGGCTCGGGAACTGCTGGCACCACCCGGTCACCAGCACCTGCTCGGGGGCGACCGACACGTCCCCGGTGATCGTCAGCCGGACCAGCCGCGCCTGCACCAGGCAGCCGTCGCTGGTCGGCCCGGGCGGGTTGGGGCAGCCGTCGCTGGTGCCGCCGGGCTCGCCCCAGCGCGGCGCGTCGCCGCCCGGCTCGGCGTCGTAGGTGTAGAGCACGTAGAGGTACGGCCGGCTCGGGAAGGCCGGGTCGAGCGCCATGCCGAGCAGCCCGCGGTCCCAGTAGTTGTGCGTCGCGGTGCGCAGGTCGGCCACGATCGCCGGGGACAGGTCGGTGAGCGAGTCGAACACCTTGATCAGGCCGCTCTTCTCGGCCACGAACACCCGGCCGTCGTTGGCGAACGCGACCGCGGTCGGCTGGGCCAGGCCGGAGATCGCGACGACGTCCGCGAAGCCGGCCGGCACCTTGACCGAGGCCGCGGCCGGGCGCGACGGCACCAGCAACCCGCCAGCGGCCAGCGCGACGACCAGAAACAGCCGGGCCGCGGCCCGGTGATTGCGCATACCAAAATCCCCCGTACGAGCGTGGTCTGCCACCCCAGTCGGCACGCCCGCCGGACATGATTGTCGCCGGGCCAGCCAGGGGCAATGCCCGTTCGGGCAACGTCTGCGGCAACGTGGGCAACCCTGGCGGCCGCCCGGTGACCCGCGGCGCACCCGGCCCGCCGGCCCGCCGCGGACGGCCGCCGGTAGGCTGCGGCGTCGTGCGTCTTGTCATCGCCCGGTGCAGTGTCGACTACGTCGGCCGGTTGACCGCCCACCTGCCGATGGCCCCGCGGCTGCTGCTGGTGAAGGCGGACGGCTCGGTCTCCGTGCACGCCGACGACCGCGCGTACAAGCCGCTGAACTGGATGAGCCCGCCCTGCTCGACCCGGGAGACCTACGCCGACGCCGCCTCCGGCGGGGGTGGCCTGTGGACGGTGACCAACAAGGCCGGCGAGCAGTTGCTGATCACGATCGAGGAGATCCTGCACGACTCCCGGCACGACCTCGGCGTCGACCCTGGGCTGCGCAAGGACGGCGTGGAGGCGCACCTGCAGGAGCTGCTGGCCGAGCAGATCGGCACGCTCGGCGACGGCTACCGGCTGGTACGCCGCGAGTACCCGACCGCGATCGGCCCGGTCGACATCCTCTGCCGGGACGCCGCCGGGCTGGCCATCGCGGTGGAGATCAAGCGGCGCGGCGAGATCGACGGGGTCGAGCAGCTCACCCGGTACCTGGAGCTGCTCAACCGGGACCCGATCCTGGCGCCGGTCCGCGGTGTGTTCGCCGCCCAGGCCATCACCCCGCAGGCGCGCGTGCTCGCCGCCGACCGCGGCATCTCCTGCGTGACGCTGGACTACGACGCGATGCGCGGGGTGGACGACCCCACCGCCCGGCTGTTCTGACGGCGGTAGGCCCCCGGGGATGAGCCCCGGGGCCACGGCCGGGCTCAGTTGCCGTTCGGTGGCCGGTCGGCGAAGTTGACCGTCACGTTGGTGAAGCCGAGCGCCTTGAGCAGCCGCTCCAGCGTGACCCGGGTGTTGGTCTCGGCCCGGCCGGTCAGCTTGCTCTGCCCGGCGGCGTCGCGGAGTTTCTGCTCGGCCACCACGTACACCTGCTGGGTCTGCGGGTCGGTGCCGTTGCCGAACAGGTTGCCGAACCGGTCGATCACGCCGAGGTTCCGGTCCAGCACCCGGCTCTCCTTGGTGTCGATCACCGGGCGGGCCAGCGTCGCGTGCGGCAGCGTGAGCGTGACGGTCTTGCGGTCGGGCGAGACGGTGACCGCGTTTTCACCGACCTGGCCGAAGTCGACGATCGAGTCCACCGAGCCGATCGCCAGGAACAGCGTGCGCTTGCCCTTGAGGATGTCGGGCAGGATCTTGTTGTCCTGCTGCAGGTCGATCAGCACCTGGTACGTGCCGCTGACCGCGTGGTAGTCGGCCAGGTCACGCACCGCGGTCAGCACCACCGGGCCGCTGCGGTCGCGGTCGGTGGAGCCGAACGGGTTCAGCTTGAAGTTGAACGCCTTGCCCGCGGCGATCAGCACCAGTAGGCCGACCAGCACCACGGCCAGCGCGGCGAACGCCATCCGCAGCGGGCCGCCCCTGGACGATTGGACGTTGATCTGCACCGGCTCGGCGATGTCGCGATCGGTGTGACTGCGCATGCGGCACCTCCAGGTTGATCCGTACCCACCCCGCCGGGACTTGATGCCGGTGCCCGGATCACCATCGGCCGAACGGGCCCAACGCCGGGCAGTCAATCAGACGCTGGCCGGGCCGCCGTGGACCCCTGGCCGGGATGGCTACCCGCGGGTAGCCTCGCGATCACACCGACGTCACCTCCAGGGAGTCCGCATGACCGTGCTGGCCCGCCGGCCTCCTTCGCTCCGGTCCGCGGCGCCCCAGGGGGCGCCTGCGATGCTCACTGCGGGGGCCGGCTCATGACTGTGCTGGCCCGCCGGCCTCCATCGCTCCGCTCCGCGGCGCCCCAGGGGGCACCTGCGATGCTCACTGCGGAGGCCGGCTCATGACTGAGGCGTACGACTTCGTGATCGTCGGGGCGGGTAGCGCGGGGTGTGTGCTGGCCGGCCGGTTGACCGAAGACCCGAGCGTCCGGGTGCTGCTGCTGGAGGCCGGTCCGGCCGACGACGTGGACGAGGTCAAGATCCCGGCCGCGTTCTACCGGCTGTTCCGCACCCAGCGTGACTGGGACTACCGCACCGAGGAGCAGAAGCAACTGCACGGCCGGCGGCTCTACTGGCCGCGTGGCCGGATGCTGGGCGGCAGCTCGTCCATCAACGCGATGATCTACATCCGCGGCCACCGGCTGGACTACGACCGCTGGCGGGACGAGTACGGCTGCGCCGGCTGGGGCTACGCCGACCTGCTGCCGTACTTCCGCCGCGCCGAGGACCAGGTCCGCGGCGCGTCCCCGTACCACGGGGTCGGCGGCCCGCTGCGGGTGGAGGACCTGCGCACCGAGCACGCGCTGACCCGGGCGTTCGTGACCGCCGCGGTCGGCGCCGGGCTGGTCCCCAACGACGACTTCAACGGCCCCGAGCAGGACGGTGTCGGCCACTACCAGGTGACCCAGCGCGCCGGCCGCCGCTGGTCGACCGCGGACGCGTACCTGCGCCCGGCGCTCGACCGGCCGAACCTCACCGTCCGGTCGGACGCGCTGGTGACCCGGGTCGAGGTGACCGGCGGCCGGGCCACCGGTGTGAGCTACGTGTGGCGCGGCGCGCCGCGGTCGGCCCGGGCCGACCGCGAGGTGGTGCTGTCCGGCGGCGCGCTGAACAGCCCGCAGTTGCTGCTGCTGTCCGGCATAGGCCCGGCCACGCACCTGCGCGAGGTAGGCGTCGACGTGGTGGTCGACCTGCCCGGTGTCGGCGAGAACCTGCACGACCACCCGGTCGTCCCGGTGATGTGGCTGACCCGCGGCGTCGGCGACCTGCACGACTCGGAGAACCCGGTGCAGATGGCGCGCTGGTTCGCGGTGCACCGCGGCCCGCTCACCTCGAACGTGGCCGAGTCCGGCGCGTTCTTCCGCAGCACGCCCGACCTGCCCGCGCCGGACCTGCAGATCGTCACCGTGCCGACACTGGCGATCGACCACGGGCTGGCGGTGGCGCCCGGCCGCGGGCTGACGATCGCGCCGACCGTGGTGGACGTGGCCAGCCGCGGCCGGCTCCGGCTGCGCTCGGCCGACCCGCGGTGGAAGCCGGTGATCGACGCCGGCTACTACTCCGACGGGTCCGATGTGGACATGGCCGCGATGCTGGCGGGGGTGAAGGTGGCGCAGCAGATCGCGGCGCAGCCGGCGCTGTCACGGTATCTGGACCGGCCGCTGCTGCCCGGCCCGGACGCGCGCACCGACGACGCGCTGCGGGACGCGATCCGGGGCGGCACCGAGACGCTCTACCACCCGGTCGGCACCTGCGCGATGGGCGGTGGCGACGGCTCTGTGCTCGACCCGGAACTGCGGGTCCGGGGCGTCGACGGGCTGCGCGTGGTCGACGCCAGCGCGATGCCGGCGGTGCCGCGCGGCAACACCAACGCGCCTACGATCGCACTGGCCGAGCGGGCCGCCGACCTGTTGCTCGGCCGCCGGCCGCTGGCGCCGGGCGCGCCCGCGCCGGCCGTCGCTGCCGCCCCCGCCGCCGGCCGGCGGCCGGCGGGCGTCAGCCAGGCCGCTCCCAGCGCACCGACCGGAGGC
>JBBWZH010000263.1:0-16671 GCA_039648995.1 Mycobacteriales bacterium
ATCAGGTCGGCCGGGTCAGCGGGCTCGACCGTGTGCAGCGTGACCGGCTCCGGCGCCGAGTCAGCGCCGTCGGCCGCCGCCGTCCGGCCGTTCTCCGCCCGGAACGACTCGTAGATCTCCAGCAGGACCTGCTTCTGCCGCTCGGTCAGGGCGGCGTCGGCCAAGATCGCGGCGATGACCTCAGGGTCGCCTGGGCGCTCGTCGAGGATCCCGGCCTGGATGTAGAGCTGCTCGGCCGAGATCCGCAGGCCCTTCGCGATCTGCTGCAGGATCTCCGCGCTCGGTTTGCGCAGGCCCCGCTCGATCTGGGACAGGTACGGGTTGCTCACGCCGGCCACCTTGGCCAGCTGCCGGAGGGACACCTGGGCCACCCGGCGCTGCTCGCGGATGTATTCGCCGACATCCCGCATCGATAGCGAAGGCATCTCGCGTGCACTCCCGCCCCGGCTCGCAGTGACCTGACAACGCCGACCCTACGTCCGGGTGCTAGCTGTTGCAAGCAGCGCAGCAAGCAGTGCGGTGTGAGACGCCGCACGCCAGCGGCCTGCGCCCGATCAGGAGCAGTGGTACTGCAAGCGGGTCGCCCCGCTGGCGACCACCCCGCCCGCGCCGCCGGCCCGCATGGTCAGCGTCACGTCGCGGTTGGTGGGGAGGCTGCCGACGGTCGCGACCCACTCCCGGTCGGACCGCTGCAGGACGACGGAGTGCACCTGGCCGCTGTCGGCCCACGTGCCGGTGACCCGGGTGACCGCGTCGGCTGCCGGGCCCACCACGGCCGCGTGCACCCGGGCGGTCCAGTGCGCGGTGCAGGACGGCGCGGTGCGGTTCTGGAACCAGGCGGCCAGCGCGCTGCGTTCGACCGGCGTGTCGGGGCCGTCGGCGGCCGGCGGCAGGGGGTTCACCGGCGGGCGCGGTACGGTCGTGCTCGCCGGCGGTGGCGTCGTGGCCGCCCCGGCGCCGGTGCTGGCGTCCGGCACCGCGGGCGGTACGGCGACGGTCGTCGTCGGCTGCAGGGTCTCGGCCTGCGGCAGCGGCCAGGCGTCCCGGGTGGCGAACGGCGGCTGCCCGGCCGAAGCCAGCGACGGCGTTTCCGCCCGTACCGTGTCGAGCAACCCGCCGGCCAGCGCCGCCGGGCCCGCGGACGAGTCGTCAGTGGGCAGCATCACCAGCACGGCCAGCGCGATCAGTACCGCGGCCGCGGTGCACCAGGCGAGCACGTGGCCGCCGATGCGGCGCTGGTCCAGCGGCTGCGGGAACCCGTCGGGGCCGAACGGGCCGGCGCGGCGGACGAGCGCGGCGCGGTACTCGGCGGCGTCCGCGGCCAACCCCGCGGCCAGCTGGGCGCGCAACGCGGCCGGCGCGGCGGCCGGCGCGGCGGCAGCGCTCAGGTCGGTGCCGGCGGCCCGCGCCAACCGCAGCCGGTGAGTCACGTCGTCGGCGCTCATCCCGAGGATGGCCGCGATGTCGGCCAGCGGCAGCTCGTGCCGGTGCGCCAGGACGAGCAGCTCGTTGTTCAGGTCGGCGCCGCCGGCGTTCCGCTGCCGGCGGACGCATTCGTTGCGGGTCAGCGCGTACAGCCGGGCGGCCAGCCGGCTCTCATCGTCGACGACACCGGTCGGCCGGGCGGCGGCGTGCTCACTGGCGATCAGCAACGCGTCCCGGATCGCCCCGATGGCCGCGTCCTCGCTGCCCAGTAGCCCGAACCCGTAGTCGAACAGCCGGTCGGCGTAGGCATCGTGGACTGCAAGCAGCCCATCCAGGTGACCTTCCGCCAGCGCGGTGGCTAACGCTCGGTCGTCCACGGCGGGCAACCGTAGCGCGGTTCGAGTACTCGGAGCGAACACTGCGGCCACTCATCCCCCCATCGGGCTACCACGTTCGCCAGGTTGGTCACGGAAATGGAAGCAGCGGTCACTGCTCCGCCAGGACGCCGCGGCGCAGCCGGACCACGCCCACCCGCTGGCTGCCGCCGAGGACCGGCGTCTCCGCCAACTCGTCCAGCAGCAGCGCCGAGACGCCGAGCCGGCGCAGCGCCGCGACCAGCACCGGGAGCCGGGCCCGGGCGGCGCCGTCGGAGATCTTCACCGCGGCTGCGCCGAGGCCGGGTACCGCCGCCACGTAGACCCCCTCGGCGCCGTCCTTCGCGATCAGCCCCGGGACGCCGGCCACCAGCCGGGTGACGTCCCGGCCGGTGCCACCCAGCAGATCGGGATGCGCCCGCATCGCGTCGGTCACGGCCCGCTCCGGGGTGCCCGGCTCCGCGCCGACCAGCCGCAGGTACGCCCGGGCCAGGCCGGTCAGGCTGAACGCGAACACCGGCGCGCCGCAGCCGTCGACGCCGACCGCGCTGACCGGCTCGCCGGCCAGATCCTCCACGGTGGCCCGGATCGCCAGCTGGAGCGGGTGCTCCGCGGCCACGTAGCGCTCGGTCGGCCAGCCGTTGAGCACGCAGGTCAGCAGCATCGCGGTGTGCTTGCCGGAGCAGTTCATGAACACCCGGGCCTTGCCGCCGCCGGCGGCCAGCACATTGTGCGCGGCGTCCTCGCCGAGCGGCAGCGCCGGCGGGCACAGCAGCGCGCTCTCCGGCAACCCGTTGCGGGTGAGCAGGTCGCGCACGCGGCCGACGTGCGCCCGCTCGCCGGAGTGCGAGGCGGCCGCGAGCACGAGGTCGGCGGGCGGCACTAGCAGCCCGGCGCGCACCATGCCGACCGCCTGCAGCGGCTTCAGCGACGAGCGCGGGTAGCACGCCAGGCCG
Source organism: Mycobacteriales bacterium (assembly GCA_039648995.1). Classification (GTDB taxonomy): domain Bacteria; phylum Actinomycetota; class Actinomycetes; order Mycobacteriales; family CADCTP01; genus JBBWZH01. Next base: position 2,756 of record JBBWZH010000263.1, read on the forward strand.
GGCTCGCCGGCCTTCAGCACCACGCCGGCCTCGGTGTCGAGCGCGATCACCGAGCCGCGGTGTACGCACTCGACGAACCCGGAGCGGACCACCTCGACCAGTTCCACGCCCCCGTCCCCGGCCGGCTCAGCCACGGGTGACCCCGGCCGGCCGGCGGTCACGGATGCCGAGCAGCTCCCGGGCCTCGCCCGCCGGCATCGGCGGGCGGAGCGCCAGCTCGGCGATCGCGGCAGCGCGGGCGACCAGCTGCGCGTTATCGCGCACCGGCTGGCCGGGCGCGAACGTCAGCGTGTCCTCCATGCCGACCCGCAGGTGGCCGCCGGCCGACAGCGCGGCCAGCAGCACCGGCATGGTCGCCCGGCCCGCGCCGGTCGCGGAGAAGGTGGCGCCGGCCGGCAGCATCTGCACGGCCGCGGCCAGCGCCTGCACGGTGCCCGGCATCCCGCCCGGCACGCCCATCACCAGGTCGCAGTGCACGTGGCCGCCGTACGGCGGGCCGTGCTTGTCCAGCAGCCGGTGCAGGGCGGCGAGGTGGCCCAGGTCGAAGATCTCGTACTCGGGGACGATCTCGCGCTCGCGCATCCGCCGGTGCAGCTCGACGATGAACTCCCAGCGGTTCAGGAACACGTCGGTGCCGAAGTTGACCGTCCCCATCGTGCAGCTGGCCGCGTCCGGCTCGGCGTCCAGCACGGCCAGCCGGTCGGCCTCCGGGTCGGTCACCGCGCCGCCCGAGGACAGCTGCACGATCAGGTCGGTCTCCACCCGCAGCGTCGCCACGGTGGCCCGCAGCCGGCCGAGGTCGAGCGTAGGCCGTGCCGCGGCGTCCCGGATGTGCACATGGATCACGCCGGCCCCCGCCGCGGCGCAGGAACGCGCGGTGTCGACCAGTTCGTCCAGCGTGACCGGCAGCGCCGGTACCTCAGCCTTCGCGGACTCGGCTCCGGTCGGGGCGACGGTGATCAGGGTGCGGGCGATCATGAGGCGGCCTTCCGAGTGAGCATCGCAGGTGCCGTCCGGGGCGCCGCGGAGCGGAGCGAGGAGGGCCGCCGGGCTGGCACGGTCATGCTGCGATCGTGGCACGCCGGCCGGGCCGGCGGCGGCGGTCATCCACAGGCACGGCGCGTGTCCCCAACCTGGGCCGCGTCCGGCCGGCGGTCAGTCGATGGCCGCCGGCTGGTCGCCCACCAGCAGCGCCGCGTCGTCCGGCACCACCCGCTTGACCAGCGCCAGCGCGATCGGCCCCAGCTCGTGGTGGCGTACCGCGGTGCCGACGAAGCCGACCGCGCGGCCGTCCAGCAGCACCGCCGCCTTCGGCTCGGGCAGCCGCTCCGACTCACCGGACAGGTGCAGCAGCACCAGCCGGCGCGGCGGCCGGCCGAGGTTCTGCACCCGGGCGACGGTCTCCTGGCCGCGGTAGCAGCCCTTGTCCAGGTGCACCGCCACGCCGATCCAGCCCACTTCGTGCGGAATCGTCCGGTGGTCGGTCTCGAAGCCCAGCCGCGGTCGCCGGCCAGCCACCCGCAGCGCCTCGTACGCCCAGGTGCCGGCCGCGGTCGCCCCGGCGGCGGTGAGCCGGTCGGCCGCCGCGACCAGGCCGGCCCGGGGCACCAGCAGGTCGGCGGCGTCGGCGCCGGGCCACGGCATCCGGCGGACCAGGCCGCCGCCGGGCGTCGGCTCGACCGCGTACGGGGTGGCCGGCACCGGCAGGCCGGCGGCGGTCAGCGCCGCCGGCACCTCGGGCCCGACCAGGCTCAGCACGGCCAGCTCGGCGCTCGCGTCGCGCGGCTCGACCCGGAGCATGAACCGCATCGACTCCAGGTATCCGAGCAGCTCAGGCACGGTGCCCGGCTCGACGTCCAGCCAGGTGCCGCCGGCCGACTCGGCCACCAGCAGGTGGTGCTCGACGTGTCCGTGCGGGGAGAGCACCAGCGCCTCGGTGCCCGCTCCGTCGGGCAGCGCCGACAGGTGCTGGGCGGTGATGCTGTGCAGCCAGGAGAGCCGGTCGGCCCCGGGCACCGCGACCACACCGCGGTTGCCGCGGTCGACCCAGCCGACCCCGTTCTCCAGCGCCCGCTGCTCCCGGATCGGGTCGCCGTAGTGCAGCGGCACCGCGGCGTCAGGGCCGGAGCCGGCGACCGCGCCGGGCCGGGCCAGCAGCGGGGACGGGGCCAACGTGGAGGTCACGTGACCAGTATCGCCTCGGCCGGGGCTGGCATTCCCGGGCGGCCCAGCGACCGGCGCCCTATTCTCGCCGCCGTGACCGATCGCGTCCTCGGCGTCCTCGGCGTCGGCCTGACCGACCCAACCGGCCCGGTGCTGCGCGCCGACGACCTCGGCGTGCTGCGCGGCGACGGCTGCTTCGAGTCGATCCGGGTGGTCGACGCCGACCGCGGCCGGCTGGACCGGCTGGACCCGCACCTGACCCGGCTCGCCCGCTCGGCGGCCCGGCTCGACCTGCCGGCTCCCGACCTGACCGCGTGGCGGGCGCTGATCGGCGAGGTGCTGGCCGCCTGGGGGCAGCCCGGCGAGGCGGTGCTGCGGCTGGTGCTCACCCGCGGGCCGGAGGGGTTCGCGGACGCCCCGCGGCCGACCGGGTACGCGATCATGTCGCCGGTGCCCGCGCACATCGCCCGGCACCGCCGGGACGGGGTCCGCGCCGTCACGCTCAGCCGGGGCATGCCCGCGGACGCCGCGGCCGGCGCGCCCTGGCTGCTCGCCGGGGTGAAGACGACCTCGTACGCGCTGAACATGGCGGCGCTGCGGCACGCCAGATCCGTCGGGGCCGATGACGCGATCTTCGTCAGTACCGACGGCGGCCTGCTGGAGGGGCCGACCGCGTCGGTGCTCTGGGCCGCCGGCGGGGTGCTGCACACGCCGCCGCCGGACCCGCTGGGCATCCTGGACGGCACCACCGTGCGCGCCCTGGCCGACCGGCTCGCCGCCGAGCCGTCCGCCCCGGCCGTCCGCACCGACACCGGCACCGTCGCGGACCTGCACGCCGCCGATGGGGTCTGGCTGGTTTCCAGCATCCGGCTGGTGGTCGAGGTGATCGAGATCGACGGCGTCGCCCGCCGGGCGCCGGCCGAGCTGACCGCCCGGCTGCAGGCCGCCGCCGGCCTGTAGGCATCCGCCGGCCCGGCCCGCGCGGGGCCGGGCGGGAGCCGCCTCGAACCTCGCGAGAATCTTCGTTGCGGAGGGCCTGCGGCGCCCGTAGGGTCGTCGGTACACGAGGAAGGAGGTGGTCCAGAGTTGCATAGTCCTTGGACACGTGAGGTGTCTGCCAGCTAGCCGCTCTACCATCGAGGGCCTTGGGTTAGCCAACGGCCGCCGTAGGGCGGCGCGGCGATTCCCAGGCAGTCACCGGACCCCCGAGCCGCCGGTTAGTCCAGCCGGTCCCGCCACTCGTGGCGCGGTGTGCTCGGGGGTCGTCCTCGTTTCCGGACGCGCTCAGGGTGAACCCTGCTCGCGGATTGCTCGAGCCCAGTTCGCTCCATGCCAGCCCAGGGGGCCGAGCCCCCTGGAACCCCACGGTGCGGCCAGCGGCGGTTCCGCCCGGCCCACCCGCCCAGGGTGAACCCTGCTCGCGGACGGCTCGAGCCCAGTTCGCTCCATGCCGACCCAGGGGGCCGAGCCCCCTGGAACCCCACGGTGCGGCCAGCGGCGGTTCCGCCCGGTCAGCCGAGGCGGCGGGCCTTGTCGATCGCCCGCGCGACCACGGTCTTCGTGAGGCCGCTGTCGACCTTGCCGGCCTCCGCGTTCGCGACGATCACCACCATGTCACCGAGCCGGACGGCGACCAGATCCACCGGCCGGGCCTCCCGCTCGGTGGAGGTGACGCGTACTGCCGCGGTCGCGTCCCCGTACCGGCCCATGCCGGGCAGCCCGACGACCCGGTAGGTCACGCCGTACTCGCCGGCGAACGTGGCGCACTCGGCGGTCGCCCGGCCGAACGCGATGAGGCTGGCCGCCGCCTGCCCCGGCTGCAGCGCGATCGTCTCGTTCACGAAGGCCTGCGAGATCGCGTGCGCGAACGAGGCCGCCGCCCGCGCGGTGACGCCCTTGGCGAGGTAGGCGCCGTCGATATCGGCACAGCCGATCGCGCTGGCCTCGGCACTGTCCTGCTGCTGGAAGCCGAGCGGCAACTCGGCCGCGGTCAGCAGCGCGCCGCGCAACCGCTGCGCGGCCGCCTGATCCGGAGTGGGGCTGGCCGCCGCCGGCGTGCCGGACGTGCCCGCCGAATGCCCGCAGGCCGCGACCGCCAGCGCCGTGGCGGCCACCATCGCGAGGCCGATCGCACGCGCCCCGGGAGCCGTCACCGAGTCTTCCTATCACGCGAGCGAGTTCCGTCACAAAGCGTGATCAATCCCGAAGATCGGGATCCGCCCCGGATGCCGGAACCGGCGCCGCCCGCGGCCGCCGCCGGGCCGGCGGCCGGGGTCAGCCGCCGACGCGGGTGAGCCGGGCGGACAGGTGCGGGCTGAGCGGTTGGCCGACCGCGGCCATGTCGACCGCGTAGAGCAGGTCGCCCTCGACGATCCCGTACAGCCGGTGGTTGCCGGTGACCTCCTTGGCGGTCGCCGTCCGTGCCACCACGTCGGTGCTGAGCTCCCACTGCACGGCGCCGCGGACCTCGCCGTTGTAGACCTCGACCAGCCCGGTCGGGTGGGCCAGCAGCACCTCGAACTCATCCGGGGTCGCGCCGGCCCGCCAGTAGCCGACCTCGCGACCGGCCGGCCGGAGCACCTCGCCGTCCGGGCCGATCAGCCAGGCGCGCGACTCGTAACTCAGGAACGGCCGGCCGTCGTGGGCGAACCGCACCTGCTGGCCGTACTCGAAGTCGTCGATCGTCGGGTAGCCGCCCTTGCCGGTGCCGCGCCAGGTGCCGACCAGCGGCAGCAGCGGCAGCAGCGACGGGTGCAGGTCCGGGCCGACCCGCAGATCGGCGGAGTCGGGCGGGATCGGCAGGTCGGCGGCGCCGTTCACCGCTTGCCGACCAGCAGCCGGTAGCCGGCCCAACCGCACAGCCAGGTGGCCGCGACGAACGCCGCGACCAGCACCACCACCGACCCGGTCGCCACCACGCGGCGAGGATACCCAGGCCGCCGTAGGCTCGCCGACGTGACTCGCGCGCTGGTGGTGAAAGCGACGGCCGGGGCGGACGCTCCGGAACGGTGCGGCCAGGCGTTCACGGTGGCCGCGGTCGCGGTGGCCGCCGGCGCGCCGGTCTCGCTGTGGCTGACCGGCGAGTCGGCCTGGTTCGCGCTGCCCGGCCGCGCCGAGACGTTCGAGCTGGCCGAGGCGGCGCCGCTGGCCGACCTGCTGGCCGCGGTGCTGGCCGGCGGCACGGTCACGCTGTGTACGCAGTGCGCCGCCCGGCGCGGCATCGGCCCGGGTGACGTGCTGCCCGGGGTACGCATCGCCGGCGCGCAGGCGTTCGTCGAGGAAGCGCTCGCCGACGGCGCCCAGGCGCTGGTGTATTGAGGTTCAGCGCTTCGGCCAGCCCCGGTACGTGTTGAACGCCGGCTGCACCGCGCGGTAGCCGGAGAACGCCGGCAGCACCACGCCGTACGAATTCGGGCCCGGGGTGAACGACTGGTAGCAGACCACCGAGACCAGGTCGTGCAGCGGGGTGACCGTCCGGCTCATCGCCGCCGCGTACTGGGCCGGGTCGGGGTAGGACGCGCGGTCCAGTTCCCACTGGCTGATCCACACCTTCTTCGGGGCGAACAGCTTGCCCACCACCCGCACCCAGTCCACCTGCGCGGTCGGGGTGCCCAGCGTCGGCTCCAGGCCGGCGTAGTCGACCCGGCCGAGATAGCCGGCGCGCAGGTAGGCCTGGGTGACCGCGACCGTGTCGGTGCCGCGGGTGTCGAAGCTCGCGACCTGCTGCATCGGCGTGAACGCGGCGCCGAGCACCTTCTTGCCGGCCCGGTGGAAGACCTCGGCGGCCGCCCGCAACGGCCCGTCGACGTACCGGTGCGCCTGCTGGTCGAGGGAGAGCGCGCCGCTGTACGCGTCCGCGTCGCTGGCGTTCTCGGTGACCGGGCCCATGATCTCGAACACGTCCACCACGTTCGCGCCCGGCCGGGTCAGCAACCACCGGAACAGCGCCCTGGCCCGGACGTACGACGGCATCGCGCCGCCCTCACTGTTGATCCGCAGGATGATCTGGAAGCCCTCGTGGTTCAGCGGGCCGGCCTGGGCCAGCGCGGCGTCGTACGCCGGCGCGCCGGTGTTCACCTTGGGCTGGCCCCAGTCCTTCACGTCCATCTGCAGGCGGACGGTGTGCACGCCGAGGTCGGACAGCCGCGGGATGGCCTTGTCGACCTCCACCTGCGGCTCGATCACCATCCCGTAGAACGCGTCCTTGCCGGCTGCGTTGCCGGGGGTGAGCAGCCAGGTCGACACCAGCGTCGCCGCCAGCGCGGCCAGCCCGAGGTTGCGCGCGGTGGTGGCGGTCCTCCCCAGCAGCGTGGGTGTATCAGCCATTGCCGGCTCCTCCTCGACCTGCGGGCGCAAGGGTCCAACGGGGCCGCCCGCGCGGGCTCACGGGTCTAGATGACCTAGGACGCGCGGCCGCGTCAACCACCTGCCCGCACAAGGGTCAGGCAGCCACCCAAACGGGTGACCGCCTGACCTGGCCAGCGCCGGCTTCAGCCGAGGGTGACGTCGGTGGTGGTGAAGCCCAGTTTCGCGTCCAGCGCCTGCTCGCCGGAGGCGCCCGGGGCCAGCGCCCGCACCGTCCACCGGCCGGGCGCGGCGAAGAACCGGAACACGCCGGTCGCGCTGGAGATCACCTCCGCGGTGAAGTCGCCGGACCCGTCCAGCAGCCGGACGTAGGCGGCCGGCACCGGCTCACCGCCGCGCAGCACCCGGCCCTGGATCACGGTCGCGGTGGCCGGGTCGACGCTCACCGGCAGGGTCTCGTCGAGCACGGCCTCCTGGGCCGGCGCGCCGCACACGGCTCAGGCCTCCTTCTCGATCGGCACGCCGACCAGCGAGCCGTACTCGGTCCAGGAGCCGTCGTAGTTCTTCACGTTCGGCTCGCCGAGCAGTTCGTGCAGCGCGAACCAGGTGTGGCTGGAGCGCTCGCCGATCCGGCAGTAGGCGATCGTGTCCTTGCTGCTGTCCAGGCCGGCGCCGGCGTACAGGGTGCGCAGCTCCTCGTCCGACTTGAACGTGCCGTCCTCATTGGCCGCCTTCGCCCACGGCACGCTCACCGCGGTCGGGATGTGGCCGGGCCGCTGCGACTGCTCCTGCGGCAGGTGCGCCGGGGCCAGCAGCCGCCCGGCGAACTCATCCGGCGAGCGCACGTCGACCAGGTTCTGGGTGCCGATCGCGGCCAGCACCTCGTCCCGGAACGCGCGGATCGACAGATCCTGGTCGGCGGCGTGGTAGTCGGTCGGCTCCCGGGTGGTGACGTCCTCGGTGAGCGGGCGGGAGTCCAGCTCCCACTTCTTCCGGCCGCCGTCGAGCAGCTTCACGTCCTGGTGGCCGTACAGCTTGAAATACCAGTACGCGTACGCGGCGAACCAGTTGTTGTTGCCGCCGTACAGCACGACCGTGTCGTCGTTGCTGATGCCCTTGGCCGACAGCAGCTTCTCGAACTGCTCCTTGTTGACGAAGTCACGGACGACCTGGTCCTGCAGCTCCTTCTTCCAGTCCAGCCTCACGGCACCGGAGATGTGGCCCTTGTCGTAGGCGCTCACGTCCTCATCCACCTCGACGAAGACGATGCCGGGCTGGCCGAGGTGTTGCTCGGCCCACTCGGCGCTGACCAGTACGTCTGCGCGGCTCATGCGGTAACTCCCTTGGTGGTGTGGTTCGCGGGCAGCGCCCGCCGGAGAATCAGGTACAGCTCGCAGCCCAGGCAGAAGCCGAACGCCGCGTTGAGGAAGGCCGCCGCGAGCGCGGCGGCGGCGGCCGCGGCGCCGAGCACGGTCACCCCGGTGAGGTAGCCGACGGCGCCGACCACCGCGAACAGCAGCCCGACGGCCTGCGCGAACCGCGGCGGCGCGGCCGGTTCCAGCTCGGCCGGGCGGCCGAGGCGGGGCGCGAGCAGGTAGCGGAAGATCAGCCCGTACGGCGACCAGCGCATCCCGGCCAGCGCGCCGACGGCGAAGACGGCCGCCTGCCCGGCCAGCAGCAAGCCGCTGCCGGTGACGAGGACGGCGATCAGAACGATCGTGGTGATCCAGGCGGCGAACCGGGCGCCTCGTGGGTCTATGAACATCTGCCGGCTCCTGACGGGAGGGAAGCGTCGGGCATCGCGGCGGTGCGGCGGCGCCTGGCGCGGACCATCCGAGTGGTCAGGAGGTCAGCGGCGAGGGATGGCCGCCGCGGTCAGGGGACCTGACACAGGCAGCTGCCCACGCGGCACAGATCCACCGCGCGGCGTTGGGTCAGCAGCGGCCCCATGGCCAGCAGGGTACCAGCGGGAATGAGCCGCGGCCGGGCCCGCGAAGGGTCCGTCCGGAAGGCCCGGATGGTCGCCTCGTCGCCGGCCCGCACCGGTGATCGCCGGGTCTGCGCGGAGTCTGTCCGGAGCCGGCCCGGAGTCCGCGCGGTCCGCCCGGCGACGGCGTTCACGGGCGACGGTGCTCAGGGCAGGTGCGGGGCGACGGCGGCGATCACGTCCGGCACCCGGGGCTGGCCGCTGGCCCGCCTGACCACCCGGCCGGCCGAGTCGAGCACCAGCACCGTCGGCGTGCGCAGGATGCCCAGGGCGCGGACCGCGTCCAGGTGCGACTCGGCGTCCACCTCGACGTGCCGTACCGCGGGCAGCAGCCCCACCACCTCGCCGAGCACGCGGCGGGTGGCCCGGCACGGCTGGCAGAACGCGGACGAGAACTGCAGCAGGGTGACCGGCGCGCCGGCCGGGTCGACGCCGAGCGCGGCCAGCACCGCCGGGTCGACCGGCTCCGAGGCGGGCGCTGCCGGCCGGACCCGCCCGGACCGGCGTTGCCAGAGCAGCCCGGCGGCGGTGCTCACCCCGAGGACCGCGACCACCAGCACGACACCGACCACGCCGACCAGTGTGCGCGGTTCAGGTGACGCCCGCGACCAGGCCCCGGCGCAGCACCACGTCCCGCGCCTCGGCGCTGACCGACAGCGCGTCCGCCCCGGTGGTCACGCCGGTGATGCGCAGGGCCAGCGGCAACCGCCCCGTCGACACCGGGAAGCTGAGCCGCCGGGTGACCTCGGCCACCAGCGCCGGCGGCGCGGGGATGCCGTTCACCTGGACGTCCTGCGCGGTCACCACGAGGTCGTCGTTCCGCACGGTGATGTGCGCCAGCCCGGACGCGGCGATCCGCTGACCGAGCACCTGCTCCTGCGCGGAGACCTGCAGGCCCCCGCTCACCGGCCGGATCGTCAGCCCCGGGATGCCGCTGGCCCGGGCCAGGTCGTCGTAGTGCACCAGCACGCTGCCGCTGATCTCGTCCACCGGCACCCGGTCCACCGTGCCGCCGGCCAGGTCGCGGAGCGGCGCGCGCACGCCGTGCAGCCGGGAGTCCACGTTGATGTTCCGCAACGCGCCGGACGTCACCGCCGGGATCTGCACATGCACGTCCCGGTACCGGCCGCGGACCGCCTGGGTGAGGAACGGGAAGCCGGAGATGTGCACCGACGGGTCGCCCCGCAGTTCCATCTCGGACCGGATCTGCTTGGCCACCGCGCGGTTCGCCAGCACCACCGCGACCCGGTCGAGCACGACCAGCAGCCCCAGCAGGATGACGACTGCGATCAGCAAGCGGCGCATGCTCGACACGGTTACCCAGCTTGCCATGGTTGCCAATCACAACCCGGCCGCCGCCGCCCCGCCGGTGCGCTCAACCCGTGACGTAGAGGGCGAGCAGGTAGCCGACCGGGGCGCTGAACGCGAGCGGCAGCGCAACCCGCAGGTAGGGCAGCGCGAGCCGGGCCAGCGGCACCGGCAGCGGCTCCACCGTCTGCGCGATGTAGCCGACGCCGACCGCGACCAGCGCGGCGACGGCGGCCACCAGCGCCCCCAGCCCGGCGCCGCCGACCGGGCCGAGCGTGGCGTCGCCGGCGGCGTGCCCGGCACCGGCCACCGCGCCGGCGCCGACCGCGACCGCCACGCCGAGCAGGCCGTGCGGCACCTCCGCGCTGAGCCGCGGCACCGGCAGCACGGTGTCGACCAGGTGGCAGGCGACCACCGCCACCCCGGCCGCGACGACCGCCGCGGACACCAGCCGCGGCCCGTCCACCGCCCGGGCCAGCGCCAGCGGCGCGGCCAGCGCGGCCACCGCGGTGCACAGCACGGTGACCCCGGACAGCGACTCGGTCACCCGCACCCGCACCACGCCCCGGGCCAACTGGTGCACCAGCAGCGCCGGCAAGCACAGCGCGAGCACGCCGAGCAGCGCGGACAGCGTGGCCGGCTGCTTGACCAGCAGCGTCGCGTCGGCGGCAGCCGCGGCGGCGGCGCCGATCAGCAGCCCGCCGATACGGCCGGGGAGCCCGGTGCCGACGATCCAGGCGACCACCAGCAGCGCCTGCAGCACCGCCAGCCCGAGGGCCAGCCAACTCCGGCCGAACTGCGCGGACAACGACAGCAGGGCGGTCGCGCCCAACGCCATGCCGGCCGCGGCGACGTGCTCCACCCGGGCCCGGCTCTCGGGGTCGGCACGGACGGAATGGCGGCTCACGACGAAATCGTGCCAGACGGGTCGGCGGCGACCCGGGCCTGGACCCAGCCGGCGATGCGGTCCAGCAGCGCCGGGGTGATCGCGGCCTCGGCGTGCCCGAAGCCGCGTTCCAGCCAGAGCTCCGCGCCGGCGCCGGCGGCCGCCGCGAGCGCGGCGGCGTGCTCCACCGGGAAGTAGGCGTCCCGGTCGCCGTGCACGAGCAGCAGCGGGGTGGGCGGGATGCGGTGGATCACCTCGACCGGCGTCGCCGGCACGGCCGCCCAGCGCGGGTGCAGCCGGGTGCGCATCACGGTCGCCGCCGCGAGCCGGCCCACCCTCGTCTCGACCAGCCAGTGCACCCGGCGCATCGGCACGGTGTCCCGGATGAACCAGCGGCTGGGCGCGCTCACGCTGACCACCGCCTCCACCGGATGGGCCGGCACCAGCCCGGTCGCGGTGGCGGCGCCGGCCGCGTGCCGCAGGACCACCGAACCGCCCATCGAGAACCCGATCGTCGCGCAGCGGGCATAACGGGATCTGGCCCAGCCGACCGCCGCGTCCACGTCCAGCACCTCGGCGTCGCCGACGGTCGACAGGCCGGCCGAGCCGCCGTGGCCGCGGAAGTCGAGCGCGACCACGCCGCCGTACCGGGTCAGCCGGATCGCCAGCCGGTGTATCGCCGGCCGGCGGGTGGACCCGGTGAACCCGTGACACAGCACGAACGCCAGGTCGGGCATGGCGGCGGACGGGCGCGGCGGGAAGTGCCGGCCGGCCAGCCGCAGCCCGTCGCTGGTAACAACATGTAGTAGCTGACCAGCACCCGGAGTAGTGATTGCGCCCACGGGGGGCAGACTCGCGGACGTCACGTGGGATAGTGTCTCCACCGACGGGATCCAGGCGACGGCGCCTCCAGGATGCAGCGACACCGCAGCGAGGCGACGCGATGGGTCCCGTTTCGCATACCCCGGGAAGGCCGGAGAGGAGCCCTGCGTGGATCTTCTGCTGATGACCGCCGCATCGCAGCCCACCACCGAGGTGATGCCGGCGCTGGGCCTGCTGGCCCACCAGGTCCGGGTCGTCACACCCGATGTGACCGTGCTGCTCGACAACCCGCCCGGCGACGTCGTACTGGTCGACGCCCGGCACAACCTCGCCGAGGCGCGCGGCCTGACCAGGCTGCTGCAGACCGCCGGGGTACCCGCGCCGGTGCTCGCTGTGCTCACCGAGGGCGGGCTGGCGGCGGTCAGCGCCGACTGGGGCATCGACGACGTGCTGCTGGACACCGCCGGCCCGGCCGAGGTGGAGGCGCGGCTGCGGCTCGCGGCCACCCGCCGCGCGGCGGCCTCGGCGCCCGGCGAGGGCGGCGTGATCCGCGCCGGTGACCTGGCCATCGACGAGACCACGTACACCTGCCGGCTGCGCGGCCGGCCGCTCGACCTCACCTACAAGGAGTTCGAGCTGCTGAAGTTCCTGGCCCAGCACCCCGGCCGGGTCTTTTCCCGGGCGCAGCTGCTGCAGGAGGTCTGGGGCTACGACTACTACGGCGGCACCCGCACGGTCGACGTGCACGTCCGCCGGCTGCGGGCCAAGCTCGGCCTGGAGAACGAGCAGCTGATCGGCACCGTCCGCAACGTCGGCTACAAGTTCGTCCGGCAACCCCCGACCGCCCCGGTGGAAGGCTCGCCGATCCCGGTCGGCTGAGCCGCCGGTGGCCGGCCGACCGCCGGGCCACCGGCCGGCCGGCTTTGGCGAGCCGGCGCCCGGCAGGCACGCTGAGCCGCCCGGTGGTGGGCCGGCTGCCGAGCCGCCGGCCCGCTCTCCTGGCGAGCCGGTGGCCGGCCGGCAGGCTACGGTCGGCCGGTGACCACGGCGGCTGAGTCTGTGCACGTCGTCCCGCTGCACCAACTGGACGCCGACCAGTTGCGCGCGGTGCTGGCCCTGGTCGACGCGGCCGCCGACGCGGACGGCACCACCCCGGTCTCCGAGCACGTGCTGCTGCACCTGCGGCACGGCGGCGACCGGGATGCCCGCAACCTGCTCGCCTACCTCGGCCCGACCCTCGTCGGCTACGCGCACCTGGACAGCACCGACCTGGTCAACGGCTCGGCCGCGGAGCTGGCGGTGCACCCCGGGCACCGCCGGCACGGCGTCGGTGCCGCGCTGGTGGGCGCGCTGGAGGAGACCAGCCCCGACGGCCGGCTGCGGCTGTGGGCGCACGGCCGGCACGCGGGCGCCGAGGCGCTGGCCCGCGGCCACGGCTACGTGCAGGAGCGCGTCCTCTGGCAGCTGCGCCGGTCGCTGCTGGCCCGGCTGCCCGATGCCCCGATGCCCGCCGGCGTCACGCTCCGGCCGTTCGTGGTCGGCGCGGACGAGGCCGCCTGGGTCGCGGTGAACAACCGCGCCTTCGCCAGCCACCCGGACCAGGGCGGCTGGACGCTGGACGACATCAAGGTGCGCGAGCGGGAGCCCTGGTTCGACCCGGCCGGCTTCCTGCTCGCCGAGCGGCCCGGCGCGGCCGGCCCCGAACTGATCGGCTTCCACTGGACCAAGGTGCACGGCGGCAAGTCCAGCGACGGCAGGCACGACCACGCCCCGATCGGCGAGGTCTACGTGCTCGGCGTGGACCCGGCGGCGCAGGGCCTCGGCCTCGGCCCGGCACTGACCGTAGCCGGCCTGCGCTACCTTCGTAGCCGCGGTCTCGCCCAGGTGATGCTGTACGTGGACGAGAGCAACCCGCCCGCGCTACGCCTGTACGAACGGCTCGGCTTCACCCGCTGGGACGTGGACGTGCAGTACCGGCGCGGGAACCACTGAGCGCAACGGAACCGTTCACCGAACCGTTACCGGCTAGCGATGTAACGGTATTGATCACGTCGCGGCATGTTCAGCGTCCGTTCACCGTGCCTGGGCAGTCGCGCAACCTGGTCTCCATAACGTGCGGTCGTCCGCGGCGAACGCCGGCGGATCAATTCTCCGCATCTCCCCGGAGGGAAATTACGTGAAGCTCCAGCGACCCGGCATCATCCTCGCCGGTCTCGTCGCGGGTGCGCTCGCGCTGGCCGCATGCGGCTCCGATGACACTTCAGGCACCACCGGTGGCCAGGCCACCGGGGGGTCGAGCGCCAACGGGGGCACCGTTTCGGACTGCGCTTCAGGCTCATTCACCGCGGCCGGATCGAGCGCTCAGAAGCCCGCGTTCAACGCCTGGAAGTCGGGCTACGAGGCCGCCTGCTCCGGCGCGTCGATCAACTATGACGGGCAGGGCTC
>JBBWZH010000304.1:0-5975 GCA_039648995.1 Mycobacteriales bacterium
GAGGCCCGTGATGATGTCTCTCAGCGGCAGCGGCTGATCGATCAGGACAGTGTCTTTGGACAGCAGCAAGGTGGGCACCGGTGTATCGAGTTCGGCCTCGCTCAGCACCGGCCCGCCGAGTACGCAGAGGGCGTCTGCTTGGAGGCGGATGCGTTCCCGGAGCCCCACGTTGCCGCCGGCGAGCGCGGTGACCCGTTCGATGGTCCAGGTGTCGAGGGCTATGCGGTTGTCGTAGGTCGTGATCGCTCCCGAAGCGACCGACGAGGCGGCGGTGATGGTGGCCGCGTTGATGAGGGCGATGTGCGCCAGAATCTGGTCGGCGTTCCATTCGCCGGTCGGCGGTTCAGGGCTCGTGTCGCGAGAGTCAGCCACCGTGGCCGCGGCGTCCAGCAGCGCGCGGTAGGCGGTCCGAAGCGGGATGGTGTCCATGGTGTCTTCTTCCTTCTGCAGAGTCGTGCGCTTCGAGGTCAGTGGCTGGCGGTTGCCAGCCGGACGGCGACGGTGGCCAGGACCAGTCCGGTGACCTGCTCGATGCGCGTTGTGACGCGCGGCCGCCGCAGCCAGCGACCGAGTCGGTCGACCGCCGCGACGTACAGGCCGAACCAGGCCAGATAGAGCGTGCCGAAGATTCCCGACAGCAGCAGTGCCTGCGCCCGCGGTGCGCCGCTGTCGGCGGACAGGAACTGGGGCAGGAAGGTGACGAAGAACAGCGCCACCTTCGGGTTGAGCGCGTTGGACAGCAATCCCTGCCGCAGGTACGCCGACCGCCGAACGGGCACCCCCGCCGCCTCGCCGGCCACCGGTGCGCGACGCGAACCCCTTGCCGACCACAGCATCCGCACCGCCAGCCACAGCAGATACACCGCGCCGACGATCTTCAGGACGGTGAACGCCGTCACCGAGGCGAGCAGTAGCGCCGACAACCCGAGCGCCGCGGCGCCGGCGTGCACGGTCAGTCCCAGGACGTCGCCGAGCATGGTCAGCAACCCGCCGCACCAGCCGCCGACCAGAGCATGTTTTGGACGAGTTGCGGCCGGTCCGGACTGTCCATATCGTCGCCGCTCCCCCAGCTTGCGGAAGGGACGATGCGATGGATCCGGATACCCGGACCAGGGCCGCGATCGAGGAACACTGGCGGGCATCCGAAAGCGGCGACACCGAGGCCGAGCATGCGATCTACGCGGCGGACGCGATCCTCGACTATCCCCAGTCGGGGGAGCGGTTCCGGGGCCGCGCGACGATTTCGGCCCAGCGCGGCGGTCATCCCGCCAGTCGGCACTTCACCGTCCTGCGCGTCCTCGGCAGCGGGAACCTGTGGGTGAGCGAGTGTGTCGTCACGTACGACGGTGCACCCACCTACTCGGTGAGCATCATGGAGTTCGCTCAAGAGCACGTGGCACACGAGACACAGTACTTTGCTGACCCCTTCGGGGCGCCCGCATGGCGGACAGCGCTCGCCGAGCCGATGCCAGGCAGGGACATCGCCAGCGCCTGACCACGCCAATACGCCAGCCAACTGTCGAAGCCGGCCGGAGGCGGCGCGATCCGGTAGCCCAGCGACCGAGGTCCTCGATGTACGCGACACCATGCGGGTGTCCGCACCCCGCCCGCTTCGCCGTGGCCGTCCGGTCTGCCGGCTTCCGGTCCTCGCCGCGGTGCTTGCCGCCGTCCTGCTGTCGGCCGCCGGCTGCTCCTCCGGCGGTGACCAGAGCTCCAGCCCGACCGGCTCCAGCGCGCCGCCGACCCCGGTCACGGCCGGCTCGCTGACCGAGCTTGCCGACCAACTCGGCTGCAGCGGCCTGGCTCCGGCCTCCGACACCGCCGGGCCGACCGTGCAGGCGCAGGGCACCTGCGTGCGGCTGATCGAGGCCGGCGCGCCGGGGTGGACCGGTGGGATTGTGTGGTTCAGCCGGTCGTGGTTGGTGGCTGCCCGGTGCCGGCTTGGAAGCGTTCACGCAGCGCGAATTTCTGGACCTTGCCGGAGGCGGTCATCGGAAAGGTGTCCAGTAGTTGCCAGAGCCGTGGCACCTTGAAGCCGGCGAGCCGGTCGCGGCAGAACGCGTTCAGGTCGGCCTCGGCCGGTGCGCAGCCGGGGGTCGGCCGGATGAAGGCGGCTACCTGCTCGCCCCAGCGTGGGTCGGGGATGCCGACGACGGCGACGTCGGCCACCGCCGGGTGGCCGAGCAGCACCATCTCGATCTCCCGGGGGTAGATGTTCTCGCCACCTCTGATGATCATCTCTTTGAGCCTGCCCTCGATCCGGCAGTATCCCCGGGTGTCCATCGAGCCGAGGTCGCCGGTGTGCAGCCAGCCGTCGGGGTCGATGGCTTCGGCGGTGGCGTCGGGGTTGTCGAAGTATCCGGTCATCACGTGGTACCCGCGGGTGCAGATCTCGCCGATCTCGCCGAGCGCCGTGGTGTGCCCCGTGACCGGGTCGACGATCTTGACTTCGGTCCGCGGGAACGGCCGGCCGACGGTCTCGGCCTGGTCCTCAGGGCTGTCGGTGGGCCGGGTACCGGTGATGACCGGTGAGGCCTCGGTCTGCGCGTAGACGATCGCGAACGGGATGCCGAGTTCCTGCCGTACCCGGCGGACCAGCTGCGGCGGCACCAGCGCACCACCGGCGAAACCCAGCCGCGCCGAGGACAGATCCCGGCCGGCGAAGTCCGGATGGTCCAGCGCGGCGTACAGCATCGTCGGCACCCCGCCGAAGATCGCGCCGCGTTCGCTCTCGGTCAGCGCCAGCAGCAACGCCGGGTCGAAGAACGGCATCAGCACCTGGGTTGCCTGCGCCTGCATCGGACCGAGGGTGCAGGCGCCGGAGCCGGCGGTATGGAACAGCGGCATCGGGTTGACCATCACCTCCCCGGCGGCCAGCTCCAGTTGGGCGGCGACGTACCGGGCGTTGTTGGTGAAACCACGGTGATGGATGACCGCACCCTTGGGGACGCCGGTGGTCCCCGAGGTGTACTGAATCTGCGCCGGCTCGCCGGGGTCGACCTCGGGCAGCGGCTCCGTCGGCGAGCCCGACGCGCAGAACCCGGCCCAGTCGGTGAACAGCACGCTGTCCCGCAGTGCGGGTAGCTGCGGGCGGACCCGCTCCAGAATGTCCACTGTGGATACTCCCCGCACCTCGGGTGCCAGGAAGACGCCGGCCGCCTGGGACTGGCCCAGCACATGCCGCAGTTCCTCAGCGCGATAGAGCGGGTTGACGGTAACCAGCGTCAACCCGGCCAGCGCCGCACCGAACTGCAACACCACCCACTGTGGACTGTTCGGCGCCCAGACCGCCACCCGCTCACCCGGCGCGAAACGGCCGAGCAACGCCCGCGCGGCACGCTCAGCCTCGGTGCGCAGCTCCGCGTAGCTGATCCGGCGTCGTCCGGCCGGATCGGGCACCCCGGTCACCAGCGCGACCGCGTCCGGGGCGCGTTCGGCGGCCGCCCGCAACACCCCGCCACAGGTCGTTTCCAACACCCGCTCAGCCGCGTCGGCCGGCCAGTACGACGCCCCGAGCTCGACACCGGTCACCGCATCCTCCACACCACTCGCACCCACCCCCGCCGAACCAGGACCCAGCCGACGCCCACCGCATGCGGACACACCAGTGTGGAGCCCGCGGCACGAGTCGGTGCGGTAACGGGCATCGAGCCGGCATCGAGAGGGTGACCGGCAGGTTTCGCCAGTCGAGCCGCAGTCGTCCAAGCCGTTGACATGCAGGTTGACTACGTAGACAGTGTGACCTACGCCGCAGCCCGCCGGCCGGGAGGAGCCACGACATGGCCGAAGTCGCGCCGACCGACAGCTCCGGTTCGGCGCGTCGGCCCCCGGGTGGGGTCGACGTCGCCCGGCTGGCGAGCGTGTCGCAGAAGACGGTATCTCGCGTCATGAACAACGAGCCGCACGTCAGCCCGGCCGTCCGCAACCGCGTTCTGGACGCCGCGCGTCAGCTCGGATACCGGCGCAATACCGCGGCGCGGGCGCTCAACCTGGGACGCTTCCAGCGCATCGGCGTGGTCAGCCTGGGCAGCTCGCTCTACGGCCCGGCGACGCTGCTCGCCGAGCTGGAGCGGGCGGTGCGGGATACCGCCTACTCGTTGAGTGTCGTCAGCACCGTTGAAGGCCAGCCGCGCGGCATCGCCGATGCGATCGAGTCGCTGCTGGGCCAGGGCGTCGACGGCATCGTGCTGTCGGAGCCGATCGACGAGGGGCAGGCCGTGCGGCTCGAGGTCCCGGTCGTCAGTTTCGGCGAGCTGGCCGGGCTCGAAGGCCCGTGGGTCGACATCACCGGTCTGGACGGCACCGCGGCCGGCCGGGTCGCGACCGAGCACCTGCTCCGCCTTGGCCACCGCACCGTGTGGCATGTGGCCGGCCCGCAGAGCTTCGGTCCGGCGCGGGATCGTGCGTCCGGCTGGCGGAACGCGCTGGCCGCTGGCGGCATCCTGGAGCCACCGATGCTCGACGGTGACTGGACACCCGCCGCAGGCTACGCGGCGGGCGCGGCACTGGCCCGCACCGCCGGCGTCACCGCCGTCTTCGCGGGCAACGACGAGATGGCGATCGGAGTGATCCGCGCGTTGAACGACGCCGGCCTGGCCGTACCGGAGCGGGTCAGCGTCGTCGGGTTCGACGACATACCGGTCGCGGCGTATGTCTCGCCTCCGCTGACCACGATCCGCCAGGACTTCGCCACGATGGCCGCCCGGGCGCTGGCCCTGCTCATCGAGCGGATCGATGGTCGCGGTGAACCGCCGGAGCACGACGATCTGCCGATCGAACTCGTGGTGCGCAAGTCGACCGCACCGCCGCCGACCGACGACCGGCCAGACGATCCCATCAGGAGGCCGATGTAGCGATACCACCGAAACCCCGGCGCCCCTACGGACTCCAGCGCGTCGGTCGACGGCGCCGCCGCCGCGTCCCGCTCGATGGTCGGTCGCCCAGCCGCGAGGCCGGCGCGCGGCCGGTCCATCCCGTCGCCCACCTGCTCGCCAACACCATGCAGCCGTCCAGCCGACGTACCGCGTTCCGGGAAGGACCGCGTGGACGCCGGACCATCGACTGCGCCCTGCCCCGTGAGGAGTACGTAATGACCGCACCGTGGTCGAAGACATGACCGGGCACGGACGTTCGGTCGCATCCAGATGGCTGGCCGTGGCGATGGTCACCGGCCTCGGCCTGACCGCCTGCAGCGGAGGGGGTGCGAGCGACGCTGCCGGCAAGCCATCGCAGAACGCGAGCCAGGCCGACATCGACAAGGCGATGCAGACGCCGACCGAGCTGACCTTCTGGACCTGGGTGCCGCAGATCGAGAAGGAGGTGGCGCTGTTCGAGCAGAAGTATCCGGCGATCAAGGTGAAGGTCGTCAACGCCGGGCAGGGCACACCCCACTACACGAAGCTGCGTACCGCGCTGAAGGCCGGCACGGGCGCGCCCGACGTCGCGCAGCTCGAGTTCCAGTACATTCCGACGTTCACCCTCACCAAGAGCCTGCTCGACCTTCGCCCGTACGGTGCGGCGGCGCTGAAGGACAAGTTCGTCGACTGGGCCTGGGGTCAGGTAACCGGCAAGGGCGGCGAGGTCTGGGCGATCCCGCAGGACACCGGCCCGATGGGCATGCTGTACCGGCAGGACCTGTTCGACAAATACCACATCGCGCCGCCGACGACGTGGGACGAGTTCGCCGCCGCGGCACGCACGCTGCACGCCGCGGACCCGAAGGTGTACATGACCAACCTCGCGCCGAACCAGCCCGCCGTGTGGATGGGCTTGTTGTGGCAGGCCGGTGGCCGGCCGTTCGCGAGCCCGAGCACCGACCGGGTCAGCATCAACGTGGCCGACAGCGGTGCGAAGAAGCTCGCCTCCTACTGGGGCGGCCTGGTCTCCGGCGGTGCGGTGTCCACCGACGCCGACTTCACCGACCCGTGGTACCAGGGCCTGAACAAGGGCAAGTACGCCACCTGGCTCACCGCGGC
>JBBWZH010000327.1:0-3998 GCA_039648995.1 Mycobacteriales bacterium
ACCCGGCGCGGTCGTACGCGCCCGGGGTGTGGAACGTGATGCGGCTCTACACCCGCCAGCTGGTCAGCTACGCCACCAAGCCGGGGGACGCCGGCGCGCAGGTGGTGCCCGACCTCGCCACCGGCCTCGGCCGGACCACCGACGGCGGCCGCACCTGGACCTACCAGCTGCGCCCGGGGCTGCGCTGGGACGACGGCCGACCGGTCACCGCGCAGGACGTGAAGTACGGCATCGAGCGGCTGTTCGCCTCGGACGTGCTCCCCGGCGGACCGACCTGGCTGGTCACGCTGCTGGACGACCGCGGCTCCCCGTACGACGGGCCGTACCGCGACCGCACCCCGGGGCACCTCGGGCTGCGCAGCATCGCCACCCCGGACACGCGCACGATCGTGTTCCGGCTGGTGCGCCCGTTCGCGGACTGGGACAAGGTGCTGGCGCTGCCGACCGCCACGCCGGTGCCGGCCGCCCGTGACCTGGGCACGCGGTACGCCGCGCACCCGGCCTCGCTCGGCCCGTACCTGGTGAGCGGGCCGGACGCGCACGGCGTGCTGGCGTTCACCCGGAACCGGTTCTGGAGCAAGGCGACCGACCCGGTGCGGCTCGCGCTGCCGGACCGGGTCGAGCTGGCCACCAACATCGTCCCGGCCGAGCGGGACCGCCGGGTGCTGTCCGGCCAGGCCGACGCGGACGTGTCCGGCAGCGGGCTGCAGCCGGCCGCCGCGGCGCAGGTGCTGGCCGACCCGGCGCTCACCGCCCGGGCCGACGACCCGACCACCGGCACGCTGCGGATGCTGGCGATGCCGCCCACGGTGCCCCCGTTCGACAACCCGCACTGCCGCCGAGCCGTGCAGTACGCGCTGGACAAGGCGGCGGTGAAGGACGCGGTCGGCGGCGCGGCCGCGGCCGCGCTGGCCACCACGCTGTGGCCGCGCGGGTTGCCCGGCTACCCGGCGATCACGCCGTACCCCGGCGGCGACGGGAACCGGGGCGACCAGACCGCGGCCCGGTCCGAGCTGGCCGGGTGCGGCAAGGCGACCGGGTTCGCGGCGAACCTGGCGGTGGTCGCGGACGGGCGCGGCCCGGCGGTCGCGGCGGCGGCGGCCCGGTCGCTCGGCGAGGTCGGCATCCGGGTCACCGTGAAGCGGTACCCGCGCACCCAGTTCCTGTCGGTGGTGGCCGGCGCGCCCGCGGTCGTGCGGCGCGACCAGTTGGGCCTGATCCTCGCCGACTGGAGCGCCGACTTCCCGTCGCCGAACGCGTTCCTGGTGCCGCTCGCGGACGGCCGCAGCATCCGGCCCAGCGGCAACACCAACCTGGCCGAGCTGGGCGGCGCCGCGCTGGAGCAGGCCGTCGACGACGCGACCGCCACCCTCGACCCGGTCGCCGCGGTCACCGCCTGGCGCGCCGTGGAGACGCTGGTGATGCAGTCGGCCGCGTACGCGCCGCTGATCGAGGACCGGGCGCTGCTGCTGGCCAGCCCGCGGCTGCGCAATGTCTACGTGCACCCCGTTTACCACGGATACGACGTGGCGTCCCTAGGGGTGAGCTGAGCGACCGGCACGGTAACCTATACCGTCACGTCCAAGGAGAGGCCACCGAGCGACAATGATCATGTTCCTGTCTATCGTGCTCATGCTCGCGAGCTCGATCCTGGTTGTCCTGATCCTGCTGCACCGCGGCAAGGGCGGTGGCCTGTCGTCGCTATTCGGCGGCTCGGTCTCGTCCTCGCTGTCGGGTTCGTCCGTGGTGGAGAAGAACCTCGACCGGTTGACTATCTTCACCGGCCTGGTCTGGGCCGTGTGCATCGTCGGTCTCGGCCTCTTGCTCAAGGCCGGTTGAGATTCAGTTGAGGTGAGCCCGGCGGATCGCGCCAGATCCGCTGGAAAGAGGACGTAGAATCTTGCGGTCACGGGCGGCCAGCGGCACCGCGCGCAGCTTCCCGGCACCCACGGGGCATCCACATCGGGCCGAGGCGGTCGAGGAGAGCAGGCACAGTGGCTGGTGGCAGCGCCATCCGGGGCAGCAGAGTCGGCGCCGGGCCGATGGGCGAGGCCGAACGGGGGGAGTCGGTGCCACGCCGGCGCGTCTCGTTCTGGTGCGCCAACGGGCACGAGACATGCCCGTCATTCGCCGAAGAGGCGGCGATCCCGGAGCACTGGGATTGCCCGCGGTGCGGTCTCCCCGCCGGCAGGGAGCGGGAAATGCCGCCAGCCCCGCCGCGCAACGAGCCGTACAAGACCCACCTCGCATACGTCCGTGAGCGCCGCTCCGACGCCGACGGCGACGCCATCCTCGAAGAGGCCCTGGCCAAGCTCCGCGCCCTCCGCGGCGAGTAACCGGCGGCGAAGCCGCAGAGAAATACGGTTGTACGTCGTTGTACAACGCTGTACGTTGCGCCTCCATGGCTGCTATAACCGTGGATGTGGAGTCGTTGCCGGTCAGTGAGGCGCGCGCGAAGCTGCCCGAGTTGCTGACCCGGGTCGAGGGCGGTGACGCGATCACGATCACTCGCCACGGCCGGGCTGTCGCGATACTGGTGCCGCCCGAGCTCTGGCATCGGCGGTCGCGGGCGGCCGTGCTGGAGGACGCCCGGAAGATTCGCGAGATGCTGGACGAGGCCCGGGCTGTTCCGTTGCCGGCAACCGGCGGGCTCAGCGTCGAACGGGCCGAGGAACTGGTCGCGGAGATTCGAGCCGACCGCGAAGGCCGGTGATGGACGCGTTCGACTCCGATGTACTGATCTACGCGGCAGCGAAAGGGCATCCGCTGGGGGAGCGGGTGCGGGCACTGTTCGCTTTCACGCAACCGTCTCCCGCCGATCCGCCGGTCGGCGTCGGGTCGGTCTTGTTGCTACCCGAGGTGCTCGGCAAGCCCATGCGTGGGGGCGCAGTGGATGAGGTTCGCGAGTTGGTGGTTCTGCTGTCGCGATTGGAGCTTCACGTGCTCGACCGGGACACCGCGGACATCGCTGCCGGCCTCTCCGGTCGCTACGGGCTGTGCGCCGCCGACGCCAGCCACCTGGCTACCGCCCTCGTTCTTGGCGCCGACCGGTTCGTCACCAACAACCAACGCGACTTTCCCAAGTCCATCAGGGAGATCGACGTGACCTACCCGGCGGACCTGCCCGCCGCCTGACGCTCCGCGCAACGCGGGCGGGGTCGGGGCGAGGGGGAGGCGGTGTTGTGCGACGCCGTACGGGCCGGCCCGCATCCGAGTGGTGGCCCGACCCAGCCACGTATGCTGTGCCGGTGACAGTCAGTGTGGAGCTGCCGGATGAGCTGGCCGAGCGGATCTCCATGGCCGCGGCCACCCGGGGCATGACGCTGGAACAGCTCGCGGTCGAGGTGTTGGCGTCCCGCTATTCGCGCCCGACGATCAGCTTTATCGGCGTCGGTGCGTCGGGCGGCCAACAGCCGCCCGCGCGAGATCACCGCCAGATCATCCGGGACGCGGTCGGCGATCGCCGAGCCCGCGACCTCTGACGCTCACTCAGGAATGATGCGCAGGGCCGTGCAGTGCCGCGGTCGCACCACCCGGAAGTCCCGCTGATTCAGCGTTGCGACCGTCTCCGTCCCGAGCCGCTCGGCAGCCACGATCACGCTGGCATCGACGGCTCCGAGGCGAAGGTCCGCGTATCGCTCGACGAGTTCGGCGATGCGCGACCAGCCCGCCTGATCGACATCCACCAGGCTGAGTTCGCCGTCGGCGATCGAATGTAGAAAAGCGCCTCGGCCCGCGGCCCGAGCCTGCTCTCGATCAACCAGCTTGTCTCAACCACAACCGGCACCGGCACCGCCAACGCGCCAGCATGGTCGAGCAGGACCTCGCTGCTCACGTGATGGCCTGATCATCCCGGTCGGCGGCAGCCAAGAGCACGTTCGTATCGACGACGATCACTGGCTGAGCCCTGCCTATCCCCGCACGCTTCATATGGACGTTATCGGCCGCGCGGCACTCTAGCCGCCACCGACAGCGGGGTTAGGCGAGGGGGAGGCGGG
>JBBWZH010000354.1:0-6304 GCA_039648995.1 Mycobacteriales bacterium
CCCCCGCGGCCAGCATGACGGACGCCCCGGCGAGCGCTCTCCGCGAGCAGGGTTCACCCAAGTCCGTGCGGGAGGGGGGACTCGAACCCCCACGCCCGGAGGCACCAGATCCTAAGTCTGGCGCGGCTGCCTGTTACGCCACTCCCGCGTGGTTGTCAGGGTACGGGGCCGGTGCGGTTACGCCGGCAGGGCCTTGCGGAGTTTGGCGACGTGGCCGGTGGCCTTCACGTTGTAGAGGGCCTGGGCGATGGTGCCGTCCGGGTCGACGACGAAGGTGGAGCGGATCACGCCGACGACGGTCTTGCCGTAGAGCTGCTTCTCGCCGTAGACGGCGTACGCGGTGAGCACGTTCTTGTCCACATCGGACAGCAGCGGGAAGGTCAGCAGCTCGGCGTCGCGGAACTTGGCGAGCTTGGCCGGCTTGTCCGGGGAGATGCCGATGACGTCGATGCCGGCGCCGTTGAGCTCGGCCAGGTTGTCGCGGAAGTCGCAGGCCTGCTTGGTGCAGCCGGGGGTGCCGGCGGCCGGGTAGAAGTAGACGATCACGGTGCGGCCGCGGTAGCTGGTCAGCGAGACAGGTTTGCCGTCGGCGTCGGGGAGGGTGAAGTCGGGGGCCTTGTCGCCGGGAGCGAGGCGCGGGGCGTCGGTCATGGCGTTACGTTACTGGCCGCTGCCGGCGGTCCGGACGACAGCCACGATCGCGGCCCCTGAGGTAAGGCTCTCTTACCAGCGCCGCGGCCGCCGCGCGGGCAGGATCCTCGTCGCGTGGGCGGCCGGTCGGGGCGAGCAGGCTGACCGCGGCCGGGTGCGGCGGGCGGCCCCGGGCCGCCCGGCCTGCCCAGCCGCGGCGGCGCGGTGTGCCTGCCGCACCGCTGATCCGGGCTACCTCCGACCCGTCCGCCCGGCCCATGGCAGGCTGTCGCCATCAGCGAGCGCGGATCGACGGCCGGGACGCCCGGGGGCGAGGCGGACCAGGCAGGAGGAGCGGGCAGAGTGAGCCGGAGTCCGGAGACGATTCAGCAGGAGATCGAACAGACCCGCGGTCAGCTGGCCAGCACGCTCGACCAGTTGGCCGAGCGGGCCAGCCCGCGGCGGCTGGCTGAGCGGGGGCGGGAACGGGCCGTCGGCGCGGCGACCTCGCCGACCGGGCTGGGCATCATCGGCGGGGTCGCGCTGGTCGCGACGCTGCTCGTGGCCCGCCGGATCCGCCGCCACCGCGGCTGAACCGCCGGCCGCCCGGGGCAGGCGGGCCCGGTCGGGTTCCGCGCCGCGGGTCCGGGAGCGCGCCGGACGAGCGGGCCCGCGGCGGGCGCACCAGGACCCGGCCCGGCTCGACGCCGCCGGCGCCGGGTCGGCCGGCCCGACGGCGGCTCCCGGTCGGTTCGGCCAGCACCGCCGTGTGGCGGGAGCGACGTCGTCCCGAGGCGGCGTCGCCTACGGCGCGGGCCGGATGGGTCAGCCGGGGGCCGGATAGACGTCGAGTTCGGTCGCCTTTACGGCTGTCCACACCGGACGGCCGGGGCGCAGGCCGAGTTCCGCGACCGCGAGCGGGGTGACGTCCGCGCGGACCGGTGGCACCGCGGCGACCGTGACCCGCACCCGATCGCCCATGGGCTCCACTGTGGACACCGTGCCGGCCCAGGTGTTGCGCGGGCTGGCCAGGTGCGGGTGCTCGGTGTGCAGGCTGACCGCGCTGGGCCGCAGCGCCACCAGCACCCGGCCGGCCGCGGCGGCGTCGGCGATCACGAGCCGGCCGCCCCCGTCCACCTCGACGGCCCCGCCGGCGGCCGTGCCGCGGTACAGGTTGAGCCCCATCAGCCGGGCCACGTAGTCGGTGCGCGGCCGGCGGGCGATCTCGGTGGCGACGCCGTCCTGCACGACCCGGCCGGCCTCCACCACGACCAGCCGATCGGCCAGCACCATCGCCTCCACCGGGTCGTGCGTGACGACCAGCGCCGGGCCGCCGTAGGAGGTGAGGTGTTCGCGCAGCTCGGCCCGGACGGTCAGCCGGGTGCTGGCGTCCAGCGCGGCCTGCGGCTCGTCCAGCAGCAGCAGCCGCGGCGCGGCGGCCAGGGTGCGGGCCAGCGCGACCCGCTGCGCCTGCCCGCCCGACAGCGTGCCGGGCCGGCGCCCGGCCAGCCCGGTCAGCCCGAACCGGGCCAGCAGCGGGTCGGCGACCGACCGGGCCTGGGCCCGGCTGGCGCCCTGCGCGCGTGGCGCGAACTCCACGTTCTGCCGCACCGACAGGTGCGGGAACAGCAGGTACTCCTGGAACACGATGCCCACCGGCCGGGCCGCCGCCGGCACGAACACACCGCGGGCCGGATCGTCCAGCGGCGAGCCGTCCAGCACCACCTCGCCGGCGTCGACGGGGAGCAGCCCGGCCAGCACCCGCAGCATCGTCGACTTGCCGGCCCCGTTCGGCCCGAGCAGCGCGACCACCTCGCCGCGCGCGGCGGTCACCGCGGCGTCCAACGTGAACTCGCCGCGCCGGACCTGCACCACCGCCCGCAGCCCGGCCCGGTCAGTGTCCACTATGGACGAACGGGTCACTGGATCGCACCGCGCAGCCAACGTTCGCGCAGCCCGACGAGCACGACGATGGAGACCACGAGCAGCACCAGGGACAGCGCGATCGCGGCCTCCGGGTCGGTCTCCAGCGCGGCGTACACGGCGATGGGCATGGTCTGCGTGGTGCCGGGAAAGTTGCCGGCGAACGTGACGGTCGCGCCGAACTCACCCAGCGCGCGGGCCCAGCACAGGATCGCACCGGCACCGATGGACGGGCCGACGAGCGGCAGCGTGACCCGCCGGAACGTGGTCCACCGGCTGGCGCCGAGGGTCGCGGCCGCCTCCTCGTACCGGTGGTCGGCCGACCGCAGCGCCCCCTCGACCGCGACGATCAGGAACGGCATCGCGACGAACGTCTCGGCCACCACGACGCCCGCGGTCGTGAACGGCAGCGTGTAGACCGACGCGAACAGCCTGCCGATCAGACCGCGCCGGCCGAACGCGAGCAGCAGCGCGACGCCGCCGACCACCGGCGGCAGTACCAGCGGCAGCGTGACCAGCCCGCGCAGCACCGCCCGGCCGGGGAACTGCACCCGCGCGAGCAGCCAGGCCAGCGGCACCCCGATCAGCAGCGCGATACCGGTTGCCGAGGTCGCCGCCAGCAGGGACAGCTCGAGCGCCTGCCGCACCGCCGGCTCGGTCAGCAGCCGGGGCAGGCCGCGCCAGGGCGCCCGCACCAGCAACCCGGCCAGCGGCAGCAGCAGGAACGCCACCGCCACCGCGGCCGGCACCGCCAGCGCCGCCGGCACCCCCGCCGGCACGCGCCGCCCGCCTCGCCGGCCGCCCCGCCCGGACGGTGGGACGGCTCCGGTCACGGGCTGGCGAAGCCGGCCTTGCCGAGCAGCGCCTGCCCGTCGGCCGACTTCACGTAGTCGACGAACGCCTGCGCCACCGCGGTGTTCTTGCTCGCCTTGGTGACCGCGATCGGGTAGTCGGTGGAGGCGTTCTGGCCGGTCGGGATCTCCACGCCGGTGACCGCGGTGCCGGCCGACTTGACGTCGGTCAGGTAGACCAGCCCGGCGTCCACCTCACCGGTGCGCACGGCGGTCAGCACCGCCTTCACGTCCTGCCCCAGGGTGACCGGCTTGACCGTGACCTTCGCGTTCTCGAACACCTTCGCGGCGACCTTGCCGCACGGCACCTGCGGCTCGCACACCGCGACCTTGACCCCGGGCTTCGCCAGGTCGGCCAGCGTCGCGATCTTGGCGGGGTTGTCCGGCGGCACCGCGATCTCCAGCACGTTCTTCGCGAAGGTCGCCGGGTCGCCGGCCTCGCCGGCCTTGACGACCTGGTCCATGTTGCTGGTGCTGGCCGACGCGAACACGTCCGCCGGCGCGCCGTTCACGATCTGGGTGGCCAGCGTCGAGCTCGCGCCATAGCTGAACTTGACGGTGACCCCGGGGTGCGCGGCCTCGAACTGCTTGCCCAACTCGGTGAACGACTCGGTCAGCGACGCCGCGGCGAGCACGGTGATCGTGCCGCTCAGCGTGGTCGACGAGGCGCTGCTGGCACCGCCTCCCGCCGGCGGGCTGGCCGAATCGTTCGACCCGCAACCCACCAGCAAGGCGCCCAACCCGGCCAGCGCCGCGACCCGGAACCACCGCATCGAAGTCCTCCTCCACAACCTGTCTGCGCTGAACAGCCGATATGGACGGTCGAAGTGGACGGCCGAAGTGGACGTCCGATGTGGACAGTCGGCGGTCAGGCGCGGTGCCGGGGCAGCTCCACCACGACGTTGGTCGCCTTCACCGCCGCCACCGCGAGCACGCCCGGCTGCAGGCCGAGGTCGTCGGCGGCTTCCCGGCTCATCAGCGACACCACCCGGTGTGGCCCGGCCTGGATCTCCACCTGCGCCATCACGCCGTCGCGGGTGACCCGGGTGACGATGCCGGCGAACCGGTTGCGGGCCGACTCGCCGACCACCGGCGCCGCGCTGGCCGGCGACTCGACCGCCGCGCCCAGCTCGGCGGCGAACCGGGCCAGCTCGCGGCCGTCGATCGCCATCCGGCCGCCGCCGTCCCGGATCGCGCTCAGCCGCCCGGACTCCGTCCACCGCCGCACCGTGTCATCGCTCACGCCGACGAGAGCAGCCGCCTCGCTGATCCGAAATGTCGCCACCCGGCTCACGTTACCCCGCAACTGCGGCCTGGTTGGTGCGCGACCAAATCTTCTGCGGAAGGATCGGTGCTGTCCGGCCGCATTTCCGCTGATCACGGACCCGGCCGAGGCAATCGTTCGTTGCCCAAAGTGATCAAGCTGACACGATCTAGCTGGGTAGGTACGGGACAGGCCCGGAAGGGCGAGGTATACACCAATGGAGACGATTGCAAGTGTGATCGCGCCGGTGACCAGATCCGGTTCGGTCGGAGCGCCGCGCGCTGTGCCGTGCGGGCCCGCGGTCGGGGGTGGTAGCGCGTGACGTATTCCTTCGCCGATGTCGCAGAGCGGCTGATGGCACGGTTCGAGGGCCAGGTGCCGCTGGACGTGGTGGTCCGGGTGGCACGGGAGGCGGAGGCCGACCTCGACCGCGCCGGCGGGCTGCACGGGGACGCGTTCAGCGAGCAGATCGAACTGCGCGCCGCCCGGCAGTTGGCCGAGATGGTGGCGCGGGGCACGGTGCCGCCCGAGCCGGCCGACCCGGTGCCCACCCCCCGGACGCCGTCCTAGCGGCCCGGGGCACCCCGGCCGCCGGGGCCGGGGCCGGGGTCAGCGGTCGGGGCGGACGACGACCTTGCCGGTGGTCTGCCGGGAGGCGAGGCGGTCGAGCGCGGCCGCGCCCTCGGCCAGCGGCACCTCGGCCGAGACGTACGGCGCGATCCTGCCGTCCGCGGCGAGCTTGAGCAGGTCGGCGTGCGCGGCGGCGATCACCTCGGGCGCGTGCTGCCGGTAGAGCCCCCAGTGCAGCCCGACCACGGAGTAGTTCTTCACCAGCGGATGATTGGTGACCAGCTGGCCGAACGTGCCGCTGGTGAAGCCGATCAGCAGCAGCCGCCCCTCGAACGCCACCACCTTGAGCGACCGGGTGAAGATGTCGCCGCCGACCGGGTCGTAGATCACGTCCGCACCGCGGCCGCCGGTCAGCTCCTTCACCACCGGCACGAAGTCGGTGCCGGTGTAGTCGATCGCGGCGTCCGCGCCCATCTCCTGGCACACCGCCACCTTCGCCGCCCCGCCGGCGGTGGCGATCACAGTCGCTCCGGCCGCTTTCCCCAGCTGGATCGCCGCGGTGCCGACCCCGCCGGCACCGCCGTGCACCAGCAGCGTCTCGCCGGCCCGCAGCGCCGCCCGCCGGTGCAGACCGACGTGCCCGGTCTGGTACGTCAGCAGGAAGCCGGCGTTCTGCGCCGCCGTGAACTGCGGGACCGCCGGCAGCGCGTCCGCCGCCGAGAGCAGCGCGAGCTCGGCCAGGCCGCCGGTCGGCGCGACCGGCGAGCCCAGCACCGCGTCGCCGGGCCCGAACCCGGTGACGCCGTCGCCGACCGCGACCACCTCCCCGGTCAGCTCGACCCCGGGGGTGAACGGCAGCGGCGGCTTCACCTGGTACTGGCCGCGGCACATCAGCACGTCCGGGAAGTTCAGCGCCGCCCCGGTGACGCGGACCAGCAGCTGACCCGGCCCGGGGCTCGGATCGGGCAGCTCCTCCAGCCGCAGCACCTGACCCGGCTCGCCCAGCTCGACACATCGCAGCGCTCGCACGCCGCCGAGCGTATGACAACTCCGGCCACCCGGCCCG
>JBBWZH010000364.1:0-3387 GCA_039648995.1 Mycobacteriales bacterium
GCCCGCTCCGGTCCGGACGCCCGCTCCGGTCCGGACGCCCGCTCCGGTCCGGACGCCCGCTCCGGTCCGGACGCCCGCTCCGGTCCGGACACCGGCCCCGGTCCGGACACCGGGCTCGGTCCGGACGCCGGGCTCGGATCGGGTGCCGGGCTGGGCCACGGCGTCCCGCTGGGCCAAGCCGCCCGGTTGGGTCCGGAAGCTCGGCTGGGCGCGGACGCCCGGGGGGCGTCCGGACGGGTCGGATCGGACGGGTATGCCGAAGTGCGGGGGGCGGGGCGGCCGGCGGTGGTGCGTGGTTCGGACCCGACGGCGCTGGCCCGGCCGGAGGCGGTGGGCGGGCCGGCGGTGCTGCCGTGGAGCCGGGTGCTGCTGAAGCTGTCCGGTGAGGCGCTGTCCGGTGGCGGCGGGCTGGGCGTCGACCCGGACGTGGTCGCGCTGATCGCCAAGCAGGTGGCGGCGGTCGCGCGGACCGGCGTGCAGGTGGCGATCGTGGTCGGCGGCGGCAACTACTTCCGGGGCGAGGAGCTGTCCGACCGCGGGATGGACCGCTCCCGTGCCGACTACATGGGCATCCTCGGTACCGTGATCAACAGCCTGGCGCTGCAGGACTTCCTGGAGAAGCAGGACATCGAGGTACGGGTGCAGACGGCGATCACGATGGGCCAGGTCGCCGAGCCGTACATCCCGCTGCGCGCGATCCGGCACCTGGAGAAGGGTCGCGTAGTGATCTTCGGCGGGGGTCTCGGCGTGCCGTACTTCTCCACCGACACCTGCGCTGCCCAGCGCGCGCTGGAGATCCACTGCCAGGTGCTGCTGATGGGCAAGAACGGCGTGGCCGGGGTCTACAGCGCCGACCCGCGGACCAACCCGGATGCCACCTTCTACCGGACGCTCCGGTACGAGGACGTGCTGCTCGCCGGCTTGAAGGTGGCCGACGCCACCGCGTTCAGCCTGTGCATGGACAACGATCTGCCCATTGTCGTGTTCGATCTGCTCACCGAGGGCAACATCGCCCGCGCCGTCGCTGGTGAGAGGATCGGCACTCTCGTGAACTCGACCGGCTAGGAGTCCACGCCCAGACCGGGGCAAGACCCCGTCGCCCCCGCCGCGGATCGCACCAGGAGGCCAGAGTGATCGACGACACGCTCCTTGAGGCCGAGGAGAAGATGGACAAGGCGGTCTCCGTGGCCCGGGAGGACCTGGGAACGCTGCGCACCGGCCGGGCCAGCCCGCAGATGTTCGCGCGGCTGCACGTCGACTACTACGGCTCGTCCACCCCCATCCCGCAGATGGCGTCGATCACCGTGCCGGAGGCGCGGATGGCGGTGATCAAGCCGTACGACCCGAGCCAGCTGAACACGATCGAGAAGGCCATCCGCGACTCCGACCTCGGGGTCAACCCGACCAACGACGGCACGATCATCCGGGTGGTGTTCCCGCAGCTGACCGAGGAACGCCGGCGTGACCTGACGAAGGTGGCCCGGCACAAGGGCGAGGAGGCGAAGGTCTCCATCCGCAACGTCCGCCGGCACGCCAAGGACGCGCTGGACAAGTTGGCCAAGGACGGCGAGGCCGGCGAGGATGACGTCCGCCGGGCGGAGAAGGAGCTGGACGAGACCACGTCGAAGTACGTCGCGCACGTCGACGAAGTGGTCAAGCACAAGGAAGCCGAACTGCTCGAAGTCTGAGGTCCACAAGGTCCACAAGGTCCCCGGCCGGCTCCGGCCGGCCGGCGCGGGGGTGGGGGCGAATGGTCGGGGGTGGGGTCATGGCGGGCGCTCCGCCGCGGCGCGGCCGGGCCGGGCGCAATCTGCCGGCCGCGACCGCGATCGGCCTCGGCCTCGGTGGGCTCGTGCTGGCCGGGCTGTTCACCTACCGGCTCGGCTTCGTCATCCTGCTCGTGGTCGTGATCGAGCTGGCGATCTGGGAGATCACCCGGGCGGTGAGCCGGGCCGAGGCGCGCCCACCGCTGGTGCCGCTGCTGGTCGGCGGCGCCGCGATGGACCTGCTGGCCTGGTTCCGCGGGTCCGAGGCGCTGGCCGTCGCGTTCCTGCTCACCGCGCTCGGCTGCCTGGTCTGGCGGCTGGCCGAGGGCCCGATCGGCTACCTGCGGGACGTCTCCACCGCCGTGTTCATCGCGCTCTACGTGCCGTTCCTGGCCGGCTTCGCGGTGCTGCTGACCGTGCCGCCGGACGGCGCGCGGCGGGTGATCGCGTTCATCGCGACCGTGGTCTGCAGCGACGTCGGCGGCTACGCGACCGGCGTGTTCCTGGGCCGGCACCCGATGGCACCGACGGTGAGCCCGAAGAAGTCCTGGGAGGGTTTCACCGGCTCGGTGCTGGCCTGCGTGGCCGCCGGCGTGATCTTCCTGCACTTCTACTTCCACGCGCAGCTCTGGCAGGGCGCGCTGTACGGGCTGGCGATCGCGGTCACCGCCACCCTCGGCGACCTGGGCGAGTCGATGCTCAAGCGCGACCTCGGGATCAAGGACATGGGCCACCTGCTGCCCGGTCACGGCGGCGTGATGGACCGGCTCGACTCCCTGCTGCCCGCCGCCGCCGTCGCCTACCTGCTGCTCTCCGCATTCGCCCCGACCGGCTGACCGCCGCCCGGGCGACGCCGCTCACCTCACCACCGAGCCGGCCGCCCACCGAGCCGGCCGCCCACCGAGCCGGCCGTCCACCGAGCCGTCCGCCGGCCGGGCCGGCCGCCGAGCCGTCCGCCCGCTGGCCGGCGAGTGGTGCACCGGGCGTCTGCGACACTGGATGGGCGATGACCGCGCTACCCCTCATTTTCGATGCTCCGCGCCGTGCCCTGCCGCCGCGTCACCTCGCCGACCTCAGCCCGGCCGAGCGCCGCGACGCGGTGACCGAGCTGGGTGAGCCGGCGTACCGGGCCGGGCAGCTGTCCGCGCACTACTTCGGCCGGCTGGCCGACGATCCGGCCACGATGACCGACCTGCCGGTGGCGGCCCGCGACCGGCTCGCCGCGGCACTGCTGCCGCCGCTGCTCACCACCGTCCGGCACGTGGCCTGCGACGACGGCACCACCCGCAAGACGCTCTGGCGCGGCCACGACGGGACGCTGCTGGAGAGCGTGCTCATGCGCTACCCGGACCGGGTCACCGTGTGCGTGTCGAGCCAGGCCGGCTGCGGGATGGCGTGCCCGTTCTGCGCGACCGGGCAGGCCGGGCTGACCCGCAACCTGTCCACGGCGGAGATCGTCGAGCAGGTGCTGGCCGGCGCCCGCGCGGCGCGGCGCGGCGAGGTGGGAACGCCCACCCGGCTGTCGAACGTGGTGTTCATGGGCATGGGCGAGCCGCTGGCGAACTACAACCGGGTGCTCGGCGCGGTCCGCCGGCTCACCGACCGGGCGCCGGACGGGCTC
>JBBWZH010000370.1:0-2966 GCA_039648995.1 Mycobacteriales bacterium
TGCCGCCGCTACGGCAGGACGTGATCGCCTGGCGGAGCGCGTGCGGGCGGTCGGTCTCGGCGTGCACGGCCTGCTTGAGCCGGTCGTAGGCGTGGAGGTGCGCGCTGCCGTGGCTGGCCTCCAGCCCGACCGCGTCGATGCACTTGTCCGGTCCGCGGCCGCCGGTGAGTTCCAGCAGCCGGGAGCGGACGTCCACCTCGTCGAAGTTGACCGGGGTGTAGCCGGCGTCCTGAGCCAGCCGCAGCCGGTACGGCTCCTTGTCGATCGCGATGACCTGGGCGGCGCCGAGCACCCGGGCGCTGTCCATCGCGAACTGGCCGACGGGGCCGGCGCCCCAGACCGCGACCACGTCGGTCGGCCGGATGTCGCACATCTCGGCGCCCATGTAACCGGTGGGCAGGATGTCGGACAAGAACAGCACCTGCTCGTCGGTGAGCCCTGGCCCGACCTTCAACGGCCCGACATCGGCGAACGGCACCCGGACGTACTGCGCCTGACCGCCGGCGAAACCGCCGGTGAGGTGGGAGTAGCCGAAGATGCCGCCGATCGGGTGGCCGAACATCTTCTCCGCGATGCCGGCGTTCGGGTTGGTGTTCTCGCAGCACGAGTACAGCTCGGCCGCGCAGGCGGAGCAGGCGCCGCAGGCGATCGGGAACGGCACGACGACCCGGTCGCCCGGCCGCAGCCGCGCCGGGTCGACGCCGGAGCCGACCTCCAGCACCTCGCCCATGAACTCGTGGCCGAGGACGTCACCGTCCTGCATCGTGGGCACGTACCCGTCCAGCAGGTGCAGGTCCGAGCCGCAGATCGCGGTCGAGGTGACCCGGACGATCGCGTCGCGGCTGTTGAGGATGGTCGGGTCCGGCACGTCGCGGACCTCGACCTTGTTGCGTCCGGCCCACACGTTGGCCCTCACGCGTCGGCTCCCTTCGCGAGTTCCTCGGCGCTCAGCGGCTGCGCCGGGCGCTGCGGGAACTCCCGCCGGGCCCGCTTGCCCCAGGGCGCGCCGTCCGACCGCACCACCTCGCCGGTCTCCAACACCTGCTTGAGCCGGCGCAGATCGTCGTCAAGCTGCTGGTGCGGCTCCTCGCCGAAGTACTTCGCGACCGCCTTGCCCAGGTCGCCGCCGGGGATGTCATAGGCGAGCAGCACGTGCACCTCGGTGCTCACGCCGTCCGGCGCGGGGATGAACCACACCTTGCCCTGGTTCGGCACGTCAGCGTCGGCGTTCGAGCGCCACGCGATCCGCTCGGCCGGCACCTCCTCGGTGATCTCCGCGTCCCACTCCACCGTCCGGTCGAACGGGGCGCTCGCCACCCAGTGACTCGTCCGCTCGCCGGTGGCCGCCACCTGGTCGAGATGCGCCATGAACGTCGGCAAGTTCTCCAGCCGGCGCCAGAATCCATACACGTCCGCCGGCGGCCTGCGGACGGTCGTCGTCGCCATCAGTTCCATGCGGTTCCTCCTTCTCCTTCCACGACGCCGTTCCACGACGAGCGGCGCCCGGCGGCGACACCCCGCGGTCCGGCGATCGCATGCTCCGGGCGCCGGCACGGGCCGCGCCGCGCACCGGAGACGGGCCGCGGCCGGCCCCTCCCGGAGGGCCGGCCGCGGCCCGAGATCACCGTGCCGACAGCGCGTCCAGCAGCTCGCCGACCGGCTTGTCCGGCAGCGCCCTGGCGACGTCGGCCTGGGCCACCATGCCGACCAGCTCGTGCCCGTCGATCACCGGCAGCCGGCGTACCTGGTGCGTGGCCATGGTCCGCAGGATCTCCTCGGCGTCGTCGTCCGCGCCGATGGTCACGACCTCGTCCTGGCCCAGCTCGCCGGCTTTCGTGCCGCCCGGGTCCTTGCCGACGGCCAGCACCTTCACGACGATGTCGCGGTCGGTGACCATGCCCTTGAGGCGGTTGTCGTCGCCGCAGATCGGCAGCGCGCCGACGTCCAGCGTCGCCATCTTCTTCGCGGCCTGCAGCAAGCTCTCGGATTCGCCGACGCATTCGACGCCCGGTGTCATGATCTCGCGTGCGGTGGTCATCATGTCTCCTTTCATTCGGGCCTGGCTTCGGTCCGGCTGAGGCCCTGTAGTCGCCCTACCCGCGCGCCCGTGCTCTATTCGGTACCGAGCGGACTCGTGCAGCCGCCGACCCCGGCCGGTACGCGAAGACGTGACGGCCGCCGCGGGTGGGGTATTCAGGCCGGGAATGCCGTGGCCGCGGCCGCCAGCCGCAGTTCGTCGACCGTGGCGGCCTGCTCGGTCGCCCGCGTGATCAGGTGGTCGAGCTGGTCGGCGTCGAGCCGGCCGGGGCCGGTGGCCAGCAGGCGCAGCGCCCGCCAGCCGGCCGCCTTGCCCTCGACGCCGATCTGTAGCGCCTCCAGCTCGACCAGCGAGCTGAGCGGTGACCGGCTGAGCAGGTGCCCGTTGAGCTTGAGCCGGCTGATCTTCTCCGCGATCCAGCCACCGGCCACCTTGTACTGCCGGACCGGGACCCGCAGCGTGCGCATGATGTCCAGCAGTGCCGTGCGATCGTCGGCGATCTCGGTGGCGAGCCGCCGCAGCGTCGGGCCGCTCGGCGAGCCGTGGTGCGCGCCGGCCATCCGGCGGACCAGTTCGAGCCCGGAGGTGGCGCCGGCCAGGTGGTCGTTGAGATAGATGCCGAGCAGGAAGTCCTTGCCGTTGCGGGAGTTCGCCGGAGCGATGTCTTCGGTCATGGCCCTCAATCGATCGGTCCAGGGGTGGCCGGGGTGCCTGCCGGCGGAGCGGAACGCCGGGCGGCTGCACACCACGACTACCCGGGCCGTCGGCTGTTACACCCGCCTGGCCGGGCGGCCCGGGCGAACCGCTCTGTCGGCCGGTTTCCGTCTCGGGGTGTTCCTCCCCGGAACGCAACCAGCCAGGATGGGTGCGGACCGATGACCGGTTCGTCCTGCTCGCAGTGGTCGAGGCACTTCGGAGGTGCGCATGT
>JBBWZH010000421.1:0-3425 GCA_039648995.1 Mycobacteriales bacterium
GTGGAGGTGGCGGGAATCGAACCCGCGTCCTTCGGCGACTTGACAGGGCTTCTCCGGGCGCAGCTCGCTCTGCCTCTACTCGGCCCCACCGGTCTTACGAGCTAGCCGGTGTGACAGGCCCAGCCGCTGTGAGATGTCCCGCTCGGTCCCGCGACCGGACCGTGCGGTGATCCTCCTCACTGATGCCAGGATCCGGGCCGGAGGCGCTCCCGGGCTGACAGACCCGCTACCGCTTAGACAGCGAGAGCGAAGTCAGCGCGACTGTTGTCGGCGCTTGATTCGTTTGCGACGGGTGGATTAACGAGATCATCGTCGCCTTCCTCGGCCCGCTTCCCCTGCCTCGACGTCCGAAGTCGAGACCAATCACCCCCTTGGTGTTCCCCTCCAGAGTAGCGCGCAGGCGCCAGCCGGTTAGCTGAGGCGGTCAGGTGATCGGCCGGACGTAGGTGATCTGGCGCTCGGAGACCTCGTAGCCGTGCCGCAGGTAGAGGCCGAGCGCGCCGGAGGCGTTGTCGGTGTCGACGTTCAACGCGGCCCGCTGGTACCCGGCGGCGTGGAAGGCGACCAGCGCCCGGTCGAGCAGCACCGACGCGAGCCCGTGACGCCGCCAGGCCGGCCGGGTGCCGAGCTGCCCGATGAAGCCCTCCCGGATGCCGGTCGCGGCGGCGTCGGCGGCCCAGAAGTAGGCGAGCAGGTATGCGGCGATCTCGTCGCCGTCGAGGATGAGGAAGCTGCTGCCCGGCTCGAACGCCCGCTGCCCCGTGAACCACTTGGCCCACTCGGCCTGGTCGCGCTCGCTGGACCCCCAGTGGCCGGCGAACGCCTCGTTGTGCGCCCGCCGGGCAGCTTCGTCGTAGGCCGGGTCGAAGGCGATGAGGCGCAGCCCGTCCGGCACCGGCTTCGGCCGCGGCGGGTCGGCGACGTCGCGCAGCATGACGTTCCACCAGCGCACCGGCCGGTACCCGGCCCGCTCGTAGAGCGCGACCCGGCCCCCGACCTGCTGGTACGTCTCCACCTCGTACTCGCCGGGGAGCTGTGGGTGCCGTTCCTGGTGGGCCTGGGCGGCGCGCTGCTCCGTCCAGTCGAGCAGGCGGCGGCCGAGCCCTTGCCGCCGCCAGGCCGGGTGCACCGTGCCGTGCAGGAAGATGCGGTCTTCGGTGCGCACCGCCCGCGGCGCCCTGACGACCCCGAAGCCGACCAGCTCACCGTCCGGCTGGGCGGCCGCGATCGTGTCGCGAGGGAGATCGAGCCCGGGGACCACCAGGGCGTCGGCGACGTCGTCCTCGTCCTGGTGTTCGCCGGTGTGGTCGACCTGCTCGGCGACGGCGAGCAGCCGGGTGAGCGCGGGAATGTCCGAAGTGGTCAGTGGCCGCCAGGCCGGCGCCGCCGCGCCGGCCCGCACAGCGTCAACCGCGACCGCGCCGGCGCCGTCGTTGCCCATGGCCGAGGACCGTACGGGACCGGCCGGATAGCCGCCGCTGAATTAGTCGCGGCCCTTGAGCCGGCGCCCGGTGACCCGGCCGATCTCCCGCTCGGCGTCGCGACGGGCCAGGTCCTGCCGCTTGTCATAGGTCCGCTTGCCCCGGGCGAGCGCGATCTCGACCTTGACCTTGCCGTCCCGGAAGTACATCTGCAGCGGCACCAGGGTCAGCCCGCTCTCCCGGATCTTGCCGATCAGCCGGTTGATCTCGTCGCGGTGCAGCAGCAGCTTGCGGACCCGACGCGGCTCGTGGTTCGTCCACGTGCCCTGCGTGTACTCGGGGATGTGCACACCCTGCAGCCAGACCTCCCCGTCCTTGATCGTGGCGTAACCGTCCACAAGCGACGCTCGACCGGCCCGCAGCGACTTCACCTCGGTGCCGGTCAGCGCGAGGCCGGCCTCGTAGGTGTCGAGGATGGTGTAGTCGTGCCGCGCCTTCCGGTTCTGCGCGATCGCCTTCTGGCCGGACTCGCGGGGCATGGCGAGCGACCTACAGCCGGACGTACAGGCGCAGGGTGACGTACGCGGCGACCACGGCGAGCCCGATACCGGTCAGCCCGATCCAGGGGCTGACCAGCACGATCGAGTTGAAGTCCAGCGGCGGGAAGATGCCGGCCTTGATCGGGCCGGCGAGCACCTTGTCGACGAACAGCAGCTTCCCCAGCACCAGCCAGCCCATCGCGAGCAGCGCGCCGGCCAGGCCGGCCACGGCCGCTTCGAGCATGAACGGCAGCTGCGTATACCAGCGGGACGCGCCGACCAGCCGCATGATGCCGGTCTCCACCCGTCTGTTGAACGCGGCGATCTGGATCGTGTTGGCGATCAGCAGCAGCGCCGCGAGCGACTGGATGATCGCTACGAAGATGGCGCCGTTCCGGACCGCGTTGAACAGCGCGAAGATCCGGTCGAGCACCTCGGACTGGCCTTCGACCTGCGCGACGCCGGGCTGGCCGGTGAACTGTTGGTTGAGCACCGTGTAGCGCTGCGGGTTCTTCAGCCGGACCAGGTAGGTGGCCGGGAGGTCGTCCGGCGCGGCCACCTGCACCAGGTTCGGGTTGGCCTGGAACAGCTTCTTGAACCGGTCGTAAGCCTGCTCTTTGGTGAGGAACTGATAGTCGGCGACCTCGGGCGAGGACTCCAGCTCGGCGCGCAGGCTGTCCCGCTGCGGCGGGGTGATGTTGTCGTTGAGGTAGATCGAGACCTGCAGCTTGTCGAAGTACAGCTGGCGCATCTGGCCGATCTCCCGGGCCACCAGCAAGCTGCCGCCGAAGAAGCCGAGCGAGATCGACGTGGTGATGATCATCGCGATGGTCATGGTGAGGTTGCGGCGCAGGCCGGTCGCGACCTCGGATAGGACAAAGTTGGCGCGCATGGGTTCCTAACGGTTCTCGGCTGCTGTGCCAGCTTCGGTGCTGCCAGCGGCGCGGACAGGTCCGGCGGTCATGCGGCGGGCTTCAGCGTCCGACGCCGTACACGCCGCGGGCCTGGTCGCGTACCAGCCGACCGAGGTCCAGCTCGATGACGCGGCGGCGCATCGAGTCGACGATGTTGTTGTCGTGCGTGGCCATCAGCACGGTCGTGCCGGTGCGGTTGATCCGCTCCAGCAACTGCATGATGTCCTGGCTGGTCTCCGGGTCGAGGTTCCCCGTCGGCTCGTCGGCCAGCAGCACCAGCGGCCGGTTGACGAACGCGCGGGCGATCGCGACCCGCTGCTGCTCGCCGCCGGACAGTTCGTTCGGCATCCGGGTGGCCTTGCCGTCCAGGCCGACGAGTTCCAGCACCTCCGGCACGACCTTGCGGATCGTGTGCGCGGGCTTGCCGATCACCTCCAGCGCGAACCCGACGTTCTCGGCCACGGTCTTCTTCTCCAGCAGCCGGAAGTCCTGGAAGACGCAGCCGATGGTGCGGCGCAGGGCCGGCACCTTCCACTTCGACAGCCGGCCCA
>JBBWZH010000434.1:0-3072 GCA_039648995.1 Mycobacteriales bacterium
CTGCAGCCGCTCTGGTCGCAGCCGGACGCGCGCCCGCCCCGGTTCGAGGACGGGCTGGACCGGGTGAAGAACCGGTTCACCGGGATCCTCGGCGAACTCGGCCTGGACACCCCGAAGGAGGTCGCGCGGTGACGAAGTTCACGACCACCGAGAGCCCGTTCAAGGCGGACAACACCGCGTCCAACATGTGCGGCGTGACGCTGATGAACAACCAGATCGGCGTCGTCGTAGCCGATGTCATGAAGGGCAAGCCCGGCGTCCGGGTGATGCCGCTGCCGTCGATGATCCGGGTCGACGCGCTCAACCGGATGGACTTCGTCTACGACGAGATCTCCGAGGCGCTCGGCGAGGAGCCGGGGTTCTTCGACGCCGCCGAGTTCGAGGAGAGCATGTCCACCCACTACGGCCGCATGATCCACGAGGACGACCGCACGATCATGTTCGCCAACCCCGAGGACGCGGCCGAATACATCGGGTTCGACCTGCGGCCGGGAACCACCGGACCCCGCTAAGCCAGGCACCAACAGAGCCGTTCAGCATCGAAGCCCGTTCAGGGGAGGCGTCGTGTACGAGAAGGATGGCGAGAAGTACTTCGTCGTCGACAGCCACATGCACTACTGGAACGCCGCCCCGGACAACTGGGTACCCGGCGCCGAGCAGTACGCCAAGGGCTGGATCGAGTGCTTCCACGCCTACCAGGGCCTCGGCCCGGCCGAGACCCACTGGCCGATCGAGAAGTTCCAGAAGTACTCCGAGGAAGACCTGATGCGCGACGTCTTCGCCGACGGCTACGTGGACGTCGCGATCTTCCAGCCGACGTACCTGAAGGAGTGGTACGCGGAGGGCTTCAACACCACCGAACGCAACGGCTTGCTGGCCGCGAAGTACCCGGGCAAGTTCGTGCTGAACACCCGGTGGGACCCGCGTGACGGCGACGACGGGCTCAGCGAGCTGCGGCACAACGTCGAGCGGTACGGCAGCCGCGGGGTCAAGCTCTACACCGCCGAGTGGCGGCAGGGCTCCCGCGGCTGGACGCTCAAGGACCCCGAGGCGTACCGGTACCTGGACGCCTGCGGGGAACTCGGCATCAAGAACATCCACGTCCACAAGGGCCCGACGATCTGGCCGCTGGACAAGGACGCGTTCGACGTGTCCGATGTGGACCACGCGGCGACCGATTTCCCGGAGCTGAACTTCATCGTCGAGCACGTCGGGCTGCCCCGCATCGAGGACTTCTGCTTCATGGCCACGCAGGAGCCGAACGTCTACGCGGGGCTGTCGGTCGTCATCGGCGGCCTGATGCACGCCAGGCCGAAGTTCTTCGCCAAGGTCATGGGCGAGCTGCTGTTCTGGGTCGGCGAGGACAAGATGACCTTCGGCAGCGACTACGGGATCTGGGAGCCCAAATGGCAGGTCGAGGGCTTCGTCGACTGGGACTACCCCAGTGACGAGTTCTCCGACTACCCGCGGGTGACCACGGCGACGAAGAAGAAGATCCTCGGTCTGAACGCGGCCAAGCTCTATGACATCGAGGTGCCCGCCGAGTTCCGGCTCGACCCGGGCGAGGGCACCCCGGCGGCCCAGGACGACGCCACCCTCGTCGCCTCCTCCTGACCCATGACCGTGCCAGGCCGCCGGCCTCCTCCGCTCCGCACCTCGGGCCTTGGCCGCCCTGCGATGCTCACTCCGGAGGCCGGCTCATGACCGCCGTCACCGATCTCGACCCGGTACTCGCCGCGCTGGCGACCGTACGCGACCCGGAGCTGGACGAGCCGATCACCATGCTCGGCTTCGTCGCGTCGGCCACACTGTCGCCGGCCGGCGAGGCCCGCGTCGAGCTGCGGCTGCCGACCTACTTCTGCGCGCCGAACTTCGCCTATCTGATGGTCGCCGACGCCTACGACGCGGTATCCACAGTGGACGGAGTGCGGCGGGCCGAGGTGGTGCTGACCGACCACTTCGCGGCCGGGCCGATCAACGACGGGGTGGCGGCCCGGGCCGGGTTCGCCGGGTCGTTCGGCGCCGAGGCGGCCGGTGAGCTGGACGGGCTGCGGGCCGACTTCGTCCGCAAGGCGGTGCTGGCCGGCACCGACCTGGTCTGCCGGCCGCTGGTGGACCGCGGCGCCGGGCCGGCCGCGCTGGCGGAGCTGACGCTGGGGGAGGTGCCGCCGTCACCGGGCCTGGACCGGCTGCGGCAGCGGCGGGTGGAGCTCGGCCTGCCGGCCGGGGACGGCGCCCCGCTGCTGGTCGACCCGGCCACCGGCGGCGCGGTCGCGGCCGACGCGGTGCCGCTGCACCTGCGCAAGGCCCGCACCACCCGGGTCAACATCGAGGCGAACACCGGCATCTGCCGGGGCATGCTGCGGCACAGGTACTCAACCAGGGGCCAAGGCGAGGAGGACGCATGAAAGCGGTCCGGCTGCACGCATACCACTCCGAACCAGTGGTGGAGGAGGTGCCGGAGCCGGCGGTGTCCGGCCCGTTCGACGTGATCGTGAAGGTCGGTGGGGCCGGCGTCTGCCGCACCGACCTGCACATCATCGAGGGCCAGTGGGCCGCCGCGATGGGTGTGGAACTGCCGTACACGCTCGGCCACGAGAACGCCGGCTGGGTGCACGAGATCGGGTCGGCGGTGACCAACGTGGCGGTCGGCGACACGGTGATCCTGCACCCGACGCCGACCTGCGGGCTCTGCCTGCCGTGCCGGTCCGGGCACGACATGCACTGCGAGAACAGCGAGTTCCCCGGGTTGTCCCGCGACGGCGGGATGGCCGACTACCTGCTGACCTCGGCCCGCGCCTGCGTCAAGCTCGACCCGGCCACCCA
Organism: Mycobacteriales bacterium; assembly: GCA_039648995.1. GTDB lineage: Bacteria > Actinomycetota > Actinomycetes > Mycobacteriales > CADCTP01 > JBBWZH01. The sequence continues at coordinate 2,827 of JBBWZH010000434.1, forward strand.
GCCGCGGGACGTCGCCGCGCTCGCCGACGCCGGCATCACCGCCTACCACGCGGTGCGCAAGGCGATCGGGCTGCTCCACCCGGGCACCGCCGCCGTCGTGATCGGCGCCGGCGGGCTCGGCCACATCGGCATCCAGTGCCTCGCCGCGCTGACCGCGACGAAGATCATCGTGGTGGACCGCAACCCGGACGCGTTGAAGCTGGCCGAGCAGCTGGGCGCCGACCACACGGTGGTCGCCGACGGCGG
>JBBWZH010000439.1:0-5471 GCA_039648995.1 Mycobacteriales bacterium
TGCGGCGCGTCGTCCTTGTAGCGCCGCGGGAGGTGGTTCACGAACATGTCGGGTGGCTCGATGATGTGGTCGTCGACGCTGATGAGGATCATGTCGTCGCGGTTCATGGCCGTTCCTTCCAGTCGGAGCCCGGTCAGTGCGGGCGGCTCAGTCGGAGGCGGGTAGCGCCTTGGCCGCCTTGGGGGTCATCGGGACGCCATCGCAGCTCAGCTCGCCCACCCCGGACGCGATGCACAACAGCTCCACCGTGTCGGCGGCGTCCACGTACCGCTTGCCGATCATCGTGCCGGCGGCCGTCTCGGTCACCGCGCCGGGCGCCGGTGCGGACGGGATCGGGGCCGGGGCCATCGGGCTGCCAGCGCAGGTGATCCGTGGCCGGCCCTGCGCGGGTGCCTTGATCACGATCACCCGGGTGGAGCAGGCGGTGCTGGCTAACTGGTCACCGGGACGCAGGGTCGGCGCTGGCGAGGCCATCGGGCGCGCTCCTCTCGTACAGGTGGTCGGTGAGCAGGCTCAGGTCGTAGGACTGCCGGGCCATCCAGAACCGCAGGAAGCGGGTCATCGAGTAGCGCACGAACACCGCGGCGCCGACGACGGCCCCAGCCACCCCGCCCAGCGCGAGGGTCACCGCGTCCCGCTGTACGAACGCGTCCCCGGTGTCATGGGAGATGAGGTACGCCGTCACCTCCACCACCAGGGCCGCCACCATCAGCGTGACGCCCACGCGCAGCCACAGCCCAGCCCGACCGGCCGCCGGGTCCGGAATCCTCAGCTCCGCGATCTCCCGGGCGAAGCGGTCCGCGCGGGTCTGCGTCGGCATCATGGCGACTCCCCATATAGAGCGTGGCCAGCTCGCCGGGCAGCGCCCGGTCCGGCTGGCCACGTTGCGTGATCCGGCCGCTCACCAGGACGACCACGTCGTCGGCGAGGCCCAGCACCGCGGCGGCGAACTGCTCGACCACCAGCACGGCCACGCCGCGGCGGGCGATCTCGACGACCTGCTCGTAGAGCCGCCCGACGACCAGCGGGGCCAGACCCATGGACAGCTCGTCGAGCAGCAGTACCGCCGGGTCGGTGGCCAGTGCCCGGGCCAGGGCGAGCATCTGCTGCTCGCCGCCGGACAGTGTCCCGGCCGGCGCGCGGGCGCGTCGGGCCAGCACCGGGAAGCGCCCGAACGCGATCTCCTCCACCTCCCGGCGGCCGCGGCCGGTGAAGGTCATCATCCGCAGGTTGTCCCGCACCGACAGGTTCGGGAACACCCCGCGGCCCTCGGGGATCAGGCAGACTCCGGCGGCGGCCAGGTCCCGCGGCCGGGCCCCGGTCACGTCCCGACCGCCGAGCAGCAGCCGGCCCGACGCCAGCGGGTGCACCCCGGCGGCCACCCGCAGCAGCGTGGACTTGCCGGCCCCGTTCGGCCCGAGCAGGGCGACCACCTGCCCGGCGCCGACGGCGAGGTCCACGCCGTACAGGGCGGTGATCCCGTCGTAGCCCGCGCGGACGCCGCGCAGCTCGAGCAGCACCCTCCCGGCGCCGCCGCCGGAGTGAGCGGCGCGGCGGGGACCGGAGCTCATGGGCCCCCCAGGTAGGCCGCCAGCACCGTGTGGTCGCGCCGGATCACCGCGGGCGGGCCGACCGAGATGACCTTCCCGAGGTCGAGGACGTACACCAGGTCGCAGACGTCCATCACCAGGCTGACATCGTGCTCGACCAGCACGACGGCCGTCCCCTCGGCGGCCAGCGACCGCAGCAGCACCGCGAACCGGGCGGTCTCCTCGCCGTCCTGCCCCGCCGCGGGCTCGTCCAGGAGCAGGATGGCCGGCCGGATGGCCAGCGCCCGTCCGACCTCGACCAGCCGGCCGACCGCGGTCGGTAACGCGTCCACCGGGCGGTCGGCGATATCGGCCAGAGCCAGCCGGTCGAGGATCTCGGCGACCGCGGCACCGGCCCGCCGCCGGTACGGACCCAGCTCCGCCGCGACCAGGAGGTTGTCACGGAGGCTGAGCCGGCCGAACAGCTCCAGCCGCTGGAACGTGCGAGCCAGCCCGTGGCGGGACCGCCGGGCCGGTCCCATCCGGGTCACGTCCACGCCGCCCAGGTGCACCCGCCCCGAGGACGGCCGGCGCAGCCCGGACACCACGTCGAACAGGGTGCTCTTGCCCGCGCCGTTGGGCCCGATCAGCCCGGTGACCCGACCCGCCTCGGCGGTCAGGCTGACCCCGTCCAGCGCCCGGGTGCCGCCGAAGGCGACCGTGACCTCGCTAACCGCCAGCGACGGCACGGTCCAGCACCTCCCCGTCCTGCGGGCGCCACTCGCGCCGCAGGCCCCACCACTCGACCGGCACGTCCGTCCCGGCCGGCCCGGTCGGGCCGGACCAGCCGCGCCGCAGCGACGGCACGATCCCCTCCGGGTTGCGGCCGAGCCCGATGCCGGCCAGGCCGGGCAGCAGCGCCACCAGGTTCTGCGCCCGCGGCGCCAGCGCGCCGGCCAGGTTCACCGGCACCAGGAACGCGATCCCGGTGAACAGGCCGGTGCCGACCGCGCCGAGGCCGCCGATCACCGCGATCAGGAACAACGGCAGCCCGGCCACGAAGCCGAACTGGTCGGCCGTCACCGACTGCAACTGCATCCCGTACACCGCCCCGCCGAGGCCGGCGATCCCGGCGGCCAGCGCGAACACCGCCGTCTTGGCCCGCAGCAGGTTGCCGCCGATGGTGGCGTACGCCGCCTCGCTGTCCCGCAGCGCGATCAGCCGCCGCCCGAACCGGCCGCGGCGCAGCGCGGCCACCCCGACCGAGACGACGGCGAGGCAGACCGCGGCGAACACCAGCAGCCCGGCCGGGTCGTCGACCACGTGACCGAGCACCCGCGGGCCGGCCATCTCCACCGAGGACTGGTCGAACAGCGCGATATGCAGCCCGAAGAGGTGGAACGACGGCAGCGTGAAGATCCACCGGTCCAGCACCACCGCGAACGCGGCCGTGCCCAGCGCCAGGTAGATGCCGGACAGCCGCAGCGCGGGCAGCGCGATCAGCGCGCCGACCAGCGCCGGTACCGCGATCGCGGCCGGCAGCGCCCACAGCTGCCCGCCGGTGCCGAGGTGGCCCCATACGATCGCCCCGATCCCGGCCATGCTCAGCTGGCACAGCGAGATCTGCCCGGCGTACCCGGTCAGCGGGACGAACGACAGCGCGATGATCCCGAGCGAGAAGATCGGCCCGTAGCTGATCAGGTGGGGCTCGCCCAGCACCGTCGCCAGCACCACGCCGAGCGCGATGGTCGCGGCCGCGAACGCCGCCGTGCCGCGGACCGTCGGCACCGGGACCGGCACCAGCCGCCGGACCCGGTGCCGCAGCCGGCGGTGCGGGAACAGCAGCAGCGCCAGCAGCAGCAGCAACGCCGGCGCGGCCAGCCGCAGCCCCGGCAGGTAGGGGTTCTGCGGCAGGTACCCGGTCAGGTAGCTCTCCAGGCAACCCACCACCACCGCGCCGGCGAAGGTCAGCGGCAGGCTGCGCAGCCGCCCGAAGACCGCGGCGGTGTAGGCGCTGACGACGAGCAGCGAGAGCTGGCCGGCGTCCAGGGCGACGGCCGGCGCGACCAGGATGCCGCCGACCGCCGCCAGCTGGGTGCTGAGCACCCAGGCGAGCCGGCTGGCCCGGACCGGGTCGGCCCCGGTCAGCCCGACCAGCGCCCGGTCGTCGACGGTCGCCCGCATCTGGACCCCGGCCCGGGTCCGGTTCAGCAGGAACCACAGCGCGGCCGCGACCACCACGGCCACCGCCATCGTGATGGCCTGGTGCCAGGTGATCGCGGCCGAACCGATCCGGATCGGTGCCCGGGCGGCGAAGAACGGGGCGAGCGAGCGCGGCTGGTTGGGGTCCCACACCCACCGGGCGACGGCGATGGAGCCGCTCAGCAGCGCCACCGTCATCACCAGCCGCTCCGCGTCGCCCAGCTCCTGCACCGGGCGCAGCACGACCCGCTCGACCAGCAGGCCGAAGCCCGGCGCGAGCACCAGCAGCACCACGGCGAGGGCGAGCGGCACCGGCCACCCCCAGCCGACGGACAGCTGCCAGTAGGCGAACGCCGCCAGCATGCCCGCCGCCCCGTGCGCGAAGTTGAACACGCCGGTGGTGGCGTACGTCAGCACCAGCCCGCTGCCGACGATCGCGTAGATCGCGGCGGTGGCGAGGCCGACGATGCCGTAGGCGACGAGCTGGTCCATCTACTTGACGTCGTCCAGGCTCTTGCCCACGTCGGCGAGGGTCATCGGCTTGGGGTATGCCCCCGTGAACTTGTACGTCGGGCCGTTGCAGCGGTAGGGGCCGGTGTCCGGCTTGAAGTCGGCCGGCTGCCAGCCGGCCGGGGTGGCCTTCTCCACGTTGAAGCACTTCAGCGGCGCGTCCTGGTTGGACAGGTCGATCGGTGCGTGCAGGCCGCCCGCGGTGAACGCGGTCTGCTTGAGCGCCGCGTCGTAGACGCAGCGGCGGGTGAGGTTGTCGCCGCAGCTGGCCGCCGACTTGGCGAACAGCACCCAGGCGGCGAACGCGCCCAGCGCCGGCAGCGTCACCGGGGCGCCCCCGGCGTACTTCTTGAACAGCTCGGTGACCTGCTGGGTGGCCGGGTTGGTGCCCGCCGCCTCGAGCGGGACGACGCCGCTGATGTCGGCCAGGTTGTTCTGGGTGGCCAGCGACGGGCCGGCCAGCTGCAGGAACGCCGGCGTGTAGGCGTTGGCGTTGGCGTCGATCCAGTCGAGCTTGTAGCCGGCGGTGGTGAGCGCCTGCTCCAGCTTGGACAGGCTCAGGAAGTCGCCGTCGAAGATCAGGCCCTTGACGCCCTTGCTCTTGATGGCCTGGGCGTACGGCGTCCAGTCCGAGGTGCCGGCCGCGGGGTAGAGGTTGTTGTAGATCAGCGTGCCGCCGGCGTGGGTGATGCCCTCGACCGCCGTCGCATTGATCAGCTTGGTCACCGGGGAGTCGCCGCCGATGAAGCCCAGCGATCCGGCGGCGGCCGGGTAGGCCTCCTTGACCAGCCAGTTGAAGTAGCCGGCGTACCGGTCGTAGGACGCGCCGCCGGTCTGCGAGATCTGCAGGTCCGAGCTCACGCTCTGGGTGACCTGGCCGGGGAAGGAGGGCAGCAGGCAGGACAGCCGGTCCTTGGTCCCCAGGCCGTCGAGCGCGGCGCCGCCGCCCACCAGGGCGAAGTCGGTGCGGCAGGCCTCGGCCATCCGCTGCCGGACCTCCATCAGCTTGGAGTCCAGCGTGTTGGCGACGAGCTTGCGCCCGTTGATGCCGCCCGCCGCGTTGCACCAGGAGGTGAAGGCCTTCGCGGCGTCCACGAACTCCGGGTTCTTGGTGAAGCCCACGTCGGAGAAGACGCCGACCTCGATCTCCTTGGCGGTGACGCCCTGCGTCGGCGCGCTGCTGGACGTGCCCGACTGGCAGACGGCCTTCAGGTCGCCGAAATCGCCCGA
>JBBWZH010000444.1:0-2845 GCA_039648995.1 Mycobacteriales bacterium
CGAACTCGTGGCCGACCACGTCGAACGAGCCGATCCACTGGTTGGCCGTGTTGTGGCCGACCGTCACCGACGAGCCGTTCCAGAACGCGTTCTCGTCGTTCAGCCCGACCCGCAGCGGGAAGCCGCGGCCGCTGCCGTTGATGCCGCTGCGGCCGAACCAGGAGCCGAACATGTCCCACTCGCGCTGCACGCTGAACATCGCGTCCACGCAGCCGGTCTCGAGCACGGTGCCGTTGCCGTTGCCCCACACGTCGTCGGTGCCGGTGAGCACCGCACCGCTGGTGTTGTTACGGCAGGAGATGCCTGGCCGGGTGCTGTCGGTCATCGAGAACGAGCTGCCGGAGCCGCTGGTCGCGATCGACACGGTGCCGTAGATCGCGCCGTTGCCGGTCCCGTCGGAGACCTCGTCGGACTTGTCGATCACGGCCCCGGTACTGGCGTCGACGAACACGTGCAGCGCGCTCGGGATGTCACCGGAGTGCCCACGCACCACGGTCTCGTAGGCCAGCCGCGGCATGTCCAGCGCGTAGACGACGAGCGTCGTGGCACCGACCGAGTCGACGGTCGCGGTCTGCGCCGACCTCGCCACCGCGGCGGCCGAGGCGGCGGACAGCTTCGGCGTGGTGGCGACCGCGATCGTCGCGGTCTGCGCGACCGACGTGGCCAGCACCTGCCCGGCCGCGCTGGTCACCACCACGGCGTCGCCGCCGAAGACCGGCAGCCCCTGGTACGTCCGCTGGAACGGCACGTACTGCAGCCCCTCGGCCGACGAGATCACCTGCTGCTGGACGAACACGTCGCCGGCCGCGGCGTGCAGCGCTGGTGCCTTCGCGGCGACCAGGGCCGCGGCCGACTGCGCGGCCAGCACGTGCGGGCTGGCCGGAGCCGGCGCCGCGGCGGCCGATCCGACGGCTGGTGCCACGACGGCGACGACGGCTGCCGCGCCCAAGACGATGATGCGTCTCACGGGGTCTCCCTTCCCGGGAGCAAGACCGACCTGTGGGCCGGCCGAGGGTTGACGGTGTGGTCAATGTGGCAGACGGCTGAACGCAAGTCATCCATTAGGCGCAGAATGTCGCCTTGTGGGTGACTCCAGTCGGCGCTGAGCCGCACCCGCCGAACGCCACAGCGCCGGCGCCGACGGTGCGGAACGGGGCCGCCGCGGAGCCCGGCGCGCACACGCTGATCGATGTGTCCCGGCTGGCGCACCCGGTCGCGAACCGGGCCGACCCCGCGGGCGACCGGCTCGCCGGCCGCCCGGGGTCTCGTTTTTGTCGGCCCTCAATGCGAACATATGTTCGAACTCGGGGAGGGCCCGATGGCTGGTGGCGCGACGATCCTGCATGCCGACGTCGACTCGTTCTACGCGTCGGTCGAGCAGCGCGACGACCCGCGGCTGCGCGGCCGGCCGGTGATCGTCGGCGCCGGCGTGGTGCTGGCCGCCAGCTACGAGGCCAAGGCGTGCGGCGTGCGGACGGCGATGGGCGGCGCGCAGGCCCGGCTGCTCTGCCCGCGGGCGGTGGTCGTGGCGCCCCGGATGTCCGCGTACAGCGCCGCGAGCAAGGCGATGTTCGCGGTGTTCGAGCAGACCACGCCGATGGTCGAGGCACTGTCGATCGACGAGGCGTTCCTGGACGTCGGCGGGCTCTGGCGGATCGACGGGCCGCCGGCGCAGATCGCCGCGCGGCTGCGCCGGGAGGTCCGCGGCCGGGTCGGCCTGCCGATCACGGTCGGCGTGGCCCGCACCAAGTTCCTGGCCAAGGTCGCCAGCGGGGTGGCCAAGCCGGACGGGCTGCTGGTCGTCCCGCCCGACCGCGAGCTGGCCTTCCTGCACCCGCTGCCGGTGGAGCGGCTCTGGGGCGTCGGCGCGGTCACCGCCGCCAAGCTGCGCAACCTCGGCATCACCACCACCGGCGAGGTGGCCGCGCTCACCGAGAGCGCGCTGGTCGCGCTGCTCGGCCGGGCGTCCGGCCGGCACCTGCACGCGCTCGCGCACAACCGCGACCCGCGGCCGGTGCAGGCCCGGCCGCGCCGCCGCTCGATCGGGGCGCAGCGCGCACTGGGCCGCCGCCGGCACCCGCCCGACGAGCTGCACGCCACGATCGCCGCCCTGGTCGACCGCACCACCCGGCGGCTGCGCGCGGCACACCGGGTCTGCCGCACGGTCGTGCTCCGGCTCCGGTTCGACGACTTCTCCCGGGCCACCCGCTCGCACACGCTGGCCCAGCCGACCGCGCAGACGCTGCCGATCCTGGCCACCGCGCGGTCGCTGCTGGCCGGCACCCGCCCGATGATCTCCGAGCGCGGCGTCACCCTGCTCGGCATCGCGCTGGCCAACCTGGACGACGACCGCGCGATCCAGCTGCCGCTGCCGTTCGAGCAGCACCAGACCGGCGCGCTGGACGCCGCGCTGGACCGGCTGCGTGACCGCTTCGGCACCGCCGCGGTCACCCGGGCCACCCTGCTCGGCCTAGACCAGGGCCTCAACGTACCGCTGCTGCCCCACATAGCACGCCTGCCGGGTATCAGGGGCCCGACGAAGCCGTGTCCGCTTCAGCACCGTGGCGGCGGGCGGCCTCACAGGCCCGGCCCAGGTCAATCGGGGGCAAACGCACAGCCCGCGCCGCGACGCTGGCCACTGTGCGCGGCCACTGCGGGCCGCCACCGACCCCTCGGAGGTTCATCGTGTACGAAGACCAGCAACCCAGACGCCGGCTCACCCGCGCGTAGCCGGCGCGGCCGGCCTGCTCGCCGCGGGCGCGATCGTCGGCGGCATCTTCGCCAGCAACCTCACCGCGTCAGCGGCGACCACCGACTCGACCACCGCCGCCACCTCCGCCGAAGC
>JBBWZH010000462.1:0-5635 GCA_039648995.1 Mycobacteriales bacterium
CGAACCCTCCTCAGTCGGGGCCTGCTTGTCTAGGCCATGCGGGGAAAGCTCGCCCAGCCTACGGCTTGCCGTCCGACGATGAGTCGACTGTCCTGCCCAGGAACCTCCCCGGGCGAGTCGGGCGGCGCGCAGAGGTTACGGACTCACCGTCCCGGAACACCAGCCCAACCGACGGATTTGGCATCCAGACTGCCCAAGATCTTGCCCTCGCGGACGTTCCGGGCCGCCTCTAGGGGCGCCATGATCACGCTCGCGCACCGGGTAGCGTCGATCCGTGAGCGACTCTGTGGCGGTTGTGTGGGACGACGGGTATCTCAGCTACCAGCTCAGCGAGGACCACCCCTTGCATCCGGTGCGGCTGGCGCTGACCGTTTCGCTGGCCCGTGGGCTCGGCGTGCTAGATCACCCCAACCTCCAGGTCGTGCGGCCGGAAGCGGCGAGTGATGACCTGCTCACGCTGGTGCACTCCGCCGAGTACCTGGACGCGGTCCGGCGAGCGCCGACGGACCCGCACGTCGGTCACGGCCTGAACACGCCGGACAACCCGGTGTTCTCGGGAATGCATGAGGCGGCGGCGCTGATCGCGGGCGGTAGTGTCCTGGCCGCGCGGCGGGTCTGGAGCGGTGAGAGCGAGCACGCGCTGAACATCGCCGGCGGGTTGCACCACGCGATGCGGTCGGAGGCGTCCGGGTTCTGCGTCTACAACGACGCGGCGATCGCGATCGCCGAGCTGCTGCGGCTCGGGGCTGAGCGGGTGGCCTACATCGATGTGGACGTGCATCACGGCGACGGCGTACAGGCCGCCTTCTACGACGACCCTCGGGTGCTGACGATCAGCCTGCACCAGAGCCCGCTGACGCTGTTCCCGGGAACCGGGTTCCCGGACGAGGTCGGCGACGGTGACGGCGTCGGCACGTCGGTGAACGTGGCCTTGCCACCGGGCACCGCGGACAGCGGCTGGTTGCGCGCCTTCCACGCCGTCGTGCCGGGCCTCCTGCGGACATTCCGGCCGCAGGTGCTGGTCACCCAGTGTGGCTGCGACACCCACCACGAGGATCCGTTGGCGAACCTGGGGCTCACCGTGGATGGGCAGCGGGCGTCCTACGTGGCGTTGCACGGGCTGGCGCACGAGTTCTGCGACGGACGCTGGCTCGGGCTCGGCGGCGGCGGGTACGGGCTGGTCCGGTGCGTTCCGCGAGCGTGGACCCATCTGATCGCGGAGGCCTCCGGGATGCCCGTGCCGGCCTGGACGCCGGTCCCCGCGCAGTGGCAGGAGGAGGTCAGGGCACGCGGACTCCGGAGCACGCCTCCGCAATGGATGACCGAAGCAGACGAGCGGGCCGCGCTGGTCGACCCCGACGCGGGGTCGACCGGCCCGCGGGAGGACGGGGACGGTGCGGCCGACGGGCTGCCGGCATACCGGCCATGGCAGCCCGGCGAAGGGACCGGGCTGGACCGCGCGATCGCCGCGACCCGCCGTGCGGTCTACCCACTGCACGGCCTCGACCCCGACGATCCGCGCGACTGACCGGCGGCGACATGCCACCCGACCGATCCGGCGGGCCAGGATCCCCGGGCACCGACGCGACAGACCGGGCGGCCGCCCACCCGGCTCAGTGGGAGGCGGACGTACTCGCGTCGGACGGGGGCACGCTGCACCTGCGGCCGATCCGTCCGGACGACGCCGAGCGGTTGGTGGCGCTGCACTCGCGACTGTCCGAGCGGACGCGATACCTGCGGTACTTCGGCGCGTACCCGCGGATCCCGCCGCGGGACCTACACCGGTTCACGCACGTGAACCACGTCGATCGGGTCGCCCTGGTCGCCGAGCTCGGCGGGGAGATCGTCGGCGTCGGGCGGTTCGATCGGCTGCTGCCGACCGACGACGCCGAGGTCGCGTTCGTCGTGGAGGACGCGCACCAGGGGCGCGGGATCGGGCCGGTCCTGCTGGAGCACCTGGCGGCAGCGGCGCGGGAACGAGGGGTGCGGCGGTTCATCGCCGAGGTGCTGGCCGAGAACAGCCGGATGGTGCGGGTGTTCCTGGACGCGGGTTACTCGGCGGCGCCGGTGTTCGAGCAGGGTGTCGTGCACCTCAGCTTTCCGATCGAGCCGACCGAGGCGTCGGTCGCGGTCGCGTACGAGCGGGAGCGCCGGGCCGAGGCGCGGTCGGTCGAGCGGTTGCTGACACCGCGCTCGGTTGCCGTGATCGGCGCCAGCAACGACTCCGGCAAGATCGGTCACGCCGTGTTCGCCAGCCTGCTCGGCTTCGGCTTTCAGGGGCCGATCTACCCGGTCAACCCGGGCGCCCGGCATGTCGGCGGGGTGCGCTCCTACCCGAGCGTGCTCGACGTGCCGGACGAGGTCGACCTGGCCGTCCTGGCGGTGCCGGCCGCCGCCGTGCCGCAGGTGGTCGAGGAGTGCGCCCGAAAGGGCGTGCGTGGCCTGGTCATCGTCTCGGCCGGCTTCGGCGAGATCGGTGGCGGCGGCGTCGAGGCGGAGCGGGCACTCGTCGCCGCCGCGCGGGCGAACGGAATGCGCGTGGTCGGGCCCAATTGCCTCGGCGTACTGAACAGCGACCCGGCCGTCCGCCTCAACGCGACCCTCGCGCCGGTGGTGCCCGCCCGCGGCCGGGTTGGCTTCTTCTGCCAGTCCGGTGCGCTCGGGGTCGCAATCCTGGAGACGGCGGCGCGGCGCGGCCTCGGCCTGTCGACGTTTGTATCAGCCGGCAACCGGGCCGACGTGTCCGGGAACGACCTGCTGCAGTTCTGGGAGAGCGATCCGGCCACTGAGGTCGTGTTGCTCTACCTGGAGAGCTTCGGCAACCCGCGCAAGTTCGCCCGGCTGGCGCGGCGGGTGGCCCGGCGCAAGCCGGTGGTCGCGGTGAAGTCCGGCCGGCACGGCATGGTCCCGCCGGCGCTCGCGGCCGGGTCGGTCGCGCTGCCGGACGAGGCGGTGCAGGCGATCTTCGAGGCGAGCGGCGTGATCCGGGTCGAGACGCTCACCGGCCTGCTCGACGTCGCGCAGTTGCTGGCGTACCAGCCGCTGCCGGCGGGCGACCGGGTGGCAGCGGTGACCAACTCGTTCGCGCTCGGTGTGCTGATCGTGGACGCCTGCCAGCAGGCCGGGCTGACGCTCGCCGCGTCGGGCCCGGTCGACGTCGGTCCGGCCGGTTCAGTCGCCGACTTCGCCGCCGCGGTGCGGTCGGCGGTGGAGCGGGCCGACGCGGTCGTGGCCGTGTTCGTCCCGCCGGTGGCCACGTCGGGCGACGACTACGCCCAAGCGCTCGCTGACGTCGCCAGCGGGATCGGGGCCGACCGCGGTGTGCCTGTGGTATCGACGTTTCTCGGCACCGAGGGGGTGCCCACGCCGCTGCGCCGGCTCGGCCCGGACGGTGCTGTCGCGCGCGGTTCGGTGCCGTCGTACCCGACGCCGGAGCGGGCGGTCCGGGCGCTGGCCCGGGTCAGCCGGTACGCGCAGTGGCGGCGCCGGCCGGTCGGCACCCTGCCCGACCTACCCGACGTGGCCGCCGACACCGCGGCCGCCGTGATCGCGACGGCGCTGGCCACGGCGCCCGATGAGCGGGAGCTGACCCGGGACGAGGGAGCAGACCTGCTCGGCGCGTACGGAATCCGGCTATGGCCGGGCATGCCGGTCGGTTCGGCGGACGAGGCGGTCACCGCCGCGGACCGGCTCGGCTACCCGGTGGCGCTCAAGTCGCTCGCTGCGCGGTTGCGGCACCGGCCGGACCTCGGTGCCGTCCGGCTTGACCTGGCCGATGCCGCGGCGGTCCGAGCCGCCTGGCGGGCCCTGCCGCCCGACAGCCCGGCGCCCGGCGATGTCGGCGGGCGGACGGATGGCGTCGACCGGGACGGCCCACCGCCGTCCGGACCGGTGAACGCGGGAGCGCCCGCCGGCGCGGCGGAGTTCGGGGGCGGTCCCGGCCGGGGGCTGGTGCAGCCGATGGCGGCGGCCGGCGTGGCGACGGTGGTCGGTGTTGTCGACGACCCCTCGTTCGGGGCGCTGGTGTCGTTCGGCCTCGGCGGAGTCGCGACCGAACTGCTCGGCGATCGTGCGTATGCCGCCGTGCCGCTGTCCGATCTGGACGCCGCGGCGCTGGTGCGGGCACCGCGTGCGGCACCGCTGCTGTCCGGGTACCGCGGCGCGGAGCCGGTCGACACGGCGGGGTTGGAGGACCTGCTGCTGCGGCTGTCCCGGCTGGCCGAGGATCATCCTGAGGTGCTCGAGGTAGAGCTCAACCCGGTGCTGGTGAGCCGGCAGGAGCTGGCCGTTCTGGCCGCCCACGTCCGGATCGGGCCGCCGACGGCTCGCGCCGACCCGGGCCCGCGCCGGCTGCGTTGACCGCCGGCTGGCCGCGCCGAACGGGCACCGCGTTGACCGCCGGCTGGCCGCACCGGTCGGCACCGCGGATACCCGGCGGCCGGCGGAGACACTCCGCCCGTGCGCCCCGTCCCCAGCCCTCGGCGGCCTGCGAACGTCCGCTCGGGGAGAAAGCGAACGGGCGGATCGCGTCGTGAGACGCGACCCGCCCGTTTGGTCTGGTCGGGCTAGTCGACGTAGTCGCGGAGGGACTGCGACCGGGAAGGATGCCGGAGCTTGGACATGGTGTCGCGCTCGATCTGGCGGATGCGCTCCCGGCTCAGCCCGAAGGCCTTGCCGATCTCGTCCAGGGTGCGCGGGCGGCCATCGTCCAGGCCGTACCGCATCCGCAGCACCTGACGCTCGCGCGCCTCCAGCGTGTCCAGTACGGCGTCGAGCTGGTCGCGCATGAAGCGGAAGTTCACCGCCTCCTCGGCCATCGGGGCGTCGGAGTCTTCGATGAAGTCGCCCAGGTGCGCGTCCTCGTCGTCGCCGACGGTCTGGTCGAGGCTCACCAGGTCGCGGGCGTAGCCGAGCAGCTCGACCACCCGGGTGGGCTCCAGGTCGAGCTCTGCGCCGAGCTCGACCTCGGTCGCGTCTCGACCCAGCTGCTGGTGCAGCATCCGCCGGGTGCGCTCCAGCTTGTTCACCTGCTCGACCAGGTGGACGGGCAGCCGGATCGTCCGCCCCTGGTCGGCCATGGCGCGGGTGATCGCCTGCCGGATCCACCATGTCGCGTACGTGGAGAACTTGAAGCCCTTGGTGTAGTCGAACTTCTCGACCGCGCGGATCAGGCCCAGGTTGCCCTCCTGGATCAGGTCGAGGAACGGCAGGCCGTGGCCGGTGTAGCGCTTGGCCAGCGAGACGACCAGCCGCAGGTTCGCCTGCAGCAGGTGCTCCTTCGCCCGCTGCCCGTCGATGACCAGCAGGCGCAGGTCGCGCCGGCGGGCGGCGGAGACCGGCACGTCGGCGTCGGTCAGCAGCCGATCGGCGTACAGGCCGGCTTCGATCCGCTTGGCCAGGTCGACCTCCTGCGCCGCGTTCAGCAGCGCGACCTTGCCGATCTCATTCAGATACACGCGGACCAGGTCTGCCGAGACGGCAGCCTGCTCGTCGAGGTCGGGTAGGTCCACCCGCTCCTCGACCTCGTCGACGACGGCATCGGGCTCGACCGCGTCCGCGGGCGCGGTCGACCGCTGCGTGCGGTGCGGCCGCGACATGATGCGCGGTTCGACCGACGCGCGGCGGCGCGGTGTGG
>JBBWZH010000476.1:0-3679 GCA_039648995.1 Mycobacteriales bacterium
CGCACCTCGGGCCGCTCGGCGAACTGCCGGGCCAGCTGGGTCATCAGCCGCACCCCGGACGAGGCCAGCGGGTGCCCGACCGCGATCGCCCCGCCGTACGGGTTGACCCGGGGGTCGTCGTCGGCGATGCCGTAGTGGTCCAGGAACGCCAGCACCTGCACGGCGAACGCCTCGTTCAGCTCGAACAGCCCGATGTCCGAAATGGACAGACCGGTGGCGCGCAGCGCCCGCTCGGTGGCCGGTATCGGCCCGACCCCCATGAACTCGGGGTCGACGCCGGCGAAGCCGTAGCCGACCAGCCGCATCCGCACCGGGAGGCCCAGTTCCGAGGCGATGTCCTCGGCGGCCAGCAGGCAGCCGGTGGCGCCGTCGTTCAGCCCGGCCGCGTTGCCGGCGGTGACGTTCCCGTGCGGCCGGAACGGCGTCTTCAGCTCGGCCAGCCCGGCCATCGTGGTGCCCGGCCGGGGCGGCTCGTCGCGGACCGCCAGCCCCCAGCCGGCCTCGGCCGCCCGCACCCCGACCGGCACCAGGTCCGGCTGGATCCTCCCGTCCGCGTACGCCTTGGCCAGCCGCGCCTGGCTGGCCACCGCGAACGCGTCCGCCCGCTCCTTGGAGATGTCCGGGAACCGGTCGTGCAGGTTCTCCGCGGTCTGCCCCATCACCAGCGCGGACGGATCCACGATCCGCTCGGACAGGAACCGCGGGTTCGGGTCGACGCCCTGGCCCATCGGGTGGTGGCCCATGTGCTCCACCCCGCCGGCGATCGCGATGTCGTACCCGCCGAACGCGATCCCGCTGGACACCGTCGTCACCGCGGTCATCGCGCCGGCGCACATCCGGTCGATCGCGAAGCCCGGCACCGACTTGGGCAGCCCGGCCAGCAGCGCGGCGCTACGGCCGATGGTCAGGCCCTGGTCGCCGGTCTGCGTGGTGGCCGCGATCGCCACCTCGTCCACCCGGTCCGGCGGCAGCTCCGGATGCCGCCGCAGCAACTCCCGGATCACCGCCACGATCATGTCGTCGGCCCGCGTCTCGGCGTACAGGCCCTTCGGCCCGGCTTTGCCGAACGGTGTCCGGACGCCATCGACGAAGGCGACCTCGCGCAGTGTGCGTGCGGGGCGGGCGGACGCGTCTGTGGTTGCCACGGCGTACTCCTGCGGGACGGTGGAGGCTGAGCTACCGGCCGGTAAAGCGCGAACTCCCACGATTATTACTCATGAGTAACACAAGGTCGCGTCGACCCCACCCGGGTGACCCGGCCGGCCGGTACCTGACTACCCGGTACCTGACTGCGGGATGCCGCGGTCAGGATGCCGCGTTGGAGTCCGCCGGGTCGGCCTGCCCGCGGACCGACCTCGGTGGCCGGCCGAGCCGGGCCGGCGGCGGCGCGTCGGTGTCGCCCGGCTGCGGGGCGCGCGCGGTCAGCGCCTCGGCCAGCGGCTCCGCGGCCAGGTCGACCTGCCAGCGCCGGGCGCCACCGGCGACCAGCGCCGCCGCCACCGCGACACCGCCCGGCTCGTCCGGGGGCTGCCACGCCAGCCGGCGTACCAGGTCGGGAGCCAGCAGGTTCTCCACCGGCAGCACGTGCTTCTCGGACAGCTCGCCGATCGCGGCGCGGGCGGCGGCCAGCCGGGCGGCCGCGTCCGGATCGCGGTCGGCCCAGCGGTTGGTCGGCGGCGGCGCGTCGGACGGGATGGCCGACGTCGGTAACTCGGCGTCCGGCAGCGCCCGCGACGTGGTCAGCGCCGCGTACCAGCGGCCGGCCAGCCGGCGGTGCTGGCGGCCGCCGAAGATGGGGAGCGCTACCAGATCCTCCTGGGTGCGCGGGCCGGACATGGCCGCGTCCACGATCGCGCTGTCCGGCAGCACGCGGCCGGGCGCCAGGTCGCGCTCGCGCGCCAGCGCGTCCCGCGACTCCCACAGCGCCCGCACGGCGGCCAGCTGCCGCCGCCCCCGCACCCGGTGGATGCCGGACGTGCGCCGCCACGGTTCGGCCCGCGGCGCCGGCGGCGGGCTGGCCACGATGGCGGCGAACTCCTGCCGCGCCCACTCCAACTTGCCCTGCTCGGCCAGCTCCTTCTCCAGCAGGTCACGCAGTTCGATCAGCACCTCGACGTCGAGCGCGGCGTACGCGAGCCAGGACCGGGGGAGCGGCCGGGTGCTCCAGTCGGCGGCCGAGTGACCCTTCTCCAGCGCGTACCCGAGCTGCTCGGAGACCATCGCGCCGAGGCCGACCTTCGGGTAGCCGAGCAGCCGGCCGGCGAGCTCCGTGTCGAACAGCCGGCGTGGCCGCATGCCCACCTCGCCGAGGCAGGGCAGATCCTGGCTGGCCGCGTGCAGCACCCACTCGGCCGCCTCCAGCGCCGCGCCCAGACCGGATAAGTCGGGCAGCGAGACCGGGTCGATCAAAATAGTTCCGGCGCCGGCCCGGCGCAGTTGAACCAGATACGCCCGCTGGCCGTACCGGTATCCGGACGCTCGCTCGGCGTCGACCGCGACCGGCCCTTCGCCGGCCGCCAGCCGGTCGATGGCATCGGCGAGGGCGGCAGGCGTGGTGAGGGGGTCGGGGACGCCATCCCTGGGCACGGTCAGCGGAACGACGGCGCGGGTGCTCTCGTCGTCGGTCACGCCACGACGGTACGCCCGAACCGGGCCGCGAATGCCCAGACTCGCTCGGCTCGGCACACCTGGCGGGCGGCCGGCCGGGCTCCGATCAGCGGATGATGCCCGCCCGCATGACCAGCGCGACCATCTCGGCCCGGTCGCCGGTGCCCAGTTTGCGCGCGATCCGGGCCAGGTGGCTCTTCACGGTGAGCGCGGAGAGGTTGAGCACCTCGCCGATCTGCTTGTTTGACTTGCCGTCCGCGACGAGGCGGAGCACCTCGATCTCGCGGGCGGACAGGTCGGCCACGCCGCTCTCGCTCGGCCCACCGCGCAGCCCGGCGGCCAGCAGCGAGGCCACCGACGGGTCGGCGTAGACGCCGCCGTCGAGCACCCGGCGCACGCCGTCGGAGACAACCGAGGGGGATGCCGACTTGAGCAGGTAACCCTGGGCGCCGGCGACGAACGCCGCGCGGACCGAGTACGGGTCGTCGGCCGCGGAGAGCACGACCAGACGGGGCCAGCCGGCCGAGCGGAGCTCGCCGAGCAGGTCCAGCCCGTTGCCGTCCGGCAGGCCGAGGTCGAGGATGCACAGGTCGCAGGGACCCGTCGCGTGCGCCCGGGCCCGGGCCTCGGCCACGCTCGCGGCCTCGTATACCTCAGCCGCGCCCATGGCCCGCAGCTTGGATACGATGGATTCGCGCAGCAGCGGATGGTCGTCGACCACGAGCGCCGTGAAGCGCTCAGCAGTCGCCGCGCCCGTGGCTCCCTCCGCCGCGGCCTGCAATGCGGTCACGTCCGCCCCTTTCGTGCCGTTACCAGTCACGTTTTGCCCCACCTCCCGTGCGCCGCGCCGTCGGCGCCCGCCCCGGAAGCCGGTACAAGCCCCCCATACGCGCCCTGATCGGACCGTCCGCCGGTCGGCCGATGCCGATCGACAGAGTGCCGTGTCAGGTACTCCACACGCTACTCCCTTCGGGGTATTCTCATCGGGAGTGACACTGAGCGCGACCCCGACGGGCAAACTCCCCGCAACCCGGTAACGTCCGGTGGCACGAACCACGGTGGTGGCCGGCAC
>JBBWZH010000485.1:0-16181 GCA_039648995.1 Mycobacteriales bacterium
CCGGCCACCAGCGCGGTCACGTAGGTGGACAGCCGCGGCGTGGTAGCGAACCGGACCAGCTTCGCCCCGCCCCGCGCCTCGCTGACCTCGGCCACGCGGGCGTTCGACACGACCTCCCAGTCGTACGGGGCGATCGCGCTGATCGTGAACGTGGCCTTCAGGTCCGGCTGGTCGAAGCAGGCGTACATGCGCTTCGCGTCGGCGGTCTCGAACTGCGAGTAGAGGTAGACCGCGCCGTCCACCGGGTCGACGAACCGGTGCAGGCCGGCGCCGGTGTTCGTGTACAGGCAGTCGGCGTCCACCAGCAGCGTGTTCTCGTCGGCCAGCTCGGGCAGTGCCAGCCCGCTGTCGGCCGAGTAGCCGGACACGTCCAGCGGCTGGCCGTTCAGCGTCGCCGACCGCACGCCGGCGGCGATCAGATCGACGAACGTGCCCGCTCCCGGTTGCCGACAACCGAACCGGATCGTGCTGGTGGACCGGAACGTGTGCTCGCCGGGCTTGCCGCCTCCGTCGGTCAGGTCGACCTCGATCTCGTACGAGACGACGTCGAGCACGGCAGCGCGGCCTTGCGCCGCGGAGCGGGTCAGATTGGGAACTGGCACGCCGCCTCGACTCCTCGCGGTGGTGGGGGACGCACCGAGTGTGTCATGGCCGGCCTGCGTAACTCGGGAGATCCCGCCGCTCGGGTGGCGGGCCGCGAGAGTGGTGTCGCGAAGATCACCCCGGCGGGTCTTGTCCCGGGCGGGGGAGCAGCCGGACGGCGCCGAGCTCGGCCGGCTCGGCCGGGGCGGTGGCGCCGGTAGCCCGGACGAACCGGGCGCGGATGGGCTCGGCCGCGAAGATCCCGCCGACCATCGCCACCGCAAGGACCTCGCCGGCTGGCCCGTTCCCGGCTGTGGCGTGGCCGGCCGGCCCGTTCCGGGCCGGCCCGTTCCGGGTTGGCCCGTTCCGGGTTGGCCCGTTCCCGGTTGGCCCGTTCCCGGATGGGGTCTGACCGGCCGGCCCGTTTCCGGCTGGCCGGTTCCCGGATGAGGTGTGGCCGGATGGCCCGTTCCGGGCCGGCCCGTTACCGGCTGGTCCGTTCTCGGACGGCGTGTGGCCGGCTGGTCCGTTCTCGCCGGCCAGTGCGGTGCGGACCGCGGCGGCGAGGTCGGCCAGCGCGGTCGCGGCATCGGCCAGCAGCCGGCCGGCCACCGCGTCGCCGGCTGTGGCCGCGTCGACCACGGCCGGCACCAGACGGGTCAGCAGGGTCCGGTCGGTGGGGTTCCGGTGCACCTCCTGGACGGCGCCGACCAGGTCGCCGAACGCGGCGCGGACCACGTCGGCGAGCGCGGTCGGCGGGGCGAGAAGGTCGCCCGCGCGCAGCGCCGCCCGCACCGCCTCCCGGCCGATCCAGTACCCGCCGCCCTCGTCGCCGAGCAGGAAGCCGTGGCCGCCGGCGCGGGCCAGCCGGCCGGCCGCGTCCCGCCCGAGCGCCCCGGAGCCGGTGCCGGCGATCACCACCACCCCGGGGCCGCCGCTGAACGCGCCAGCCAGCGCCGCCTCGGTGTCGTCCCGGACGACGACGGTCGCGCCGGTCCGCGCGGTCAGCTCGGCGCTGAGTTTCTCGGCGTGCGCGGTGTCGCGGATGCCGGCCAGCCCCATGCCGGCCGCGACCGCGCCGGTGTCCGAGATCAGCCCGGCCAACCGGTCGACCGCGTCGGCGTGCAGCAGCACGTTCAGCGGCCCGAGATCCCACCGCCGGGCCACCGCGCCGCCGCGCAGCAGCACCGCGCGGCAGCCCGTCCCGCCGCCGTCCACGCCCAGCACGGGGCCGCCCCACCCGTCCGCCGCCGGCGCGGGCGGCGCGGTCACGAGACGGCCTCCGGAGTGGGGCCGCCAGGGCCCGAGGAGCGGAGCGGAGGGGGCCGGCGGGGCGGCACGGTCACGCGGGTGCGCCGGTGAGGGCTTCGAGGGCGGCTCGGCCGCTGGCGGCGGCGGCGCCGTAGGTGACCAGGTAGCCGGCGGCCGGTGGTGGCGGGCCGGGCAGGCCCATCTCCACCACGATCGCGTCCGGCCGGCGCGCGAGCAGGTCGGCCAGCAGGGCGCGCTGCCAGTCGACGCGGGCGGCGTCCCGGGTGACCACGACCAGCGGCTGGTCGGCCGGCAGGTCCGGCACCTTGTCGTCCGGGCCGAGCCGGTGCACCTCGGTGCCGGGCAGGGCGGCCGGCAGCAGCGCGGCCAGGCCCCACGCGGTGATGCCGACCGCGATGTTCGGCTCGGGATCCAGCTCCAGCAGGGCCGGCGGTCGGCCGGCCGGCAGCCGCACCGAGCCGGTGGCCCGGATCGCCCGTCGGGCCGCCGCCAGCCCGACCGCCGCCGCCCCGGGGTACGGGTCGCCGGTCGCCGCGGTCGCGCCGAGTGCCCAGTTGCCGGCCGCCGCGACCCGCTCGGCCGCGGCCGCCAGCGTCTCCGCCGGCAGCCGGCCGGCCCGGACCGCGGCCACGATCGCGTCCCGCAGTTCGGTCACGATGTCCTCGTCGGCCAGGCCGCCGCCGATGCAGAGCGCGTCCACCCCGGCCAGCAGCGCGAGCACGGCGCCCTCGGCGATGCCGACGGTGGACGCGATCCCGGCCATCTCCAGCGCATCGCTGATCACCAGGCCCTGGTAGCCCAGGTCGCCGCGGAGGAGCCCGTCGATCAGCGCCGGGCTGACCGTCGCCGGCAGTTCGCGGTCGTACGCCGGCACCAGCAGGTGCCCGGTCATCACCGCGCGGACGCCGGCGTCCACCGCGGCGCGGAACGGGAACAGCGCCGCGGTCAGGTCGCCGTGCACGGTCGGCAGGCCCAGGTGCGAGTCGACCGCCGTGTCGCCGTGCCCCGGGAAGTGCTTGGCGCACGCGATCACGCCCGCCGCCTGGGTGCCGGCGACCGCGGCGGCCACGTGCCGGGCGGCAAGCTCCGGGTCGGGGCCGAACGAGCGGACGCCGATCACCGGATTGTCCGGGTTCGTGTTCACATCCGCGATCGGCGCCAGGTTCAGCGTCACACCGGCCGCCGCGAGCCGCCGGCCGGTGGCCTCGTGCACCGACCGGGTCAGCGCCGTGTCATCGACCGCGCCGAGCGCCAGCGGGCCGGGCACCACACTGCCGGTGGCCACGTCCAGCCGGGTGACGTCGCCGCCCTCCTCGTCGATGCCGACCAGCAGCCCGGGCCGCTCCGCGTGCAGCGCGCCGGTCAGCTCGGCCAGCTGCCCCGGCGTGCTGACGTTCCGGCCGAACAGCACCACCCCGCCGAGCCCGTCGGCCACCCGGGCCCGCAGCCAGCCCGGCGGCGTCAGCCCGACGAACCCGGGCAGCAGCACACCGTCGGCCAACTGTTCGAGCTCGCTCATCCCTTTACCGCCCCAGCAGCCAGGCCGGACGTCATCCGACCCTGTACGACAAGGAAGAACGCCACCACCGGGATGGCGAAGATGGTGGAGCCGGCCATCAGGCCACCCCAGTCGACGCCGGTCGCGGTCTTGAACGTGCCCAGCCAGACCGGCAGCGTCTGGTTCTGCTGCTCCATCAGCGTCAGCGCCAGGATGAACTCGTTCCAGGCCTGGATGAACGCGAACACACCGGTGGCGACCAGCCCGGGCGCCATCAGCGGGAACGTGATCCGCCAGAACGCGCCCAGCCGGCTCGCGCCGTCCACCATCGCCGCTTCTTCCAGGTCCACCGGCAGCGTGGCGACGAACCCGCGCAGCGTCCAGATCGTGAACGGCAGCACGAACGCCATGTACGTGGCGACCAGTACCGGCAGCACGTTCAGCAGGTCGGCGTCGCGCAGCACCAGGTACATCGGGATGACCAGCGCCTCCAGCGGCACCATCTGGACGACCAGGATCATGATCAGGTACGTCCGCCGGCCGCGGAACCGGAACCGGGCCAGCGCCGTCGCCGCCAGCAGCGCCACCAGCACCGACAGCACCGTGGTGGACAGCGACACGATCAGGCTGTTGCGCAGGAACGTCCAGAAGTTCGCGGTCCGGAACGCGTCCCGGAAGTGGTCCAGGGTGAGCGCGGTGGGGAACAGCTTGATGTTGAACGTCCGGATCTGCGCGGCCGGTTTGAACGCGGTCGACGCCATCCAGTACACCGGGAACGCGAAGAACAGGAACACCAGCACCGCCGCGATGTTCGCGGCGACCGCTCCCCGCTTCCGGCGCTTCGGGCGGCGCATCGCCGTCATAGCGCCTCCTCGCCGACGCGGATCATCGTGCGGATGTAGAACGCCGTGGCGATGAACGTGATCACGACCATGATCACGGCGGCGGCGGCCGCTACGCCGAACCGGCTCACCCCGAAGCCGAGGTTGTAGGTGTAGAGGTTCAGCAGCAGCGTGCTGCGGCTCGGCCCGCCGCGGGTGATCACGTACAGCTGGCTGAAGACCTTGAGATCCCAGATCAGCGAGAGCGAGATCAGGATCAGGAAGATCGGCCTGAGCAGCGGCCGGGTGACCGCCCAGAACTGCCGCCAGGCGCCGGCGCCGTCGATCGTCGCGGCCTCGTAGATCTCTTCCGGGATCGAGGTGAGGCCGGCGTAGAGGGTGAGCGCGACGAACGGGATCGCCTGCCAGACGACGCACAGCCCGAGCACGAAGAAGGCCGGCCACTTCGAGTCGAACCAGGAGTGCGCGCTCCAGTCCAGCGGCGTGAGCTCGGTGACCAGCCAGTTGACGACGCCGTACTGCTCGTCGAAGAGCCACTTGAACACGGTGGCCGCGCTGACCGTCGGGGTGGCCCAGGCCAGCAGCATGCCGACCGAGACGAGCAGCCGCATGCCGCGGCCGAGCCGGCGCATCAGCAGCGCGACCAGCGTGCCGGCGAGCAGCGTGGCGGCCACGCAGACCATGGCGAACACGATGGTCCGCAGCGTGACCACCCAGAACTCGTGATCACGCAGGATGGCCCGGTAGTTCGCGGTGCCGACCCAGATCGTCTGCCGGCGGATCAGCTGCCGCAGGTCGAGCCGCCGGAACGACGTGGTGACCAGGCTGAACAGCGGATACGCCAGCAGCCCGACGAGCACCACGACGCTGGGCAGCAGCAGCCAGTAGGGAAGCAGGTGCCCGGCCCGCCGGCGGTGTCGGCGGGCCGGGCCGGTGGGTGCCCCCCCAAGCGGGGCACCCACCGTGGTGGTGGCGAGCGCGCTGTCCACGTCCGGCTGGCCCGTGTCCAGGACGTCCACGTCGCGCCCTCCTCAGGTGCTGTGGGTCAACTGTTGAGCGTCTTGGTGATCGCCTCGCTCGCCGTCTTGGTAGCGTCCGCGACGCTCGACTTGCCGCTGAAGATGGCCACCAGCATGTCCTGCAGGATCGTGCCGCTCTCCACGTTCGCCCACTTCGGCGTGGCCGGGGTGGACCGGCTGTTCTTCGCCGCCGCGTCGAACACCGACAGGATCGGGTCCTTGGCGTGCAGGTTCAGCAGGTTGGTGCTGTTCGGGATGACGCCGCCGTCGGTGGCCAGCTGGGTCTGCGCGGTGGTCCCGGCCATGATCTTCAGCCAGTCGTAGGCGAGGTCGGGCGCCTTGCTGCCCTCGGAGATCGCCAGGTTGGAGCCGCCGAGGAAGACCGGCGCGGTGGTGCCCGGGCTCTTGCCCGGCAGCGCGAAGACGGCGACCTTGCCCTTGAGCTCCGGGTGCGCCTTCGTGATCACGCCGACCTTCCAGCCGTTGTCGATGATCACGCCGGCCTTGCCCTCGCCCATCGGGGTGGCCGGGTCGTTGTCGTTCTCGTTCCCGTTCACCGGAGCCTTCGAGTACTTGGTGACCAGGTCCTTGAGCGTGCTGAGACCGGCCTGCGCCTGCGGGGAGTCCAGGGCGCCCTTCCACTGGCCGCCGTCCTGCACGGCCAGCTCACCGCCGGCGTCCCAGACGAACGGCAGTGCCGCGTACCAGTACTGGCCGGGGAAGTAGAGCGCGGAGAACTTCGGGTCGGCGCCGAACTTCTTCTGCAGCTTGTCCAGCATCGCGGTGAAGGAGGCCAGGTCGGTCGGCGGCGAGCTGATGCCGGCCTTGGTGAACATGTCGGTGCGGTAGATGACCGCGCGGACGCCGCCGTAGTACGGCACGCCGTAGATCTTGCCGTCCAACGTGCCGGCCTCGGTCAGGCCCTTGAGCCAGCTGTCCCCGCCAAGGTCGGATTTCTTGCCGGTGAGGTCGGCGAGGCCACCGGAGTCAGCGAACTTCGACACCAGCGTGCTGCCGATCTCCAGCACGTCCGGCGGGGTGTTGCCGGCCAGCGCCGTGGTCGTCTTCTCCTGAATGCCGTCCCACTGTTGAATCTCGATCTTGGGAGTGGTGCCCGGGTGCTTGGCGGTGAACTCCTTGTTGACCGCCTGCACGACCGAATCCGGCGCGCTGCCGTTCATCAGCCAGATGGTGATCTCTTTGGGCTGGGAAGCCGCCTGGTTGTTGCCGGTCGGCGCGTCGTTCGAACTCCCGCACGCCGACACCCCCAGCAGCGCCGCCGCAATGCCCGCCGCGATCAGGTGACGATGCTTCACGTCATCCCCCTCGGAATGCCAGTGTGTGTGTCCCTGTCCTGCCGTAGATCAGCCGCAATGGTCGGCGCGGAAGGTCCTTGCCGGCCACTGGTCAGTACTGGTCAGTACTGGTACAGACCAGTATCGGGAAAGCTGGCACAGGGCCCTCGGCTTGTCAAGGAGCTACCGGTCGAGCGAGGCACGATCGTGACCTCGGCGGCCGAGCCGGCGGCCCGGCCCTACCGGCGGGTACGGTCGGCGGAGGGTCGCGCGTGGTGGAGGTGTGCTCGTGACAGCAGCTCCGGTGAGGCGGTCGGACGCGCTGTTCGTCGGCGGTTCCTGGGTGCGGCCGGCGACCGCGGAGACCATCGAGGTGGTCAACCCGACCACCGAGGAGGTGCTCGCGCACGTCCCGGCCGGTACCGCGGCGGACGTCGACCGCGCGGTCGTGGCGGCCCGGGCGGCGTTCCCCGGCTGGTCGGCCACCCCACCGGCGGGCCGGGCCGGCGTCCTCCGCCGGGTCTCCGCCGGGCTGGCCGAGCGCAAGGACGAGCTGGCCCGCCTCATCGCCACCGAGATGGGCACGCCGCTGCGGCTGGCCGGCACCGTGCAGGCCGGGCTGCCCGTCACGGTCAGCGCGTCCTACGCCGAGCTGCTCGGCTCGTACCCGTTCGACGAGCGGATCGGGACCTCGCTGGTCACCCGCGAGCCGATCGGCGTGGTCGGCGCGATCACCCCGTGGAACTACCCGCTGCACCAGGTGGTGACCAAGGTCGCCGCCGCGCTCGCCGCCGGCTGCACGGTGGTGCTGAAGCCCAGCGAGGTC
This sequence comes from Mycobacteriales bacterium, assembly GCA_039648995.1. GTDB lineage: Bacteria > Actinomycetota > Actinomycetes > Mycobacteriales > CADCTP01 > JBBWZH01. Next base: position 7,335 of record JBBWZH010000485.1, read on the forward strand.
GCGCCCTTGTCGGCCTACGTGCTGGCCGAGATCCTCGCCGCGGCCGGGTTGCCGGCCGGCGCGTTCAACCTGGTCACCGGCACCGGTCCGGTCGCCGGCGAGGCGCTCGCCGGGCACCCGGACGTGGACATGGTCTCGTTCACCGGTTCCACCCGGGCCGGCCGCCGGGTCTCCGAGGTCGCCGCCGCGACCGTGAAGCGGGTCGCGCTGGAGCTCGGCGGCAAGTCCGCCAACGTGCTGCTCCCGGACGCCGACCTGGCGACCGCCGTGAAGGTCGGCCTCGCGAACTGCTTCATCAACGCCGGCCAGACCTGCACCGCGTGGACCCGCATGCTGGTCCCCGCCGACCGGCACGACGAGGTGGTCTCGCTGGCCGTCGCCGGCGCCGCCGGCTACACCGTCGGCGACCCGCTGGCCGAGGGCACCCGCGTCGGTCCGCTCGCCTTCGCCGGCCAGCGGGACCGGGTGCGCGGCTACATCGCCCGCGGCGTCGCCGACGGAGCGGTGCTGGCGTGCGGCGGTGCGGAGCCGCCCGACGGGCTTTCCCGCGGCTACTTCGTCCGGCCGACGGTCTTCGCCGAGGTCCGACCGGACGCCACGATCGCGCAGGAGGAGATCTTCGGCCCCGTTCTGTCGATCATCCCCTACGGCGACGTGGACGAGGCCGTCGAGATCGCCAACGGCACCCCGTACGGGCTGGCCGGCGCGGTCTGGTCCGCCGACCAGGACGCCGCGCTCGCCGTCGCCCGCCGGCTGCGCACCGGCCAGGTGGACGTCAACGGCGGCCGCTTCAACCCGCTGGCCCCGTTCGGCGGCTACAAGCAATCCGGCAACGGCCGCGAACTCGGCCGCTACGGCCTCGAAGAGTTCCTCGAAGTCAAAGCCATCCAGCTGTAGGCGGTGCCCGGCGCGGCGGCGTCCGTGCGTCCCGGCCGGACGCCGGACGCCGGCCGTCGTCCGGCCGGCCGGCGACGAGTGGGCGCGTACGGGAGCCCACTCGAAGCTGAAGTGCTCACTGGCCTCGTGAAGTGCTCATTCGTACGCCGGCCAGGCGCGTCCGTGGCGGTCGGCGGGTGGTGGTGGCCGGCTGCGCGGAGGCCGGCCCTCAGGGCCGTGCGCTGAGGCCGGCGTGGCGGAGGAGTTCGGCGGGCGGGTCGTAGTCGGGGTCGCCGCGAAGTTGGCGGTAGGCGCGCCGCAGCGCCGCCACGGCGGCCGCGACCGGGAACGGCACCTCGCCGGCCGCTGACTCCGGCGGAGCGCCGGCGGCGAACGCGGCCCGGGCGGCCGCCGCGGTCGCGGCCAGGTCGGCCTGCTGGGCACGCACGAACCCGGCGTCCACGACCGCGCCGTGCCCGGGTACGACCGGGCCGGTGGCCAGCGCCGCCAGCCCGGCGACCGCGCTCGGCCACTCCAGCGGAAACGAGTCCTCGAACGCCGGCGGCGCGCCCTCCTCGACCAGGTCGCCGGCGAAGACCACACCCGCGTCCGGCACCTGCACGATCAGGTCGCTGTCGGTGTGCCCGCGACCCAGGTACCGCAGCGTCACCGGACGGCCGCCGACGTCCAGGTCGGCCTGGATGTCGAACAGCTGGTCCGGCGGGTCGATCCGGGTGGCTTCGATGGCGGCCGCGATCTCCGGCAGGTCGGCACCCCGGTAGGCCGCCGCGGCCAGCGCCCGGGCCACCCCGCCGTACTCGTCCAGCACCTCCGCGCACCGCCGGTGCGCCCAGATCCGGGCGGGTCGCAGCGCCGCGTTGCCGAAGCAGTGGTCGTAGTGGGCGTGCGTGTCGACGACCACCCAGGGTGCCGCGGTCACCTCGCGCACCGCGCCGGCCAGCTCCTGCCCCTCCGCCTCCGACGACCGGGTGTCGATCACCAGGCAGCCGCCGTCGCCCAGCACCAGTCCGACGTTCAGGTCCAGCGAGCGGTGCCTGCGGACGAACACCCGGTCGCCCACCTCCCGCCACTGCACGGAGTCAGGCATGCCGCGCACCCTATCCGGCGCACTGGTGGCAGACTTCGGATCATGCGGGTGTACCTCGGCTGTGACCACGCCGGCTTCGAGCTGAAGACGCATCTGGCGAGCGTGCTGCCCGGGCTGGGCCACGAGCCGATCGACTGCGGGGCCCACGCGTACGACCCGGAGGACGACTACCCCGACTACTGCATCTACGCCGCCCAGCGCGTGGTGGCCGACCAGGGCAGCCTGGGCGTGGTCATCGGCGGCTCCGGCAACGGCGAGCAGCTGGCCGCGAACAAGGTCCGCGGCGCCCGGGCGGCGCTGATCTGGAGCGAGGAGACCGCCCGGCTCGCCCGGCTGCACAACGACGCCAGCCTGGCCGCGATCGGCGGCCGGATGCACCCGGTCGAGGTCGCCACCCGGCTGGTGGAGATCTTCCTCAGCACCGCGTTCAGCGGCGACCCCCGGCACGCCCGCCGGCTGCGGAAGATCGCCGACTACGAGTTCACCGGCTCCGCCAACCCCGGCGAGTCCGCCCTGACCGGTGGCCGCGACGAACTGGACTGACCCCGGCCCCGCGGCGTGTCAGCTCTCGGGGCGGGCCGCGTCGGGCGGGACGTAGTTGCGACGGACGATCACCAGGTCGTTCTCCGCGGCCGCCAGGTCCTCCGGCCGGGGACGCGCGGCGTCCCGCGCCCGCATCGCGCCGGACACGCCGACCTGAGACGGCCCCGCACCGACCAGCCCCCGCAACCCACGCTCGGTCTCGGCCCGCGCCCGCGCCGGCCGTGCCGTCCCCCGGCTCTCCCGCACCCCACCGCCCGGACCACCCGCACCCGCCGGGCCACCGGCACCCGCCGGGCTAGCGCCTGCCGGGCCGCCCGCACCCGTCGGGCTGTCGGGACCCCGGCTGCCGGCACCTGCCGGGCCGGCCGCAGCCGGGCTGCTGGCACCTGCCGGGCCGGCCGCACCCGGGCTGCCGGCACCTGCCGGGCCGCCCGCACCCCAGCGGCTGGCACCCGCCGGGCCGCCGGCGGCCGTGCCGCCCGTACCGGCTGTGCCGCCGCCGAACCCGGACGCCGAGGTTGTCGCCGGGGCCACACCGGGCAGATCGCCCGACGTCCCGGCCGTGGCCGGTCGGCCCGCCACGCCGGGAATCTCTCCCGTTGGGCCGGGGGAGCGGACCGGCGCTGCCGCCGACACCGGCCCAGCGCCCCTCGCTCCGGCCGACCCGCTCCGGACCGGTCGGTCCGTGCCCGACCGGCTCCCGGTCACCGCCAGCCCGGGCGGCCCGTTCCCGGCAGACCCCCGATCCTCCGGCCCGGAGGCCGCCACGTCGGCCGAGCCGTCGTCCGCCCGCCGCCGCCGCTCCCGCCGCCGGCGGCGGCTCGTCCCGCTCTCCCGGCCGGTCCCGCTCGCGTCGGTCCCGCCCTCCCCGCGGGCGCCGCTCGCGCCGGTCCCGCTCGCGCCGGTTCCGCTCGCGTCGGTCCCGCCCTCCCGGCCGGCGCCGGTTCCGTCCACCTCGCCGGGTTCGCCGGCCAGACGGGGTTCGCCGGGCATACCGGACGTACCGGGCTCGCGGCTGCTCATCGGACCTCCTCCGCGCCCGGCCACCATCGGCCGGACGGCCGCCTCAGCCTTCCAGCCCGCTGCGGCTAGGCAAACCGGCCGCTCAGAACACCTCCGGGCACCAGGGCTCGTGGTCGGCGGCGAAGGCGCGGTTGGCGGCGGCCAGCGCGCCGGGGCGCAGCTCGACAACCCGCCCAGCGAGGGCGAGCGTGGCCAGCCGGGTGCCGCCCAGGTATGCCGCGCCCAGGTCGGCGGCCGACACGGCGAGGTCGGCGGGGTCGCGGGTGGGCGAGCAGGAGGCGCCGTCCGGGCCGCCCCGCAGCCGCCACCGACCGGCGTTCCACGGGCAGAAGTGGTCGGCGACCTCGAACACGACGTCGATGTCGGTGGCGTAGGTGCGGTCGGCCAGCGCCCCGCCGACGTCGGCGAGCCGGACCCAGAGGCTGTCCAGGATCTCCATCTGCAGCCCGCGCGGGTCGAGCAGTTGGTGCCGGAGCGGCTCGTCCACCGCGGCGATCCGCTTCCGCATCACGGGGAACAGGTCGATGTTCGCCAGGAACGACCAGAGCGCGGCGTACGCCTGCGGGTTCGTCGCCGCTATCTCGACGACGATCACCTCGGCATCCTTGTGCGAGTTCCAGAACTGCTTGAGCCGGTAGAACGCGTATCCCGTGACCCGCCCGTCCTCCTCGGTGTTCAGCGCGAATCGCAGCGAGGTGGCCCCGTCGCGCCAGGCCTCCGGGTCGTGCAGTCGGTGGTCCCACCAGCCGTCGCGCCGGTCGAGCCAGCCGATCTGGGTGAGCCGGACCTGCTCGTACACCTCCGCCAGGTGCGGCCGCGCCTCCTCGGCGGTGACCAGCCGGATCCGGCCGGTGCCGATGTCGGTGCCGGGCGCCAGCCGCAGCGCCGAGGTGGTGCCGCTGAGCACGGCCCGGCTCGCGGCCAGGCCGTACCCGAACCGCCCGTAGATCGGGCCCTCGGCCGCCCACAGTGCCGCCACCGGCTCGCGCTGGCTCTCGTGGAGCTCGGTCAACTGCCGGCGCATCATCTCGGTCAGCAGCCCGCGCCGCCGGTGCGTCGGCGCCACCGAGACGACGGTCACGCCGGCGACCGGCTTCGGCCCGCCGGGCAGCGTCATGTCGCGGGTGTAGATGCCGGCGGTCGCCACGATCTGATCGCCGTCGAAGCCGGCCAGGCTCCGGTCCGACTCGAACACCTTGAGATCGTGTTCCCGGGCGACGTCGGTCGGGTCCTCGCCGAACGTCTCGGTCAGCGTGCGGAAGAACGCCGGAAACTCGGTGGGATCGATCGGACGGAGCACGACGTCGGCCATGTGGCCTGTCTACCGGCTCGGCGGGGCTGGCGCGACGCGGTTTCCGCAGGTGGCGGGTCGGCAGGCAATTCGCTGACAGCCTGGTCGCAGTGCGCGGTTCCACGTTGACGTAGCGCACAACCGCCCGCGGCGAGCGCGGACCGGCTAGGGTCGCGCGCGTCATGACCACTGCGGCGCTGCGTACGGTCCTGGCCCGGGCAAGGCGACCGCGCCGCCGCCCGGGCGAGCGCGCGCTGCTCAGCGGCCTGCTGCTGGTCGCCTGCCTGCTCGCCGTCAGCGCCGTGGCCTGGCCGGTGGATATGGGTGGCGCGGTCGTGCTGGCGGTCCCGCTGCTGCTCGGTGGGCTGCTGCTGCACCGCCGCGCGGAGATGTACGTGCTGGTCGCGTGCACCCTGGGGCTGCTGTCGATCGTGCTGCTCAGCGTCCCGAACAGCAGCCAGAGCCTCACCGTCGGCTCAGCGCTGCTGCTCGGCGTGGTCACCGCGGTCACCCACGAGCAGGTGCGCCGGCGGGACCTCCTCGGCGTCCGCGAGGGCCGCCCGGACGTGATTCTCGCCGAGCTGCGCGACCGGCTGCGGCTGCAGGGCGAGGTGCCGGAGCTCCCGCCCGGCTGGCGGGTGGAGACCGAGCTGCGGTCGGCGCACGACGCGGGCATGGCCGGCGACTTCCTGGTCTCCCGGCTGGAGCGGGACGAGCAGGGCGTCCCGTGCCTGGACCTGGTGCTGGTGGACGTCTCCGGCAAGGGTGTCGGCGCCGGCGCCAGGGCGCTGCTGCTGTCCGGCGCGTTCGGTGGGCTGCTCGGCGCGGCGCCGCCGGACCGGTTCCTGATCGAGGCGAACCGCTACCTGGTCCGGCAGCACTGGGACGAGGGCTTCGCCACCGCCGTCTACCTGCATCTGAACCTGGACACGGGGGACTACCAGATCGAGACCGCCGGGCACCCGCCGGCGGCGCAGCTGATCGCGGGCAGTGGCCGGTGGCAGCTCGCCCGGTCCCGCGGGCCGCTGCTCGGCGTGTTGGCCGAGGTGCGGTACGCGCCGGACCGGGGCACCCTCCGGCCCGGCGACGCGCTGCTGCTCTACACCGACGGCGTCGTCGAGGACCGCGGCCGGGATGTCGAGATCGGTCTGGACCGGCTGCTCGGCGCGGCCGAGGCGCTGATCCCGAGCGGCGACTTCACCGGCGGAGCGGCGTACCTGGCCGAGCGGGTGCCGGCACGCAGCGACGACGACCGCGCGGTGGTGCTGCTCTGGCGCGAGCACCGGCTACCGCCGGTTATGCCCGGGTAGCCCGACGCCCGGCCCCTCCAGCCATGCGGGGCCGCGCCTTCCGCTGGTCGGGCCGGACTGAGACGCAGATCTCGTCCAGCCGGCACTGCCCGAAAGGGCGAGACAGGACCTGCTACCGGCGGCGGGGGCACGCTGCCCATCGAGCCGCGCAGAATGTGCGCGAACTCTCCGCATCCGAATGGTTTCGTCCGTCGACATGCGCCGCGACCCTCTGCTAGCGCGTGTTCAACGCTGCGCGACATTAACCCACAACGCTTCGCAAACTGGTCGAACTTCACGTACTTTCGGAGTGGTCGCAGCCGGTGTCAGCGCCGGGCCATGCAAACATGTATGCGGTGGCAGGGCATTCAGTCCCGGCCGCACGTGACAACTGCATCCTGTTGGGCCGGGGGCTTCTCCCCGACGCCGTCAAGATCGACGGCGACTGGATATGCCGTTACACAGGCGGTGATGTGGCGGCGCGGAAGGTAGGGGAGTCACCAGGTGGGGACGCACCGTCGCCGCTCGTCCAGATCGGTCTTACTGCTGACCGCGTTATCCGCGGTCGTCCCGGGTACAGCGCACCTCGCTGTCGGCCGCCGTCGGGTCGGCATGGCGCTGGTCGCGATCGCGGTCGCGGTGCTGGGAGTCGTCGCGGTTGTCGCGTTGCGGATCACTAAGAACGATGTGCTGCATTTGGTGGTCCGGCCGGGCGCGCTGACCATGATCGAAGTCATCGCCGCCGCCGTCGCGATCGGCTGGATCGGCCTCGTGCTGCGCTCGTATTTCGTGCTGCGGCCCCCTGGTCCGCGTACGGGTGAGCGGGTGGCCGGCATCGCGGTGGTCGCGGTGCTGTGCGTCGCGGTGGCGGCGCCACCGCTGGTCGTCGCCCGGTACGCCTACGTGCAGCGCAGCCTGATCACCACGCTGTTCCCGGACACCGAGGTCACCACGGTGCACGAGGGCACCAAGCCGGTCGCCAAGGACGACCCGTGGAAGGGCCGGCAGCGGTTGAACACGCTGCTGATCGCCAGCGACGCGGGCCCCGACCGGCAAGGCGTGCGTACCGACAGCATGGTCGTCCTCAGCACTGACGTGCACACGGGCGACACCGTGATGTTCAGCCTGCCGCGCAACCTGGCAAAGGCGCCGATGCCGCCCGGCCCGCTCGCGGAGAAGTGGCCGAACGGCTTCAACGACCTGTTGAACGCTTTCTACCGCGCTGTCACCGACACGCCGGGCCTCCTGCAGGGCGCCCGCGACCGCGGTGCGGTCGGGTTGAAGGAAGTGATCGGCAACATCCTCGGCATCCGGATCGACGACTACGTGATGATCAACCTGGAGGGCTTCCAGGACTTCGTGCAGGCGATCGGTGGCATCGTCATGAACGTGCCGCGGCGGCTGCCCATCGGCGGCATCCTCGCCGACGGCACCCACGTCGCGCCGTCCGGCTACATCGAGCCCGGCGTGCAGCGCCTCGACGGCTTCAAGGCCCTGTGGTTCTCCCGCTCCCGCTCCGACTCGGACGACTACGAGCGGATGGCCCGGCAGCGGTGCCTGATCGGCGCGGTCACCAAGCAGATCTCGCCGACGTCGATGCTGACCCACTTCCAGCAGATCGCGTCGGCCGCCAAGAACCTGGTCGAGACCGACATGCCGCAAGCGCTGCTGCAACCCCTGGTCGACCTGGCCGACAAGATGCGCGGCAAGACCGACATCCGCAGCGTCCAGTTCGTCCCACCCTTGATCAACACCAGCGACCCGGACTACTCCGTGATCCGCGCCAAGGTGAAGCAGGCCCTGGTCCCGCCGGCCAAGAAGCCGCCGGCGCCCACCCCGACGAAGAAGGCAGGCACCACCAGCGGCTCCGGCACCACGAACAGACCGAACGCCGGCAAGGCCCTCGGCACCACCCCCTCCACCGAGGTCCAGTCCGTCGACGCAGCCTGCGGCCTGCACTGACCCCGCTGGCCGGTGGCCCCGCCACCGGCCAGCCCCCGCCGTCCCGCAAGTGACGCGTCCCCCGCCAGAGGGCGGGCGGGCGGCCCGTGTCACCCAACGGGCGCCGGCCGCACCGCGGGGTTCCAGGGGGCTCGGCCCCCCGGGTAGGCATGCGAGGGCGCCCCCACCGGCGAAGCAGGCGGGGTGGCCCACGCCGTAGGCGGGGGCCCCGTGTCACCCAACGGGCGCCGGCCGCACCGCGGGGTTCCAGGGGGCTCGGCCCCCCGGGCAGGCATGCGAGGGCGCCCCACCGGCGAAGCAGGCGAATACAGCCGCCCGAGCGGGTGACGGGAATCGAACCCGCACCATCAGCTTGGAAGGCTGAGGCTCTACCATTGAGCTACACCCGCGGGGTCCGGCGCCGCGGCGCGGACGGACCGCACTAGCGTAGCGGGCGGCGTGAGGGTTCCTGTCTAGACTCATGTCGGGTACCGGGGTGTGGCGCAGCTTGGTAGCGCACTCGCTTTGGGAGCGAGGGGCCGTGGGTTCGAATCCCGCCACCCCGACCGTCGATCCGGCCAATCCGGTGGCCGTGTCGTGGGTTGCCTAGACTGCGCCGGTTGCCGTCAATACCCCGAGGGAGCAGCACACGTGAAGAGCACCATCGAGACCCTCAGCCCCACGCGGGTCCGGCTGGCTGTCGAGGTGCCCTTCGACGAGCTCGGCCCGAGCCTCGACCGGGCGTACAAGAGCATCGCCAAGCAGGTGCGGGTGCC
>JBBWZH010000545.1:0-5367 GCA_039648995.1 Mycobacteriales bacterium
GGAACGCGGTCTCGATCAGCAGCCCGACCCGGAGCGTGACGCTGGCGGTGAATCGGCGCACTAGGCGGTCACCGACCAGCGCGCCGGCCAGCCCGCCGACGGCCATCGCGGTGTACAGCAGGCCGTAGCCGACCGAGCCGAGGCCGAGCCGCTGCTTGGCCAGCAGCACCAGGGTCGACGTCGCCGCGACCCGCGTGATGTTGAGCAGCCCGATCAGCCAGGCCAGCGTGCGCAGCAGCCGGTGCCCGAACAGGAACCGCAGGCCGACCGCGATCTCGGCGAACAGCGAGGTCCGGTCCGGCGGCCCGGCCGCTGCCGGGCGCACCGCGGCGCCGGCCGGCCCGGGCATCTCCGGCCCGGGCAACTCCGGCCCGGGCATCGCCGGCGCGGGCAGCGCCGGGCTCAGCAGTTCCGGGCCCAGCGGTTCCAGCCCGTCCGATGCCAGCCCGTCCGATGCCCGCCCATCTGGGCCCCCGGTCCCGGCTCCGGTCTCGGCCGGCCGCGCCCGGGTAGCTCGGAACGTGCCCGGCAGCAGCGCGAGCAGTACCGCGCCGGCCAGGAACGAGCCCGCGTCCAGCAGGAACGGGACGGCGGCCGCGAGCGTGAACAGGAACCCGCCGACCGGCCCGGCGATCATGTCGTGTGCCACGCTGCGGGCCGCGCTGAGCCGCCCGTTGGCGCGTTCGAGCTGGCCGGGCCGTACAACGGCGGGCAGCACCGACTGGCTCGCCGCCCGGAACAGTGTCTCCCCGGTGCCGATCAGGAACAGCACGCCGTACATCAGGGCCGGGCCCGCGTGGCCGAGCCCGATCATCAGGCCGAGCACGGCCAGCACGCCGCCGCGCAGCCAGTCGACCAGCACCATCACCCGACGCCGGTCCAGCCGGTCGACCAGCCCGCCGGACAGCAGCGAGAACAGCAGCCAGGGCAGCGTCGCCGCGAACATCGCGCCGGACACCACCAGCGGGCTGTCCGTCCGCGCGGCCAGCCACAGCGGCGCGGCCACCGCGGCCACCCCGTCACCCAGCGCGGAGATCGTGTTCGCGGTCCAGAGCAGGGTGAACGGGCGGCCCAGCCGACCGTGGGTGTCGACGCTCATCCGGGTCACCCTGCCAGCCGGGATGCCGCCGGCGTCAGTCATTTTGGCCGCCGGCGAACTACGCTTCGAGCATGTCCAGCCGGGTATCGGCGCCGGTCCGGGTGGCGATGTGGTCCGGACCGCGGAACGTCTCGACCGCGCTGATGCGCAGCTTCGGCGCCCGCCAGGACACGCTCGTGGTGGACGAGCCGCTGTACGCGTACTACCTCGCGACGACCGGGCTGGACCACCCCGGCCGGGACGACGTGCTGGCCAGCCAGCCGACCGGGTGGCCGGAGGTCGCGGCCGCGTTGACCGGCCCGCTGCCGCCGGGCGTCGGCGTGCACTACCAGAAGCACATGGCGCACCACCTGCTGCCCGACGTCGGCCGCGGCTGGCTGGCCGGGCTCACGCACGCGTTCCTGATCCGGGAGCCGGCGCAGGTGGTGGCCTCGTACGCGAAGGTGCGCGGCGAGCCGACGCTGGCCGACCTCGGCTACCCGCAGCAGGTCGAGATCTTCGGCCGGTACGGCGGCCCGGTGCTGGACGCCGCCGACCTGCTCCGCGACCCGCCCGGCGTGCTGCGCCGGCTCTGCGCCGCGCTCGGCATCGGCTACCACCCGGCGATGCTCTCCTGGCCGGTCGGCCCGCGGGGCACCGACGGCGTCTGGGCGCCGCACTGGTACGCGGCCGCCGAGGCCTCGACCGGCTTCGCCCCGTACGCCCCGCGCCCGGTCGACGTGCCGCCCCGGCTCGCGCCGCTGGTGCGGGCCGCCCAGCCGTACTACGCCGAACTCGCCGCCCACCGCCTCACTGGCTGACCCGGAGCGGTGGCGGGTTGGCTCACCGGCCGGGCGGCGCGTCGGTGGCGGTGATCGGAGTGCCGTGGGCGCGGGCGTGGTCCTGGTAGGCGGCGGCCAGTCGCGCGGTCGTCGGGCCGACCTCGCCGGTGCCGATCAGGCGGCCGTCGATCTCGATGACGCCGGCCAGTTCGCCCATGGTACCGGTGCAGAAGACCTCGTCGGCGGTGTAGAAGTCGGGCAGCGTGAGGTCGCGCTCACCGGCCGGGATGCCGGCGGCGGCCGCCAGCCGCAGCACGGTGGCCCGGGTGATGCCGGCCGGGCAGGCGACCGCCCTCGGGGTCGCCAACCGTCGGCTGTGGACGGTGAACAGGTTGGTCGCGTTCGTCTCGGCGACGAACCCCCGGCCGTCCAGCATGACCGCGTCGTCGGCGCCGGCCGCGGTCGCCTCCAGCTTGGCCAGAATCGAGTTCAGCAGGTTGTTGTGGTGGATGCGCGGGTCGAGCACGTCCGGGCCGGGGCGCCGCACGCTGGCGGTGATCAGCCGCAGGCCCGCCGTCGAGTACACCGGCGGCTTGTGCTCGGCCAGCACGATCAGCGTGCAGCCGGCCTGGTTCAGCCGCGCGTCCATCCCGCTGGTGATCTTCACACCGCGGGTCAGCGTGAGCCTGACGTGCACGCCGTCCCGCATGCCGTTGGCCCGCAGCGTGTCCCGGATCGCGTCGATGATCTCGGCGTCCATCGGGATCGCGGCGAACCCGAGCGCCCGCGCGGACCGGCGCAGCCGGTCGAGGTGCGCGTCCAGGCCGTGGATCCGGCCGGCGTAGACGCGCAGGCCTTCCCAGACCGCGTCGCCGCCCTGCACGACCGAGTCGAACGGCGAGATCCCGGGCTCGTCCCGGTGCCGCAGCACGCCGTTCACCCAGTACCGGATGTCCGCGTTCCGCGCGTCGTACCCCTGGAGCACGTCAGGCCGGCTCGTCGCAGTCGGCTCCGGGTGCGGTCCTCGGGTCGGTCGCGGCGGCGTCCGCCTCGGCCGCGATGTCGCGCGGGTCGACGGCGAAGCCGGCGTCCGCCTCGGCCGAGCCGGTCAGCCGCAGCCGGCGCTGCGCCCGCTGGTAGAAGGTGGTGCGGCCGAGCCGGACCACCCGCGCGGCCGCCGGCAGCAGGGTCAGGTCGACCAGGTCTCCCGGCTGGACGTGGCCGACCACCCGGCCGTCCGACTCGACCGCGAGTTCGCCGCTGGACGGCAGCACCTCCAGCGCCAGCTTCTCGCCGCTGGACAGGAACAGTGCCCGGTTGAACGCCGAGTGCGGCGCGGCCGGCGTGACCAGCAGCCCCTCGGCGCTGGGCGAGACGATCGGGCCGCCGGCGGAGAAGTTGTACGCGGTGGAGCCGGTCGGGGTGGCCACGATCACCGCGTCCGCCGCGTACCGGACGAACAGGTGGCCCTCGACCCGCAGCCCGACCGCGGTGCCCGCGCGGCCGGGGATGCGGACCAGCGCGATGTCGTTGAACGCGACCGTGTCGGTGCCGCCGAATGTGGCCCGCACGGCCGACCGCGGCTCGACCCCGAACCGGTGCTCGTCGATGTCGGACAGCGCGCTGACCAGGTCCGGCGGGTCGACCTCCGCCAGGAAGCCGAGCCGGCCCAGGTTCACCCCGAGCACCGGGGCGTGGCTGCCGCGGGCCAGCCGCATCGCCCGCAGCATCGTGCCGTCGCCGCCGAGGCTGACCACCAGGTCGGCCCGGCTGGCCAGCTCGGATGCGGTCACCGTGATCGTCGGGCCGTCGATGCGCGGCACGTCGGTGTCCAGCCCGAGCACCTCGGTCTGCCGCTCGCGGGCCCAGGCCGTGACCGTGCCGACGACGCTTCCACAGTCTCGCCGCGGGTGGAGCACCAGGCCCACCGAACTGATCATTCCCATCTCCGACGCCCTCCCGGGTGGCGGCCGCGCCTGGCCGCCGTCGCCGGCAGGGTAGCCGGCGGCTGGCGCCTCGCGGGTGGCCGGCGGGCCCGATCGGGGGACGACCGGGACCGGCCGCGGACGTCACCCGGCGATCGGGCGGCGGTCGGGCCGGACGGCCGGGCCGGTCTTCCAAGGTCAGGCCGTCCGTGCCGGCGGCCAGCCGAACGGTGGTCACGCACGCTGGCATCGTCGCGGGAGACCGGTCGTTCGGACATGAACCGATGTGTTTGACACGTTCCGATCCGGGCGGCGATTATCAGGAGGCTTCCGTGACACGGGCGTGACTGGGACTCGCCGTCCGGAAGTGGCGGTGCGGGTGCCTGCGGCCGATCTGCGGCCGGCACGCTCCCGGCGGCGAGCCGCGTCCTGTCAGGTTGATGGAGGACGCCGACGTGCCATCAGACCATGCCGCCCGGTTCCCAGCCGGTGCGCGTCCCGTCCCGGCGCCGCTGCTCGCGCCGTGCCCGAGCCCTGTCCTGGAAGACGGGGCGGTGCCGGGCGTCGTCCGCGCCGGCTGAGCGGCCGGCGGCACCGGCCGGCCCGCGGCACCGGCCGACCGGGCCGCCAGCGTCCACACCCGTGGGGGACGCGGGAACGCGGGGCCCTGGGGGGCCAATCAACGCCGTCGGACGGCGGTCCCGTCCTGGCGGCAGACTCCGGTGGAGGGTTCAGGTCACAATGTCCGAGAAACCATCACGCGCAACGAGAGCCCGGCACCGCTGGTCGGTCCGGCGGGTGAGCCTGTTCGGTGGGCCGGCGGTCGGCGCGGTCGCCGTCCTGCTGGCCGGGCTGCTGGCCGCGCCGGCCGGTGCGGCCACCGTGTTCACCGACGACTTCAACGACGGCAACTCCAGCGGTTGGTCGAAGTCCGGCGGCACCTGGACGGTGGTCACCGACGGCAGCGGGGTGCTGCAGCAGGCCAACACGACCAGCGACCTGGCCCGTCAGTTCGCCGGTGACTCGGGCTGGACCGACTACACGGTGCAGGCCCGGGCGAAGGTGCTCGCCTTCGACGGCGCCGGGCAGTACGCCGGCCTGGCGGCCCGGTCGTCCAGCTCGACCACGTACTACCGGCTGCTGCTGATCAACGCGAACCGGGTGGAGCTGCAGGCGGTGCGCAGCGGCGCGGTCACGGTGCTCGGCAGCGCCAGCCGCACGGTCGCCGTGAACACCTGGTACACACTGCGGATCGACGTGGCCGGCAGCACGGTCACCGGCTCCGTGGACGGCACCCAGGTCGCCAGCGGCACCAGCACGGTCACCTCGGCCGGGCGGATCGGCGTGCAGACGTTCCACGCGTCCGCCAGCTTCGACGACGTCTCGGTGACCACGTCCGGCAGCACGCCGCCACCGACCAGCCCACCGCCGACCTCGCCGCCGCCCACCAGCCCACCGCCGCCGCCGACCGGCTTCCCGACGCCGACCGGTCAGGTCACGGTCACCGCCACGGTCCCGGTCTCCGGCGTGCTCGACGGTCAGCTGCGCCGGTACTGCTGCATCGGTGACGGCGGCCAGAGCG
>JBBWZH010000555.1:0-25781 GCA_039648995.1 Mycobacteriales bacterium
GTTCGGCAGTGAGCGCTCGTGACCGTGCTGACCCGCCGACCCCCTCCGCTCCGCTCCGCGGCGCCCCAGCCGGCACCTGCGATGCTCACTCCGGAGGCCGGCTCGTGACCGCGCTGGCCCGCCGACCCCCTCCGCTCCGCTCCGCGGCGCCCCAGCCGGCACCTGCGATGCTCACTCCGGAGGCCGGCTCGTGACCGCGCTGGCCGCGCCGCCCGCTACCGCCGCTCCACCGGTGCCGCCGGCGGGTCGGCGGCGCCGGCTGAGCACCCGGCCACCGCGGGCGGGGCTCTACCTCCCGCTCGGGTTCTACCTGCTGTTCACGCTGATCCCGTTCTACTGGATGCTGATGTACGCGGTCCGGCCCACCGGGCGGGGCGGTGTACTGCCCTGGCCGCTGACGCTGGAGCACTTCCGCACCGTCTGGACCGACCTCGGCTTCGCCATCTTCTTCCGCAACAGCGTGCTGGTCGGCCTGGTCACCCTCTTCGGGGTCAGTGTGCTGGCGCTGATGGGCGGCTACGCGCTGGCCCGGTTCCGGTTCCGCGGCGACCGGCTGTTCCTGGTGCTGCTGCTGTGCACCCAGTTCATGCCGGGCGCGACGCTGCTGATCCCGCTGTTCATCCTGTTCCGCCAGGTGCACCTGATCAACAGCCTGGGCAGCCTGGTGATCGCCGAGTCGGCGTTCCAACTGCCGCTGGCGCTGGTGCTGATGAGCAGCTTCGTCCGCAACGTGCCGGTGGAGCTGGAAGAAGCGGCGATGGTCGACGGATGCTCCCGGCTGCGCGCGTTCTTCGCGGTGGTGCTGCCGCAGCTGCGCCCCGGCATCGTCGCGGTCGGCTCGTTCGCCTTCATCGGCAGCTGGAACAACTTCCTGTTCGCACTGATGTTCATCAGCGACCAGGACCGCTTCACGATCCCTGTCGGCCTCAGCTACACGATCGGTGAGTACAACGTGGACTTCGGTGCGCTGGCGGCCGGCGGCGTGGTCGCCGCCATCCCCGTCGTCTGCGTGTTCGCCGTGATCCAACGGTTCCTGGTGCAAGGGCTGACCGCCGGAGCCGTGAAGGGTTGACCGAGAGCTGGCAAGAGCCGATCCCCCTCCACCGCAGAAGGGCACGCGCCATGAGACTTCTCCCCTCGCGCGGCCGGTTCGCACGCCGGCCGGCTCACGCGGCCGTCGCGATAGCCGCCGCGCTGCTGACCGCGGCCGGGCTCACCGGTTGCGGCTCGAACGCCGGCTCCGGGAAGACCGAGATCACCTTCTGGGACAACAACGGCGGGCCGGCGCGGACGCCGATCTACCAGCACCTGATCGCCCAGTTCGAGCAGGCCAACCCGGATATCCACGTGAAGTACGTGGGTATCCCGAGCGCGTCCGTGCAGCAGAAGTACGACACCGCGGTCGCCGGCGGGCAGCCGCCCGACATCGGCGGGGTCACCACCTCGTACCTGGCCAACCTGGTCGGTCAGGACGCGCTGGAGGGGCTGGACGGGCGGCTCGCGGGCAGCGCACTGAAAGACAAGCTGGTCACCGGCCTGGTCAACAGCGTGACCGCGACCGCACCGGACAAGAAGCTCTACGAGCTGCCCTCGTCCGGCAACCTGGACGTGATCTGGTACCGCAAGGACCTGTTCGACGCGGCCGGCCTGAGCGCGCCGAAGACCTGGGACGAGTTCTTCACCGCGGCCACCAAGCTGACCGACCCGGCCAAGAAGCAGTACGGCTACACGCTGCGCGGCGGCGCCGGCTCGATCTTCCAGCTGCTGGCCGAGATGTACGCGTACTCCGGGCAGTCCGAGTTCTTCAGCGGTGACAAGTCCACTGTGGACACACCGAAGAACGCCGAGCTGGTCGACCGGATGGCCAAGCTGTTCAAGACCGCGACCCCGGCCGCCGACGTGAACAACGGCTACCCGCAGATGGTGGCCGAGTTCACCAGCGGCGCGGTCGCGATGATGCACCACAACCTGGGCTCCTCGGCCGATGTGAAGAAGGCGTTCGGGGACAAGGCGGCCGCCGTGCCGCTGCCGTCGGTGGACGGCACCAGGTCGACCGTGGTCGCCAACCCGGTGGACGGGTTCTCGGTGTTCAAGGCGAGCAAGCACAAGGACGCCGCCTGGAAGTTCGCCGAGTTCCTGGTCTCCAAGGACAGCAACAGCTACTGGAACCAGCAGGTCGGCCAGATCCCGGCGAACTCGGACGTCGAGAACGACGCGTGGATCGGGCAGAACCCCGCGGTCAAGGACGCGCTGGCGCTGGTCCGCAGCCCGAACACGACGATCGTCGAGGCCCCGGTGTACCTGCCGCAGTACTCCTCGATCACCAAGGCGGACAGCGAGCCGCTCTACCAGAAGGTGCTGCTCGGGCAGATGTCACCGGCGGACTTCGTCAGCCAGTTGGCCAGCAAGCTCAGCGGCGCCCAGCAGGACTGGGACAAGCGGCACAAGTAGCGGCGCCGTGGCCATCATCGAGCAGGTCACCGTCACGGTCTTCCGGACCACCGCGAAGACCGAAGTGGACAGTGCCGGGCACCGCCACCCCGGCCCGCCGCACGACGTGCGGGAGGCGCTGCTGAGCATCACCGATTCCGACGGCGCCGCCGGGCACTGCCTGGCCCATCCGGAGCACCTGCGCGAGACGGTGCTCGCCGGGCACGTCCGGCCGGTGCTGCTCGGCGCGGACCCGCTGCACCGGGAGCTGCTCTGGCAGCGGCTGGCACACCGCCAGCGCGGCGCGCACGGGCTGCTCACCGACCGCGCGCTCGGCTACGTCGACATGGCGCTGGCCGACCTCGCCGGGCAGGTGGCCGGGCTGCCGGTCTGGCAACTGCTCGGCGGGGCGCGGCCGAGCATCCCGGCGTACGCGAGCACGATGTGCGGGGACGAGATCCCCGGCGGGTTGGCGACCCCCGCCGACTACGCCGCGTTCGGCAAGCAACTGGTCGAGCTGGGCTACCGCGCGATCAAGCTGCACACCTGGATGCCGCCGGCCCGCGGCGGCGCCGATGTGGATCTCGATATCGCCGCGTGCACCGCGGTGCGGGACGCGGTCGGGCCGGACATCGCGCTGATGCTGGACGCGTACCACTGGTACAGCCGCACCGACGCGCTCCGGCTCGGTCGGGCCCTGGACGAGCTGTCCTACTACTGGTTCGAGGAACCGATGGAGGAGGCCTCGGTGCAGTCGTACCGCTGGCTGGCCGAGCAGCTGGCGGTGCCCGTGGTCGGGCCGGAGACGTCCTGGGGCAAACACCTGAGCCGGGCCGAGTGGGTGGCCGCGGGCGCCTGCGACATCCTGCGCGCCGGCGTCACCGACGTCGGCGGGATCGGGCCGACGCTCAAGGCGATGCACCTGGCCGAGGCGTTCGGCCTGGACTGCGAGGTGCACGGCGGCGGCTCCGGCAACCTGGCCGTGCTCGGCGCCAGCAGCAACGGGCGGTGGTACGAACGCGGCCTGGTGCACCCGCTGGTGGACTACGACGAGCTGCCGCCGCATCTGCTGTCGCATGTGGACGCGATCGACGGGGCCGGCCGGGTGGCGATGCCGACCCGCCCCGGCCTCGGCGACGAGTTCGACTTCGACTACATCGACGCGAACGTGCTGGCGCGGTGGTGAGCGAGCGAGGAGGCGAACCATGGGCGGGGGCGCCTGTGGACGGTGCCGGGCCGGCGCCGGTGCTGGTCACCGGCGCCGCCGGCCGGGTCGGCACGATGCTGCGCCGCGGCCTGCCGGCGCTGGGTTGGCGGCTGCGGCCGTTCGACCTGGCCCCGCTGCCGGACGAGCCGGACGCCGTGGTGGCCGACATCCTCGACCCGGTGGCACTGGCCGCGGCGATGACCGGGGTGGCCGCGGTCGTACACCTGGCCGGGCTGCCCCGGGAGGCCAGCTGGGGTGCCACGCTGAGCGTCAACATCGACGGCACGTACCAGGTCTTCGAGGCGGCGCGGCTGGCCGGGGTACCCCGCGTGGTCTTCGCCAGCAGCAATCACGCGGTCGGCTTCACCCCGCGGCAGCCATGGGTCGGCGTCGACCTCCCGCCCCGGCCGGACACCCTCAACGGCCTGGCCAAGTGCTTCGGCGAGGCGCTGGGCCGGCTCTACGTCGACAAGTACCGCATGCAGGTGGCCTGCCTGCGGATCGGCTCCGCGTTCCCCGAGCCCACCACGGTGCGGCAGCTGTCCACCTGGCTCAGCCCGGGCGACCTGGTCCGGCTGGTGCACGCCAGCCTGACCGCGCCCGGCCTGGGCTACGCGGTGGTGTACGGGATCTCGGCGAACACCCGCGGCTGGTGGGATCTCGAGCCGGGCCGGGCGATCGGCTTCGACCCCGTCGACAACGCCGAGGCGTACGCCGCGCGGGTGCTCGCGGCCAGCGGCGAGCCGGATCCGGATGACCCGGAACATGCTTACCTGGGCGGGAAATCGGTTCGCGACCAACCGCCCGCCGGCTAGCCCGACCGCCACCGAATTCGACCGGCTGACCGCATTGACACGTCTATGTCCTGTTCATTAATCTGAATATCGTTCAGCCTGATGAACAAGCCCGGCGCCGGCCAGGGCGCGGTAGCGTCGCCAGCATTCCGTACACAGTGGACAGCCCGGGCAGCGTCAAGGGCGTCTGACCCAGGCATCTCCGGCTGGGAGAGTGGCCGGAGAGCGGAGGGGCACGGCAGTCCAGTCCTGCCGTGCCCCTTCCGGGCGTCCCGGGGCGGCCCGCCAGGGGCCGTCCCCGCCGGACTCGGCAGGAGGGGCAAGGATGCAGCGGATCCTGATCACCGGAGCGGCCGGCATGGTGGCCACATCGCTGCGGCCACGGCTGGCCCGGCCGGGCCGGATGCTGCGGCTACTGGACATCCGGCAACCGGAGCGCCTCGACCTGCCGGCGGAAGCGGAAGAGCACATGCTCGGCTCGGTCACCGATCTGGACGCGATGACCGCCGCCTGCACCGGCATGGACGCGGTCGTACACCTCGGCGGCCAGAGCCGGGAGGCCGGCGTCGGCGAGGTGCTGCACGTCAACGCGTACGGCGCGTACTGTGCGCTGGAGGCCGCGCGGCGGGCCGGGGTGACCCGGGTGGTGCTCGCCTCGTCCAGCCACGCGGTCGGCTTCCATTCCAAGATGGACAGCCCTGGTGTGGACCTGCCGGCGGACCTCCCGGTCCGGCCGGACACGCTGTACGGCTGGTCCAAGGCGGCGGTGGAGGCCGCCGGCCGCCTGTACGCCGACCGGTTCGGCCTGGACGTGATCTGCCTGCGCATCGGGCTGTGGTTCCCCACCCCGCCGGGCCTGCGCGGGCTGGCCATGTGGCTGTCCCCCGACGACGGCGCCCGGCTGATCGAGGCCTGCCTGGCGACCGACTCCCCCGGTTTCCGGCTGATCTGGGGGATCAGCCGGAACACCCGCCGCTGGTGGTCGCTGGCCGAGGGCGAGGCGATCGGCTTCGTCCCCAAGGACGACGCCGAGGAGTACGCCGAGCAGATCATCGCCGAGCAGGGCGAGCCGGACTGGAACGGCGACCCGGTGCTGTACCGGGTCGGCGGGCAGTGGTGCGACGTGCCACTGGGCGAGCCTTACTGACAGCGGCCGACGCGGTACGTTCAGCGAACTTGACATCCGTAATAGAAACGGTTTCCATGTTGTCTCCTGGACAGCAAGGAGCCGTTCCGTGCGGATACGCGCGTTCTCCCTCGCGATCGCCGGGCTGACCACCGCCGGGCTGCTCGCCTGGGCGCTGGGCGGCTGCGGCACGACGGCGGCCAGCCCGGGTGCCTCCGGCGGGGCACCGGCCCCGGTCCGGGTGGTGGCGACGACCACGCAGGTGGCCGACTTCGCCCGGAACATCGGCGGCGACCGGATCCAGCTCACCCAGCTGCTCAAGCCGAACGTCGACCCGCACGACTACGAGGCCTCGCCGGCCGACGTGCTGGCCATCGCGCAGGCCGACGTGGTGCTCAAGAACGGCGTCGGGCTGGAGAAGTTCCTGGACGAGGCGATCTCCTCCGCGGGCTTCAACGGCGCCGTGATCGACACCAGCCAGGGCGTACGGATCCGCACCGGCAACGGCACCGACGAGGAGAAGGCCGGCGACCCGCACATCTGGCACAACCCGCGGAACGCCAAGATCATGGCCCACAACATCGCGGTCGGGCTGTCCACAAAGGACCCGGCCGATGCGGCGCTGTTCGAGCGCAACGACACCGCGTACGCCGCCAAGCTGGACGCGCTGGACCGCGACATCCAGACCCGGATCGACACGCTGCCGGCCGACCAGCGCAAGCTGGTGACCAACCACGACGCGTTCGGCTACTACGTCGACCGGTACAAGCTCCAGTTCGTCGGCTCGGTCATCCCGAGCTTCGACACGTCGGCCGAACTGTCCGGAAAAGACATCACCGACCTGGTAGCCAAGATCAAGGCGACCGGGGTGAAGGCGATCTTCTCCGAGTCTTCGCTGCCGCCCAAGACCGCCGAGACGATCGGCCAGGAAGCGGGTGTGAAGGTGATCGGCGGCGAGGACGCCCTCTACGGTGACACCCTCGGGCCGGCCGGCTCGGCCGGCGACACTTACCTCACAATGGAAGAGCACAACACCCAGACCATTGTGGACGGACTCAGCTGAGCGGAGCCCGCTGACGTGCTGCACCGGTTGCTGGTCGAGCCGTTCGCGCTGCCGTTCATGCAGCGGGCGCTGATCGAGGCGCTGCTGCTGGGCATGCTCGGCGGTGTGGTGAGCGTGTTCGTTCTGCTGCGCCGGCTGGCGTTCGTCTCCGACGCGCTCACCCACACCGTCTTCCCCGGTGTGGTGCTGGGCTACCTGGTCGCGCAGACCCGCGGCATCGTCTGGGGCGCGCTGCTGTTCGCGGTGCTGTCGGCGGTGCTGCTGACCGTGCTGTCGGCGAACCGGCGGGTCACCGAGGACGCCACGCTGGCCATCCTGCTCACCGGCTTCTTCTCGGTCGGGGTGGTGCTGGTGTCCCGGCGCACCTCGTACACGGCCGACCTGACCGGGTTCCTGTTCGGCCGCATCCTGTTCGTCGACCGGCGGGAGATCGTCGAGACCGCTGTCGTCGGCGCGATCGTGCTGGTCACGCTCGCCGCGCTGGGCAAGGAGTTCCTGCTCCGCGCGTTCGATCCGGACGGGGCGGCCGCGCTGGGCTACCGGCTGCCGCTGCTCGACCTCGCGCTGAACGTGCTGGTCGCGCTCGTCGTGGTGGCCGCGGTCAAGGCGGTCGGCACGGTGCTGGTGATCGCCCTGCTGGTGGTGCCGGCGGCCGCGGGCCGGCTGCTGTCGGACCGGCTGACCGTGATCCTGGCGGCGGCGGTGGCCGCAGGCGGGCTGGCCGGCTGGTTCGGGCTGGCCGCGTCCTACCAGGCGTCGGTGTACCACGGGCTGCGGCTGGCGTCCGGGGCCACCGTGGTGCTCGCGCTGGTCGGCCTGTACGCGCTGGCATTCGCGGTGGCGGCCGGCCGGCGGGGGTTGGGCCGGCTCGGCTGGTTGGACCGGCTGGCCGCCGCGGGCCGGCCGGCCGGGGGCGGCCGAGCATGAGCGCCGCGCCGCTGTTCGGCGACGCCTTCGCCCGCCGGGCACTGCTGGAGGCGGTGCTGGTCGGCGCGCTGGCCGGGCTGGTCGGCGTGCACGTGGTGCTGCGCCGGCTGGCGTTCTTCACCCAGGCGATGACACACGCGACGTTCCCCGGGGTGGTGCTGGCCGCGCTGCTCGGGGTGAACCTGCTGCTCGGCACGGGGGTCTTCGGCGTGCTCGCGGTGCTGGCGGTGGCCTGGCTGTGGTCCCGGCAGGGCGCGGAGGAGACCAGCGTGATCGGCGTGGTGCTGTCCGCCGGGTTCGCGCTCGGCGTGGCGCTGCTGTCCGCGCAGGCGGGCTTCACCCGGGATCTGTCCAGCTACCTGGTCGGCTCGGTGCTCACCGTCGGCCGGGCCGACATCCTCTCCACCGCGGGCGTACTGGTCGCGGTGGTGCTGGTGCTCGCCGCGATCAGCAAGGAACTGGTCCTGGGCGCGTTCGACCGGGGCACGCTGGTCGCGCTCGGCTACCGGGCCGGCCTGCTCGACGTCGTGCTGCTGCTGCTGATCGAGGCCACCGTGGTCGCCGCGGTGCCGGCGGTCGGCACCATCCTGTCGGTCGCCCTGATCGTCGCGCCGGCCGCCACCGCTCGCCTGTGGACGGACCGGCTCGGATCAATGACCGCGGTCGCGATCGGCCTGGGTGTGTTCGCCGGCGCGGCCGGGCTCACGATCTCCCAGCTGCAGAACGTCGCCGCCGGCGCGGCCATCGTACTGGTCGCCTGCGCCTGCTTCGTGCTCTCCTGGCTGCTGGCGCCGCGCTACGGCGCGCTCAGCCGGTGGCGCGCCTCGCGCGCTGTGTTGTCCACTGTGGACGGTCCGATCTAGCCGACCGGCCCGCGGGTGGGCTCCATCTACAGTGGACAGACCAGCTAGCCGGTCGGCGGCAGCGCGGTGAGGCCCGGGACGTCAAGGCCGAGCTGGTCGGCCAGCGCGCGTTCGCCCGCCGGGGTGACCCGGACCGCGCGCTGCCGGGTGGTCCGCTCGACCCAGCCGGCGGCCAGGAACCGCGCGCACAGCGCCGCACCGGCGGCACCGGCCAGGTGCGGCCGGCGCTCGGTCCAATCCAGACAGAGCCGGACCGGCGGCCGGCGCCCGGCCTCCGGCGCGGGCAGCTCGATGCCGAGCCCGGCCAGCCAGGCCAGCCCGGCCGGGGTGAACGCGGCACCGGCCGACTGGTCGAACAACCCGCGCCCGGTCATCGCGGCCAGCAACCCGACGCCGAGACGACCGGCCAGGTGGTCGTAGCAGGTACGGGCGGCCGTCAGCGCGGCCCGGGCACCCGAGCCGCGCAGCGACGGCGCCGGCGGGGCCGGCGCCGGGTAGGACGACAGGTCCTCCACCAGTTGCGCCGCCCGCGGGCCGGCCAGCCGCAGGTACCGGTGGCGCCCCTGCCGCACCTCAGCCAGCAGCCCGCCGGCCACCAGCCGGTTCAGGTGCTCGGTCGCGGTAGCCGGCGCCACCCCGGCCAGCCGGGCCAGCTCACCGGCCGTCCAGGCGCGCCCGTCCAGCAGCGCCAGGCAGATCCCGGCCCGGGTCCGGTCCGCGAGCAGCGCCGCGACCTCGGCAATCTCCCGCCCGTCCATCGCGGTCACGGCTGGCCCACCGGGGTGGGCACCGGCGCCGGATCCACCGGCGGATCCGGCTCCCGCTCGGCCGGGTCGACAGGCTGGGCGGCGGGTTGGGTGGGCCGCCGCCCGCGGCTGCGGGCGAGCAGGACGCCGGCCAGGCAGAGCCCGCCGCCGGCGAAGGCGAGCGGTACGGGTGTCTCGGCCAGCAGCAGCCAGCCGAGCAGGATCGTCAGCGGTGGCACCAGGTAGGTGGTCGCGCCGAGCCGGCCGGCGGTCGTCCGCGACAGCGCGTACGCCCACGTGGTGAACGCCAACGCTGTCGGCATGGCGCCGAGGTAGACGACCCAGCCGATCGAGGACGGCCGGGCGGCGGACAGTTCCCGCACCAGCGCCGGCCCGAACGGCAGGCAGCCGGCGAGCCCGATCGTGCAGGCCAACCAGGTCACCTGCAGCGCCGGCAACCGGGCCAGCAGCGGCTTCTGCGCCACCATCCCGACCGCGTAGCCGGCCGCCGCGAGCAGGCACAGCAGGACGCCCCAGCCGTCCGCGCCGGACCGGGCGGAGCTGGCCAGCCCGATCACCACGACCCCGGCGAAGGCGACCGCGAACCCCGTCAGCAGCCGGCGCGGGAAGCCCTCCTTGAGCAGCACCCCCGCCAGCACCGCCACCAGGATCGGGCCCACGTTGACCAGCATCGCCGCGGTGCCGGCGTCCAGCCGGCGCTCGGCCGCGTTCAGCGCGACGTTGTACACGCCGAACCAGCCCAGCCCGCACACCGCGAGCAGCGTCCACTCGCGACGGTCCGGCCAGCGGCGCCGCCGCGGCAGCGCCACCCCGCCGAGCACGACGCTGCCGACCAGCAGCCGCCCCAGCGCCAGCGGACCGGCCGCGAAATCGGTACGCACGTGCCGGATCGCCACGAATGCCGACGCCCAGAACAGCACGGTCACCAACGCCGCGAGCACCGGCAGCAGCCGGTCCGCCGGCCGGGGCATCTGTTTCCACACGCGCCCACCCTAGGACCCGGACCGTTCGCTCCTCACCGAACCGTCCAGTCCGGGCCGCGGGAGCGCCGTGGTTCAGGCCGGGGTGGTGGTGGGCTCCTCGGCGGCGGCCGGCTCGGGGGTGGTGAGGCGCTCGCGCGGTGGCCGGGTGATCAGCGGCAGCACCAGCGCGGCGAGCGCGATGATCGCGATCACCGTGAACGCGGTGGTGTAGACCTTGCCGTTGATCAGCGCGGCGACCAGCAGCGGGCCGAGCACACCGCCGGCGCTCCACGCGATGATCATCAGGCCGTAGATCGCGCCGGCGTTGCGCAGCCCGAAGAAGTCGCCCGCGGTGGCCGGCATGGTGCCGAACCCGCCGCCGTAGCAGAGGTAGATGAGCGCGGCCAGCACCGCGAACAGCGCCAGCGAGGTGGCGTGCGGCAGGATCAGGAAGCAGACCCCCTGCAGCGCGAGCATGGCCAGGAACGCCGGCATCCGGCCGATCCGGTCGGAGATCCAGCCGAAGAAGATCCGGCCGCCGCCGTTGAACAGGGCCAGCGCGCCGACCAGCGTGCCGGCCGCGGCGGACGAGTAGCCGCCGACGTCGATCGCGGCGTCCTTGGCGACCGAGATCAGCCCGATGCCGGCGGTCACGTTCAGCGCCAGGATCGCGGTGAGCAGGTACCACTGCGGCGTCCGCAGCGCCTCGCCCTGGGTGTAGTCGTGGCCACTGTCGATGACCCGGCCGTCGGTGCGCGGCGTCCACCCGGGCACCGCGTAGCCGGCCGGCGGGTTGCGGAAGAACCACGCGCCGCCGACGGTCATCACCAGGTAGGCCAGCCCCAGCGGCAGGAACGCGCGGGTCGGCACCCGGGTGCCCTCGACGAGTTGCTGCGCCACCGGCGAGGTGACGAACGCGCCGAACCCGAAGCCGCCGACGGCGATGCCGGTGATCAGGCCGCGCTTGTCCGGGAACCACTTCTGCAGCATCGCGATCGGCACGATGTAGCCGAGGCCGAGGCCGAACCCGGCGATCACGCCGTACCCGAGGATCAGCAGCCAGAGTTGGTCCTTGTTGCTGGCCGTGGCGGCCAGCAGGATGCCGATCGAGTAGACGATGCCGCCGGTGAGCGCGACCGTACGCGGGCCGCGCTTGTCCTGGATCCGGCCGCCCACGTAGGTGCCGAGGAAGATCATGCCGATCGTGACCGAGAACGGCAGCGCCGCCTCGGTCTTGGTCAGCGCGAACGCGTTGTGCTTCTTCAACTCGCTGGCGAACACGCTCCACGCGTAGACCGCGCCGAGGGCGAGCTGGAAGACCACCGCAGCGGCGGCGACCCCCCATCTGCCTCGGGTCGGCGACACGGTACCGGGGCTTGACGGTGCGACCATCTCGCGCTCCTCCTCATGAGGTGACGGCCGCCGGCAGCACGATCCGCCCGCTGTCGGCGTACACGTTGCATCGCCGCCCCCGCAGGAACCCGACCAGGGTGAGGCCGAACTCCTCGGCTACCGCGACCGCGAGACTGGACGGCGCGGACACCGCGCCGATCACCGGAATCCCGGCCGCCAGTGCCTTCTGCACGATCTCGTAGCTGGCCCGCCCGCTCACCAACAGGATGAGTTCCGCGCCGGGTAACCGTCCGGACAGCAGCGCCCAGCCGACCAGCTTGTCCACCGCGTTGTGCCGGCCGACGTCCTCCCGCGCGGCCAGCAGCTGTCCGTCCACTGTGAACAGTCCGGCGGCGTGCAGGCCGCCGGTCGAGTCGAAGACGTCCTGCGCCGCGCGCAGCGTCCCGGGCAGCCGGTAGAGGGTGTCCGGGGTGAGCTGCGGGCCGCCTGGCGGTAGCGGCCCGCAGCCGCGCAGGGCCAGCGCGTCCAGGCTGGCCTTCCCGCACACACCGCAGGCGCTGGAGGTGTAGAAGTGCCGCTCCAACCCGCGCAGATCCGGCAGGGTATCGGCGGCCAGCGTCACGGTCACCACGTTGTAGCGCTGCTCGATATCCAGGTCCGGGTCCTCGCAGTACGCGATCCGCCGGATCGAGTCGGGCCCGACGATGCCCTCGCCGGACAGGAACCCGGCCGCCAGCTCGAAGTCGTTGCCCGGGGTGCGCATGGTGATCGCGACGGTCTCGGTGCGGCCGCCGGCGGCCCCCGCTCGGCCGGATCCGCCGGCGGCAACCCGGATCTCCATCGGCTCCTCGACCGCCAGGCTGTCGCGGCGCAGCACCTCGCGGTCGCCGTCCAGGCTGCGCACCCGGCCGCGGGCGGTGCTGCCCGGTCGGTCCCGCATCGGGCTCACACCCGGGCCGGCGTGCTCGGCGCGGTCACCCGCTCCGCCGTCACGACGGCGTTGTAGTCAGGGATGCCGGCCTGCGGCGAGCGCCGGGCCCGGTCGATCAGCACGTTGCCCTCCGGCCAGTGCACCTGCAGGTTCCCCGGGGTGACCGCGGCCAGCCGGACGGTGCCCTGGTAGCTGCCCATCGCGCTGGTCAGCCGCACCGGGTCGCCGTCGGCGAGGCCGAGCCGGCCGGCGTCCAGCTTGTTCATCAGCACCGCGTCCCGCTCCGCGCCGGTGAGCGCGTCCCGGTGCTCGTACACCATGCTGTTGAACTGCTTGCCGCGCCGGGTCGCCAGCACGAATGTCCCATCTGGACGGTCGATGGCCGGCGGGGTCAGCGCGGAGAAGTGCGCCTTGCCGTCCGGGGTGGGGAACTGCCAGCCGAAGCACAGGTGCGGGCCGCCGTACTGGAAGTTGTCGCCCTGCTTGGCCAGGTGCTGGATGCCCGCGTACGCCGGCACCGCGCGGGCGATGTCGTCCCGGATCGCCGGCGTGCCGGTGTACCGCACCGCGTCGGCCAGCTCCGGCCGGGCTCGGGCGGCCAGCTCACCGAACACCCACCACTCCGGCCGGGCGCCGGGGATACGCGGGCCGGCCACCTCGGGGCTGAAGATGATCCGCCGCTCGGTGGTCGTCTCGGTGCAGCCGCCGACCAGCTCGTACCGCGTCTGCGCCGGCAGCAGCAGCACCGTGTCGGCCGGGTCGACCAGCATCTGCTTGGACAGGCAGAGGTCCATGTGCACCCGCAGCGGGATGCGCTCCAGCGCCTGCCGGCAGTACTTCGGGTCGGGCAGCACGTCGAGGAAGTTGCCGCCGACCGAGACCAGCACGTCCAGGCCGCCGTCGTGCGCGGCGTCGATCATCTCGGGCGCGGTCAGCCCGCGCTGCGCCGGGACCGGGAAGCCCCACAGCTGCTCGAACCTCGCCGCCGACGCCGCGTCGATCGGCACGCCGCCGGGCAGCACCGTCGAGTAGGCGCCCATCTCGGCACCGCCCTGCACGCCGGAATGGCCGCGGATCGGCATCAGCCCGCACTTGTCCCGGCCGACGAACCCCTTGGACAGCGCGAGGTTGATGATCGCGCGGACGTTGTCCTCGCCGAACTCGTGCTGGGTGATGCCCATGCTCCAGACGAACACCGCGGTGCGCGCGCCGGCGACCAGCTCGGCCATCTCCCGCATGTCCGAAGTGGACGCTCCGGAGACCGCCTCCAGCAGCTCCCAGCTCTGCGCGGCGACCGCCGTGGCCAGCTCGCCGTAGCCGGTGGTGTGGTCGTCGATGAAGCGCTGGTCCACCCAGCCCTCGGCGATCATGTGCTTCAGCACGCCGTTGAGGAAGCCGATATCGCCGCCGGTATTGACGGCGAAGAACCGGTCGGTCACCTTCGTCCCGAAGACCGCACTCTCCACATTGGACGGTACCCAGTACCGCTCCATCCCGGGCTCGCGGTAGCTGTTGATGACCGCGACCTTCGTGCCGGCCTTCTTCGCGTGGTAGAGGTACTTCATCGCGACCGGCTGGTTGTTGGCCACGTTGGAGCCGACGAACACCACCAGGTCCGACCCGATCCAGTCGGTGTACGAGCAGGTGGTCGCGGCCACACCGAGCGCGCCCTTGAGCCCGAACGTGCTGGGCGAGTGGCAGACCCGGGCCGCGTTGTCGATCGAGTTCGTGCCGATCGCGCGGACCGCCTTGCTGGCCGCGAAGTAGTTCTCGTTCGGCATGCCGCGGCTGGTCAGGTAGAAGCCGAGCCGGCCGGGTGCGCTGCCGGCGACCCGGGCGGCGGACAGGTCCAGCGCCTCGTCCCAGGAGACCTCGCGGAAGCCGGGGTCGCCGCGCCGGCGCACCATCGGGAACGGCAGCCGGCCCAGCTCTCGCAGCTCCGACTCGCGCTTGCCGGCGAGGCCGGTGACGTCGGCCAGCCGGGCCGGGTCCAGCGCCGGCATCGTGTTCAGCCGCAGCAGCCGCAGCCGGATGTTGCACAGGTGGATCTCGTCCATCGTCCAGTCACGCATGCCGGTGGTGCCCAGCGCGCAGCCGTCGCAGGTGCCCTCGCGCAGGATCCGCCAGGCGTAGCCGAGTTGGTCGCGGTTGTCGCGGGCAGCCTTGTACAGCTCCAGGTAGTTGTTGGGCTTCTGCTCGCCGATCCCGAACGGGACGAGGCTGGCCCAGGTGGACCGGTCGAACCGCTTCTCTCGGCTACCGCGTCGCTTCCCCATAGCCGCATCCTCGTCCGGCCGGCGCCGCGTCGCGAACCGACCTGAATGCCGGCGCCGATCGCCCGCAACTGCCTCGGCGGCCGGGCGCACGAACCTGGTTGCTCGGGCAAGGATCCCACCCTGATCCACTTGGACGGCAACGGCCGCGCGTGGAGCGGCTGCCTACCTGCGCCAAACGGCGCAACCGTCGCGATACCCGTACTCGACGCTACTCTAGGTGATCAACGGGTGGCCGGCGCGGCGAGGCCGGCCGCGCCTGGCAGGCTGGGCCACTCACGATGAGCCACTCACGATGGTGGACGGACGGTGGTGCGCGGTGCACGACGTGGCGGACCGGATCTCCGGCTACCGGCTCGACCCGTCCTCCGCGCTGGTGCTGGCCACCGCCGGGGTCGCGCTGCTCGCGGTCGTGGTCGACCGGGCCTG
The DNA here is from genome assembly GCA_039648995.1 of Mycobacteriales bacterium. Taxonomy (GTDB): domain Bacteria; phylum Actinomycetota; class Actinomycetes; order Mycobacteriales; family CADCTP01; genus JBBWZH01. The sequence continues at coordinate 15,126 of JBBWZH010000555.1, forward strand.
GCGGTTCAGCCGGAACGTGATCACGATCGTGCACGAGGCCGGGCACGCGGTGGCGGCGCTGGCCACCGGGCGCCGGCTCACCGGCATCCGGCTGCACTCGGACACTTCCGGGCTCACGCTGTCGGTGGGCCGGCCCGAAGGCGCCGGAATGGTGCTCACCACGGCGGCCGGCTACCTCGGCCCGTCGCTGCTCGGGCTGTGCGGGGTCGCCGTGCTCGCCGCCGGCTGGGTGACCGTGGCGCTGTGGGTCGCGATCGGGCTGCTACTGGCGATGCTCGCGCTGATCCGCAACGGCTACGGCGCGCTGTCCATTGTGGTCACCGGCACCGTGATCGGGTTGGTCGCCTGGTACGCCTCGGCCGACACGCAGGCCGTGTTCGCGCACGCCGCGGTCTGGTTCCTGCTGATCGGCGGGGTGCGGCCGGTGTTCGAGCTGCGCCGGCAACGCCGCCGCGGCCAGGCCCGCAACTCCGACGCCGACCAGCTCGGCACGCTGACCCGGTTGCCCGCCGCGCTCTGGGTCGGCCTGTTCGGCCTCGCCGCGCTGGCCGCCCTCGCCGGCGGCGGCTGGCTGCTGCTGCGCTGAAACCCACTCGCCGCGAACCTCGCGCACCGCCTACCCTGCCGGCACGTCCGCTGTGGACGGTGGGGGGCGGGATGGACTTCTTTCTGGAGACCGAGCGGCTGGTGCTGCGCCGGTTCACGGTGGCCGACGTCGACAACGCGGTCGAGCTGGACAGCGACCCGGCGGTGATGCGCTACATCAACGGCGGCCGGCCGACGCCGCGGGCCGAGATCGAGGCGGACTACCTGCCGGCCTGGCTGTCGTACTACGACCGGTACGCCGGCTACGGCTTCTGGGCCGCGATCGAGAAGAGCACCGCCGAGTTCCTCGGCTGGTTCCACCTCCGCCCGCCGCCCGGCAGCCCGCCCGACGAGCCGGAGCTCGGCTACCGGCTGCGCCGGTCCGCCTGGGGGAAGGGCTACGGCACCGAGGGCTCCCGCGCGCTGATCGACAAGGCGTTCACCGAGCTCGGCGCGAGCCGGGTGTGGGCCGCGACGATGGCGGTCAACACCGCGTCCCAGCGGGTGATGGAGAAGGCCGGCCTGCGCTACGTCCGCGCCTTCCACCCGGACTGGCCGGACACGATCGAGGGCGAGGAGCACGGCGACGTCGAGTACGCGCTGACCCGGGACGAGTGGGCCGCGCGGTAGGGCGGCCGGTCAGGCCGGGTTGATCAGGCGGACGCCGGGCGGGGCCGGGCGGTCCATTGTGGTCAGTGCGGTCGCCGCCGCGGCCAGCGTGAGCGTCTCGGTGACCAGCTCGGCCGGGCGCAGCGTGCCGGCCTCGACCAGCTCCAGCAGCCGCGGGTAGGCGTGTGCCGGCAGGCCGTGGCTGCCGTGCAGTTCCAGCTCGTACGCGACGACGACGTCCATCGGCACCGGCGGGCTGGTGCCGCCGGCCGGGAACAGGCCGACCTGCACGTGCCGGCCGCGCCGGCGCAGCCCCCGCACGCCCGCGTCCAGCGTGGCCGCGCTGCCCAGCGCGTCGATCGAGAGGTGCGCGCCGCCGCCGGTGGCGTCCCGGACCGCGGCAGCCACCGCGGCCGGCGTCAGCCCGGCGGCCGGCACGCAGGCCACCGCGCCCTGCCGGCGGGCCAGCGCCAGCGCCGGCTCGGCCACGTCCACGGCCACCACCCGGGCGCCGACCGCCGCCGCGATCAGCACCGCCGACAGCCCGACACCGCCGCAGCCGTACACCGCGACCCACTCGCCGGCGGTGGCCCGGCCGCGGGCCAGCACCGCCCGGAACGCGGTGCCGAACCGGCAGCCGAGCACCGCGGCCGCCGCGAAGCCCACCGCGTCCGGCAGCCGCACCAGGTTCACCGCCGCGTGCTGCACGGTCACGTACTCGGCGAACGAGCCCCACTGGGTGAAGCCCGGCTGCGCCTGGTCCGCGCACACCTGCTGGTCGCCGGCCAGGCACGGCGGGCACCGGCCGCAGGCGTAGACGAACGGCGCGGTCACCCGGTCGCCCGCGCGCCAGCCGGTGACGCCGGTGCCGACGGCGGCCACCTCGCCGGCGAACTCGTGCCCCGGCACCTGCGGCAGCGGAATCGCCGGGTCGTCGCCGCGCCAGCCGTACCAGTCGCTGCGGCACAACCCGGTCGCCGCGACCCGGACCAGCACGCCACCGTCCGGCGGCACCGGGTCGGGCACCTCGCGGACCTCGGGCCGACCACCGAACTCCTCGTACAGCACCGCTCGCACGGGGAGCATCCTCACACGAAACCAGGTGCCAGCCACCCCGGCAGCCGCCAGGATGCCCGCATGACGTGGACCATGCCTGACACTGCCCGGACCGACCCACCGTTGATCGCGGACGAACGCCCGATGCTGGAGGGCTGGCTCGAATACCACCGGCAGACGTTGCTGCTCAAATGCGCCGGGCTCACCGCGGAGCAGTTGAAGCGGCGCAGCGCCGAACCGTCCAGCATGTCGCTGCTCGGCCTGGTGCGGCACATGAGCGAGGTCGAGCGCTCCTGGTTCCGGCGCCGAGTCGGCGGCGCGGAGATCGGCTACCTGTACTACTCCGACGACAGCCAGGACGCCGACTTCGACGGCGTGGACGGCGCCGACGCCGAGGCGGATCTCGCCGCGTACCAGGCCGAGTTGGACCTGGCCCGGGCGGCGGCCGCCGGGCACATGCTGGACGAGACGTTCTGGCACGCGCGGTACGAGACCGAGATGGACGTCCGCTGGGTGTACGTACACATGATCGAGGAGTACGCCCGGCACAACGGCCATGCCGACCTGCTGCGGGAGCGGATCGACGGCGTCACCGGCGACTGAGCGCGAACAGCAGGGCCAGCGCGGCCACCGCCGCGGCAGCGGCAACCAGGGCGACGGCCCGCAGCCTGGTGGTGAGCAGCGCGTCCCAGCGGGCCGGCGCGGCCGAGGCCTGCCGCAGCAGCGGGGTGATCGCGCGGCCGGCGCCGAAGCCCAGGCCCGCCAGCACCGCCGCCGCCGGCGAGCCGGCCAGCAGCACCGCGATCGCCAGCACGTACGGCGCGGTGGCCGAGACGTAGGTGCGCACGCCGGTGCCGAGCTCGAAGCCGAACTGCAGGGCGCCCCGGACGGGGTTGCGCAGCACGTCCTGGCCGATCTGCCGGCTGTTCTGCGGCAGCCGGATCGGCACCAGCCCGGCCTCGCGGAGCAGCCCGAGCAGCGCCACGGTGACGGCGGCCACCTGCCGGCCGGCCAGCGGCAGCGGCGTCACCAGCCCGCCGGCCAGCGCCAGCACCAGCCCGCTGAGCAGGCCGCCGAGCAGCAGCCCGGCCGCGAACACCGCCAGCGGGCCCGACGGCAGCCTCCGGTCCCGCCGCCCGGGCGGGGACAGCGCCAGCGCGCTGTTACGGGTTCAAACCGAGCCGGACAGCGAGTACCCGGCCAGCCCGCCGAGCACCACCCAGGTCAGCACCGGCACGCTGACCGCGGCCAACACCGCGAGCGGCCCCAACAGCACCGCCGGCCCGACCGGATCGGTCCCGCACCGCCAGACCGCCCGCCCGACCGAGCCGGCTGCCCGCCCCGCCGCCGGACCCACCGCCGGCCGCCCCGCCGCCCGGCCGGCCGGCTGGTCGACGGGTCCGGCGGCCGCCGGCTCCCGGCCGGCGGCCGGTCCGCCGGGTGGAACGGTCACACGCCGGCTCCGCCGGTGAGCGTGCGCCAGCTGTTGGCGCCGACCACGCCGTCGATGGTGAGCGCGTTCTGCCGCTGGAAGTCACGGATCGCGCCGTCGGTGAGCGCGCCGAAGACGCCGTCCACGGTCAGCTGGTAGCCCCACTTGTTCAGCACCCGCTGCGCGCCGCGGACCGCCTCGTTGCTGTCCGGCCGGCGCACCGCGACGACCAGCACCGGCCAGGTGACGGCGTCCACGATGCCGGTGGGCGGCAGCGAGTTGGCGCTCTGGAAGCTCTGCACCGCCGCCTGGGTGAGCGGGCCGAACGCGCCGTCGGCGGTGAGCGTGGCGCCGCGGAAGTTCAGCAGGTGCTGCACCGCGAACACGTTCGGGCTGTTGTCGCCGCGCTGCACGGTGGGCCACGGCACCGCGCCCTGGCAGCCGCAGTCGGTGTTCCACCGGCAGATCGAGCGCACCCAGCCGGCGCTGGTCATCCGGTACCCGTCGTGGCAGCGGCGCTCGACGAAGCACGCACAGGTCCCGCAGGCGTTCTGGTACCGCCACACCCAACCGTCGTACATGTTCGAGAAGCACTGATTCGGCCGCAGCATCCACATGACGCCGTCGTCCTTGTGGAAGCCCAGGTTCGCGCCGCTGGTGTTGCAGGAGTCGCCGAAGATCGTGCTCGGGCCGCAGCCGGGTGAGCAGTTGTGGTCGGTCGCGTACGACGGGCAGGTCGGGTAGATGTCGAAGCCGTCCGCGCGGGCCCGCCGGGCGGCCGGGAACACGCCGATCGCGGCCATGCCGATCGCGGTGCCGATCGCCGCGCCGGCCCGCAGCACGGTCCGCCGCGGCATCGGCGACCAGGTGATCGGCCGCAGGTCCGCCCGGGTGGACGGCGGCCCGGCCTGCGGGGCGGCGTCCGGCGCCGCCGGTGTCGGTCCGGTGCCGGGCGCCCGCAGCGGGGGGATGAGCGTGTTCACAGTGCCTCCTGGGTCGCGACCCGGTCGAGCAGGGTGCGCAGCGCGGCGGGCGATCCGACCGGTTCGGAGCGGACCACGCGACCGGACGGGTCGACCAGGACCGCGAACGGGGTCGCGATCGCGTCGTACCGCTCGAACAGCGCGGCCTGCCCGCCGTGCACGGACACGGGCTGGTCGGTGGCCGGCGCCGGCCCGGCGTACAGCGCGCGCAGGGTGACCGCGCCGGTGTGCCGGGCCGCCTCGGCGAGGACGCCGGTGCAGGTGCGGCAGTCGGCGCTGAGGAACAGCAGCAGCACCGGCCCGCTGGCGCCGGCGGCGAGCAGGTCGAGCCCGGGGGCAGCCGCGCCCGGCGCCAGGCCGACCGGCTCGGCCGGCCGCGCCGGCCCGGCCGACAGCGTGTGCACCTGCCGCACCAGCCCGGACACCACCAGCGCCAGCAGCGCGATCGCCACCCAGCTCAGGATCAGCGCGCTCGTCTGGAAGCTCATGCCGGCACCTCCTGGTGCGTCAGCGCCGGCTGGGCCGCCCCGGCCGGCGCCGGTACGGCCGGCGCCGGTACGGCCGGCCGCGCCGGGTCGTACATGGCCGCCGGCAGTTGCCAGAGCAGCAGGCCGAACGCGGCCGCGGCAAGCAGCGCGATGACGAGGTGGCTGCCGGCCGAACGCAGCGGCAGCGCCGACCCGGCGAACGCCAGCCCGAGCCCGGCCAGCGCGGCCAGCGCGGCGGCCCGGGCCACCACCCAGCCGGACATCGGCAGCTCACGGCGGGAACAGCCGCACGGCCCGCCGACCCCGGAGGCCAGCACCCGCCAGCTGTAGCCGGCGTACCCGGCCAGCAGCGCCGCCGCGCCGGCCAGCCCGGCGGTCAGCAGCCGGCCGCCCGACACGAGGCCGGCGGCGCCCGCCGCGCCGAGCGCGACCTCGACCACCGGCACCACGGCGGCGACCGCGGCCGGTGCCGGCAGCACCCCGTGCGTCACCAGGGCCGCGCGCAGCACGCCCGGCCGGGCCAGATGCCCGATGCCGGCGAGGAGCAGCGTGAACACCACCGAGTACCCGGCGACGCTCGCGGTCAGCGCGGCCACGGCTCAGCCGACCAGCTCGATGCGCAGCCGGCCGACCTGCCCGGCGAGCCGGTCGGCGGGCAGGCCAGCGGCCGGCACCAGCGTGGTCCAGGTGTCCGGCGCGGCCAGCACGTAGTACGGCTTGCCGTCGGTCAGGTTGTCCGCGAACAGCTCCCCGGCCGGCGTGGTCAGCCCCTGCCAGGACGGCAGCGTCTTCACGTGCTCGCTGGTCAGCGGCGACATCTCCAGCAGCCCGAGCGCCGGCACCTGCTTGATCACGGTGGCCGGGCCGGTGAACTCGCTGCCCCCGGTCGGGCCCGGCCGCACGGCCAGCCCGTCGGCGTGCTCCTCGATCCGCAGCGTGCGCAGCAGCCCGAGCAGGTCGGTGCTGCTGGCCGCGTAGAGCTGGGTGACCAGGCAGTGCCGCTCACCCCGCCAGCAGGCCACGAGCAGGTCCTCGGTGAGCTTGATCTGCGGGTCGTACGGGCGCAGCCGGCCGATCAGCAGCGCGCCGCCGGAGTAACTGAGCTCCTCGTCGAAGCCCGACCCGCCGAGCCCGGCCGCGACCTCGGCGCCCAGCGCGGCCAGGCCCGCGGTGAACTCGTGCAGCCGGCCGCCGGCGGCGACCCCGAGCACGGACGTGGCCGGCAGCCCGAGGTCGAGCGCGCCGGCCAGCTGGAACCGCCGGCCGTCCAGCGCTCGGTGCACTACCCGCGTCTCGGCTGCCATGGCCACCCGCCTCCACCCGAACCGCTACCCGGACAGCCAACATGCCACAGCACGTCCACAACCACTACGGACGGTCTTAATACCTTGCGATCCGGCATAACCGGCGGCGCCCGGACGGGCGGTCAGACAGCCGGGCGGCGCCAGTGCCGCCAGAGCGTCGGCCCGTGCAGCACGCCGAACGTGAGCGCCGGGATCAACGCGATCAGCACCGCGATGAGGTACACCCAGTGGTAGACGTGCCAGTTCCACATGGACGTGTTCTGGTTCACCTGGCGGGCGTTCATGCCGAAGAACCCGACGAAGAAGCCGAGCGGCGCGGCCACGCAGGTGAGCACGCCGAGCGCGAGCGCGCCGTGCAGCCGGCGCGTCTCCTCCTGCTCCCGCTCCAGCCGGCGGCGCTCCTCCTGCAACTCGCGCAACTCCTCCTCCTGCTGCCGCTCGCGGCTCTCGATCGCGGTCAGCTCGGACCGGATGCTGCCGCCCAGCCGGACGAACATCTCGCTGACCGTGTGCGCCCGGGTGCGGATCTGCATGACCTCGTACAGGTCGTGGTGGAAGCTGTCGATGCTCAGGGAGTTGGTCTGCAGGCCGAGGTCGGCCGCTGTCTCCACGCTGAACGCGAGGTCGAGCTCCAGGTTGCCCATGTGGTCGGCCAGCGTCTCCAGGTCCTTGCGCTGCTGGACACCGGTTTCCTTGGCCTGCTTGTTGTTCTGGAACTCCTGCACCTGGTGGTAGGCGTCCTGCCAGATCTGCTGGAACCGGGACGCGGTGCCGACCGCCTGCACGGCGGTCAGGAAGACGCTCTTCTCCACGTCGTCCTCGTGCCCGTAGAGGAAGCTGACCGTGCCGCTGACCGCGCCGAACGCATCCTCCTCGCGGTTGAGCCCCTCGGGCCGGCGCAGCGCCACGAACTCCGGCCGGTACGGCGGCTCGATCCCGTACAGGATCGGCATGATCACGTCGTCGCCCGGCGGCCGGGTGCCGTTCAGCTCGCGGATCAGCACCAGGTGGTGCCGCTCCAGCGGCAGGCCGGTGCGCCGGGCCCGCGGGCCTGGCGGCACCTGCTTCTCCGCCTTCGCGGTGGTGGCCAGCCCGTCGATGTAGCTGGCCAGATCGAGCCCGCCGATGCTCACCTCGGCCTCGGTGCAGCAGGCCAGGATGCCCTTGGTCAGCGAGGCGTCCTGGTTCAGGTCCGGGCTGTCGAAGTCGAGCCGGAGCGCGGCGACGACCTGGTCGGCCGGGAACGGCAGCGCGAAGATGAAGATCTCGGCGCCGGTGATGGCCGCGTTCGGCTGGTCGGCCACCCCGTCAGCCACCTGATGCGGGTCGGTGCCGGTGAACCGCAGCTGGGCCGGGTCGAGCCGGCGGTGCACCAGCACCAGCGGCAGCTGCCCCTCGATGAACGGGTCGAGCCGGCCGGACCGCCGCCACAGGTCGAAGTCGAACGCCGGCCGGCCGGTGGAGCTCGCGGACCGCCGCCAGTGCGTCCCGTAGACACTGGCGATCTGCATCGCATATCCGGAAGCCATGTAGTCGTCCCCCGTGCCTGATCAGCCGTCCCGACGCCCTGTCGCCGACCAACAAGGTCAACGGTAGCAGCGGAGATCGGGCAGCACGGGGCGTACCTGGCGTTCGGGTGACATGGTGTGGCCAGCCACGACCCGGCCGACCAAACCGGTCACCCGCCGCCGCCCCGCTCCGCTCGCTCCGCCGCGCCGGGGTGAGCGTTCCCGTGCCGGGTGAGCACGCGACCGCGTCACCGCCGGCGGGCGGTCGGCCGGGTCAGCCGCCGTTGGACGGCTGGTAGGCCGGGGCGTGGTAGCTGCGGGTGGCCGCGACCGAGACGCCGGTCAGCCGGTCGACCGCGTCCAGGTAGCGGCGGCCGATAACGGCCCGCGCCTGGACCGCGGGGTGGGTGGCGCCGAAGTCCTCCGGGTGCTCCTGGCCGTGGGCGAAGAACGAGTACGTCAGCACCGGCGCCCCGGTCGGGTCGAACATGATGCCGGCCTCGTTCCGCCCGTCGGCGAACCAGCCGGCCTTGGTGCCGACCCGCAGCCGCTCGTCCGACGACATGGTCCGGCGGATGCCGTCGGTGAACGCGATCGGCGACCTGATCAGGCTGAGCAGGTGGTCGGTCGAGGCGGCGGACAGCAGCGTGCCGCCGACCAGCGCGCGCAGCAGGTCGTGCATCTCCTTCGGCGTGGTCGTGCCGAGGAAGAACCGGTTCGGGTTGGCCACCGGCACCACCTGCGTGTTCGGGAAGCCCTTCGCCACCATGATCTGGTTCAGCTCGGCCGCCGGGACGACCAGCCCGCACAGCCGCACCGCGGTGTCGTCCGAGATCGTCAGCAGCGCGGCCAGCGCGTGCCCCACGGTGATCGAGGACGGGTAGGCCCGGTCCAGCCGGAAGATGCCGTCACCGTCCGGGATGATGATCGCCGCGGTGACGTCGACGTGCTGATCGAGCGCGATCAGCCCGCGGTCCACCTTGTCCAGCAGCGCGGTCGCCACCGCGATCTTGTTCACGCTGTACGCCTGGACCACCGTGTCGGCGTCCTGGACCACGGCCGGTTGTGGGGTGCCGGTCTGGTCGGTGAGGCTCACGTAGGAGTTCCAGGTGCCGCCGGCCTTCGCGGCCTGCCACCGGTACACGGCGTCCAACCAGGCCAGTGCCGGCTTGGGCGCGCCCGGCGGGGTCGCGGCCGGCTCGGCGCCGCCCGCCACGCCGCCCACGGCGCCGACCGCCCTCGCCGTGCCCAGCACCACGCCGCCGGCCACCACCGTGCCCAGGCCGAGCGCCGCCCGGCGGTTCAGATCCCCTGCCACCGCGTCTCCTATCAAATCGGGTACAGATCGCGCCGGCCCCACCGTCGGCACGGAGACGGAGCCTCCACCGACATGACGGTTCAGGACGGGTCGAAAGTTGGCGGTAACGGTGCACAACTACCGTCCGCACCGCGACCACGACGGTCCGGATGGAACGGCGATTGTCCGATCCGGACAGGTACGGGATGAGATGGCTTGACATTGGCGGGTCGGCGCGGAGGATTAGGGCGCTCTCACTTGAGCTCAGGGCTTTCCCGCCGGGGCCGCCACCCCCGGGCTTGGGACGCGGCGACGTCTCTGCGGCTGCAGGTGCCCGTTCCGTTCACGCGCGAGGGCCGACATCTCGCGCGGTGGGAGGTTATTCACAATGAGACGTCGTACTGCCCTGGCTGCCTCCGGGGCGGCGGTCCTGGCGGCCGGTGGGCTGATCTCGGTGCTACCGAACGTCGCGTCCGCGGCGGCCGGCTGCCGGGTCGCCTACAGCATCCAGAACCAGTGGAACACCGGCTTCACCGGAGGCGTCACGATCACCAACCTGGGCGACCCGCTGACGAGCTGGTCGGTCGGGTTCGCGTTCCCGGCGGGTCAGGTCCTCTCGTCCGGCTGGGAGGCGACCTGGGCCCAGACCGGCGCCAACGTGACCGCGACCAACCTGAGCTGGAATGGCTCGCTGGCCACCAACGCGTCGGTCAGCGCCGGCTTCAACGCGTCCTGGACCGGCGTCAACGCGATGCCGACCTCGTTCACGGTCAACGGCACCGCCTGCACCGGCAACCCGCCGCCGACCAGCCCGCCGACTACCCCGCCCACCACGCCACCGACGACCCCACCCACGACGCCGCCGACCAACCCGCCGCCGAACGGCGCGGCCCCGGCCCTGCACGTCAGCGGCAACAAGATCGTGAACACCTCCGGGCAGACCGTCCGGCTGCTGGGCGTGAACCGGTCCGGCGGCGAGTTCGCCTGCATCCAGGGCAACGGCATGTGGGACGGCCCGATGGACCAGACCTCGATCAACGCGATGCGTACCTGGAAGGTGCGCGTGGTCCGGGTGCCGCTGAACGAGGAATGCTGGCTGGGGACGAGTGATGTGCCGGCCGCCGGCGCCAGCGGCGCGACGTACCAGACCAACGTGAAGAACTACGTGAACCTGCTGGTCGCCAGCGGCATCAACCCGATCATCGAGATGCACTGGAACTTCGGCCAGTACACCGGCCCGTCCGGCGGCTGCACCGACGTCAAGGCCATCTGCCAGAAGCCGATGCCGGACGCGCAGAACGCGCCGTCGTTCTGGAGCAGCGTGGCGAACGCGTTCAAGGGCAACAACGCGGTGATCTTCGACCTGTTCAACGAGCCGTTCCCGGAGCGGGCCC
>JBBWZH010000567.1:0-7031 GCA_039648995.1 Mycobacteriales bacterium
GGGCAAAGCAGAAGGCCCGGTCCAGTTGGACCGGGCCTTCCCGCTTGTAGCGGGGGCAGGATTTGAACCTGCGACCTCTGGGTTATGAGCCCAGCGAGCTACCGAGCTGCTCCACCCCGCGTCGGTAGCTTTAGTTTACGTGGGCTGCCGGGGCGGGGCAAATCGGCTCCGGCGCTAGCCGCCCGGAGTGGAGGTGGGGGTTGGGGTGGCGCTCCCTCGGACGCGCTTGTACTCGTCGATCGCACGCTGCAGGGTGGCCAGGGCGTCGCCGACCCGGCTCGGGTCGCCGCTCTTGTAGGCGGAGCTCAGGTCGGCCATCGCGCGGTCGAGGGCCGTGATCGCCTGCGACACATCGGTCGACCCGGGCGGCGTCGGCGTCGCCGTGCCGCTCGGCCCGCCGGGTGTCGCCGTCGGTGTGGGCGTCCCGCTGGTACCGCCTGGTGGCGGCGCGCCCGTATCGGACGCCCCCGATCCGGCGCCGGGCCCGAACAGGGTGTTCAGGGCGTCCGACAGCCGGTTCTCGAAGGCGATCTGATCACCGAAGGCGACCAGCACCTTCTGCAGCACCGGGAACGAGTTCGGCGGTGCGGCCGCGACGTACATCGGCTCGACGTACAGGAGGCCGCCGCCGACCGGCAGGGTGAGCAAGTTGCCGAAGATCACTCTCGATCCTCGCTGGTCCAGCAGCGACACCAACTGCGAGATCTCCGGTGTCGACTGGAACTTGCTCTGCACCTGCCCAGGCCCGAGTACGGCCTGGCTGCCGGGTAACTCGAGCACCCGGAACTTGCCGTAGTCGGTCGGATCGCTGGAGACCGTGACGTACGCGGCCAGGTTGGGCCGGTTCAGCGCGGTCAGCGCGCTGGTCAGCTGGAAGGTCGCGCCCTCCTGGCCGGGCGCCTGGGCGAGGATGTAGTAGGGCGGCTGGTCGCTGGTGCCGTCCTTGGTGGGGTCGTCCGGCACGGCCCAGAAGTCCTGCGAGTTGAAGAACCGCACCGGGTCGTCCACGTGGTACTTCGTGAGCAGCTTGCGCTGCACCTTGAACAGGTCCTCCGGGTAGCGGAAGTGCGACCGCAGCTCGGGGCTGATGTCGGACGCCGGCTTGATCACGCCGGGGTAGATCTTCTGCCAGGTCTGCAGCACCGGGTCGGTCGGGTCGAACTGGTAGAGCGTGACCGTGCCGTCGTAGGCGTCCACCGTGGCCTTGACCGAGTTGCGGATGTAGTTCACTTCCTGGTTCGGCAGCCGGCGGGTGCCCTGCCCGGACAGCGAGTCGGTGGTGACGTCGCCGAGCGTCTCGTGCTGCGCGTACGGGTAGCCGTTCAGCGTGGTGTAGCCGTCCAGGATCCAGACGATCCGCTTGTTCACCACGGCCGGGTACGGGTCGCCGTCGACCTTCAGGAACGGCGCGACCTTCTCCACGCGGTCGGTGGGGTCCCGCACGAAGATGATCTTCGAGGACGGGTTCACCGCACCGGAGAGCAGGATGTTCCGCTCCCGGTAGTAGATCGCGAACGCGAGCCGGTGCAGGCTGCTGCCCAGGTTGACGCCACCCGAGCCGTCGTAGGTGGACTTCTCGTCGGTGGTGCCGCTCGGCCGGTCGAACTCGCGGGCCTGCTCGCCGGGGCGGGCGCCGACGATCGAGTAGTCGGTCAGCAGCTCGCCGTAGTAGATGCGGGGCTGGTCGATCGCGATCGGGCCGTCCGGCGGCAGGCCGCCCTCGGCGAAGTCCTGCGTGGTCTGCAGCGTTCCCCGGTTCGCCGCCGCGGCCACCAGCCCGTTGCCGTGGGTGAAGACGAGGTGCCGGTTGATCCAGTTCTGCTGGTTGTCGGCCAGCTCGGTGGAGACCAGCTCACGCGCGCCGACGATGTAGTCCTGCGGCTTGCCGTTGTTGACCCCGGGGATGGAGTAGCGGTCGATGTCCAGCTTCTCCGGGAAGCCGTACACGTTGCGGATCTGCTGCAGGTTGGTGAACGTCGCCGAGATGATGTTCGGGTCGAGCAGCCGCGCGTTCGGGATCGTCGACTTGTCCGCCCGCAGCGCCGCGCTGTCGGCGACCGTCTTGGCGTCGTAGGTCTCGTCGGCGACCGGGCCGCCGTCCTTGGTCGGCTGGATCCCGTACGCCTGCCGGGTCGCCTGGATGTTCCGGCTGATGTACTGCTTCTCCTTCTGGTCGGCGTTCGCCTTGACCGTGAACTGCTGCATCACCGCCGGGTAGATGCCGCTGGTGACCACGCTGGTCAGGATCAGCAGCACCACCGCGATCGCCGGCAGCTGCACGTTGCGCAGCACGATGTTGGCGAACACCGCGACCGCGCAGATCAACGCGACGACGATCAGGATGGTTTTCGCCGGCAGCACCGCGTTCACGTCTGTGTACGAGGCACCGGTGAAGAACGCCCGGTCGGAGAACACCAACCCGTACCGGTCGAGGTAGTAGGCCACCGCCTTGAGCAGCAGGAACAGGCCCAGCAGCACGACCAGGTGCACCCTGGCCGCCGGCGTGACCTTCTCCCCCGGCGTCTGCAGCCGGAGCCCGCCGAACAGGTAGTGCACGATCAGCGCGCTGATCAGCGCCAACACGATCGCGGTGAACAGGTACCCGAGCACGAACCGCTGGAACGGGTAGGTGAAGACGAAGTACGAGATGTCCTTGTGGAACTGCGGATCCGTCTGGCCGAACTTGGTGCCGTGCCGCCAGAGCAGCCAGGTCTCCCACCTGGTCTGCGCGGTGATGCCGGCGAACAACCCGAGCAGCCCGCTGACCAGGAGCGCGACGAGCCGGCGGCGCGGTTCCAGCGCGGTGCGGTAACGCTCCAGGTTCTGCTGCTCGGGCGAGACCGGCCGGAACGGCGGGCGGAACCGGTACGCCAGCGCGATGTTCACGCCGATCACCAGTGCCATCAGGATGCCGACCGTGAAGAACAGGCCGAGGCGGGTCCGGACGCCGGTGCGGAACACCTGCCGGTAGCCGACCTCGCCGAACCACAGCCAGTCCACGTACAGCCGGACCAGAGAGCCGAGCACGGACAGGAGCAGGACAAGCAGAACGACGACGCCAATTATGATCTTGGCTCGGCGAGAGATGGACGGCACGGGAAGTGACGGCCGCATCGCCACAGTGGGCTCCTGGGTCGAAGACGGTGCTGACGAGAGTGCAACTTACCGGTCGGGGCACAGGTTCCCCGGCACCGCGGTCCGCCGACCCGGCCGGGCGGGCGATCGGGGCGCCCGCCGGCGGGTGCCGGTGCGCGGCGCCGGGCGCCACTGCCAGGATGTGCCGATGACCGGCCGGTTGCAGGAAACACTGGTGGAGCTCGAGCAGCACGTCGCCCAGGCGGGCTGGGACCAGCGCCCGCAGTTGTTCGCACTCGCCGGGCTGGCCGAGTTCCGCGCGCAGGAGCCGGTACTGGCCGCCCAGCTCGGCCTCGACGGCGTCGAGGCACCGGCCGACGGGCTCGTCCCGATCCTGCAGGACGATCTGCCGGACGGTCCGCTGGACGAGGCGCTGAGCCAGATCGGCTGGAACGACGAGGTCCGCGGCTGCGCGCTGGTGCAGGAGGTGCTGCTGCTGCCGCCGGCCGCCGAGCAGGGGATGCCGGAGCGGCCCGACCGGCTGGACATGCTCGACTGGGTCGCCGGGCACCCGGACAGGCGGGAGGCGCGGCTGGTGGTGGCGGTGCTGCGGGACGGCAGCCGGGCCTGCGCGGTCCGGCTGCGCGGGCCGTCCGAGGAGGAGCTGCTGCTCGGCGACGACCTCGCACCGAACCTGGCCGACGCTCTGCTGGCGACCTTGGAGTAGCCGACCTCTCAGCAGCTGGGCACCGGCTGGCCGGCCTGCAGCGCCTTGAGCGCCTGGACCGCATCGTGCAACGTGCCCACCTTGATCAACTGCAGCCCCGCCGGCGGCTGGGCCAACGCGTCGGCGCAGTTGTCCTTCGGCACCAGGAAGACGACCGCGCCCTTCTCCCGCGCGCCGATCATCTTCAACTGGATGCCACCGATCGGGCCGACCGTGCCGTTCCCGCTCATCTCGCCGGTGCCGGCGATGAACTTGCCGCCGGTCAGCTCGTCCGGGCCGACCTTCTCCAGGATCCCGAGCGCGAACATCAGCCCCGCGGACGGCCCGCCGATGCTCTCGTCCAGCTGGATCTTCACGTCGAACGGCGCCTTGCGCTGGTCGGTGAGCAGGACGCCGACCGCGGCGCCCTTGCGGCCGGCGGGCTTGGTGGTGACGATCTTCGCGATGCCCGCCTTGCCGGCGCGGCTGTAGCCCACGGTCACGTCGGCGCCCGGCTGTATCGCCGACAGCACGCCCCTCACGTCGTCGGAGGTGTGCACCGGCTTGCCCTCGATCGACGTGACGACGTCCTTCTCAGCCAGCTTGCCGGTGGACGGCGACCCCTTGGGCACCGACTGGATCACCACCTGCGCCGGGTACCCCAGCTCGCCGAGGGCGGCGTACTCGGCGGTGCTCTGCGACTCCACGAACTGTTGGGTGGTCTGCTGGTCGACCTCCTGCTGGGACTTGCCGGGCGGGTAGATCTCCTCCCGCGGCACGACCGAGGCCCGCCGGTCGACCCAGGCGCGGAACGCGGTGAACAGGTCCAACTGGTCCCGGACGCCGACCGTGGTCAGGTTCAGGTGCCCGGTGGACTTCCGCTCGGAGCGGCCGTCGATCTGGATGATCTCCTTGCCGCCGGAGTCGTCGCCCAGCGTGTTCAGCGTGGGGCCCGGGCCGAGCGCTACGTAGGGCACCGGCAGCTGCGAGCCGCCGACACCCAGGAATACCAGCAGCACCCCGGCCGTGATCATGGTCGCGACTCGGCGGCTCATGCCCGACCAGCCCGCATCCGCATGCCGTCACCCTAACTGGCGGGGCTGGACGCGATCGGCGGTGGTGCGGCTAGCCCGTGCCGCCGGGGCCGCGCTGCTGCCGGCGGCTCCGCTCCAGTGCCGCGACGAACCGGTGGTGCGCCTCGACGCTGTCGACCGGGTCGGCCGGGCCACGCGGCCGGCCGGCCCAGGTGGCCCACCCGACGGCGGCGAGCAGGGCCACCAACGGGATCGCGAGCCAGACGAGCGGAGTCACCCACCAACGGTACGTCGGAACGCGGCGCCGCGCAGTGCCGGCTCGGCGAACATCTGTCCACAGTGGCCGGAGCGGCCGGTGTACCACCGACCCGCACCGCGGCGGCAACCGGAAGCGTCAGCCCCGGCCACGCCGGCGGCGGGCCCGGCGGACCAGCGCCGCGGTGCCGACCAGCGCGACCGCGGCCCCGGCCGCGGCCGACGCGGTGCGCGCGTCGAGCCGGGCCGGCCGGGCTCCTTCGCGCTCGGCCAGATCCGCCAGGTGCGCCCGGACCGCGTCCGCGTTCGTGTAGCGCGGCCGCCAGCCGGCCGCTCGCAGCCGCGCCGTATCGACCACCCACGGGTGCACCAGGTAGGCCAGCTCGCTCGGCGGCGCCGGGGTGAGTCCGAGCCGGTGCAGCCGTTCCGCGGTGCCGACCGCCACTCGCTCCGGCAGCTCCACACCGCGCCGGCCGCTGACGTGCTCCAGTTCGGCCGCGTCCAGCCAGCCGTCCGAGCCGACGTTGGCCTCGCCGTCCAGCTCGCCCAGCGCGGCCAGCTCGATCGCCGCGGCCAGGTCGGCCGCGTGGCAGAACTGCCAGTGCCCGGTGGCGCCGCGGATGCGCAGCAACCGGGGCGCGCCGAGCAGCGCGGCCAGCGGCTCCCGGTCGCCGGCGCCGAGCACCACGGCCGGCCGCAGCACGGTGACCGCCAGGCCGCGGTGGGTGCGCCGGGCCTTCGCGGCGATCCGCTCCACCTCCAGCAGGTCACCGACCGCGCTGGCCTCGGGGACCGCGCGCAGCGGCGCCCCGTCCAGCAGCGGGACCGGGTTGTCGGCCCGGGCCCCGTACACCATCGCGCTGGTGACCAGCACAACCCGCCGCACGCCGGCCGCGAACGCCGCGGTGAGCACGGTCTGCGCGGCCCGGGTGTTGCGCTGCCGCTGGCCGGCGCGGTCCCGGTCCGGGCGCATGTCGACGGCGAGGTGGGCGACCGCGTCGACCCCCTCGAACGCCGACGGCAGCCGCGGGTCGACCGCGTCCACCTGGCGCCAGCTCACGTCGGCCCCGCCGGCGGCTGCCCCGGGAGCGGCCACCACCCTGTCCACGCCGACGACGCCACCGATACGGGGCGAGCCGGCGAGCCCGGCCAGCACCGCCGCGCCGAGGTCGGACCCCGCGCCGGTGATCGCGACCACGGCACCGGACGGGCCGCCCGCGCTCGCACCGGGTTCGCCGGTTCGCCCTGGGCGTACCGCTCGGGGCACTCCGGCCTCCCCTCGCGCGTCAGGTCTACCGTGGACAGCATGACAGCGACCGGCCGCCGGCGATGACCGACGTCCCGTTCGGTTTCGGTCCGCCCGACCGCGAACCGGACGACAAGAGCGGCGGCGACGGGCCGGCCGGCGGCGGCTTCGGCGCGGGTTTCGAGTTCCCCGCCAACCTGTTCCCCGGCAACCTGCCACCCGAGTTGGCCGGCAAGGTGCCGCTGTTCGCCGAGCTGCAGAAGTTGCTGTCCTGGCAGGGCGGCCCGGTCAACTGGGATCTTGCCCGCCAGATCGCGGTCTCCCAACTGGCCGGCGGCCACCGGTCGCCCACGCCCGGCGAGCGCACCCAGGTCGCCGAGGCGGTCCGGCTGGCCGACCTCTGGCTCGAACCCGCCACCACGCTGCCGTCCGGGGTGACCTCGGTGCAGTCCTGGTCCCGGGTGGAGTGGGTGGAGAAGACGCTGCCCGTCTGGTCGGCGCTGTGCGACCCGGTGGCCAGCCGGGTGGTGGCCGCGATGGGTCGGGTGGTGCCGGAGGAGGCCGCCGCGCAGGCCGGCCCGCTGCTCGGCATGCTGGCGCCGGTCGGCGGGATGATGTTCGGCGCCCAGGTCGGCCAGGGGCTGGCCAGCCTGGCCGGCGAGGTCGTGTCGAGCACCGACATCGGCCTGCCGCTCGGCCCGGCCGGCGTGGCCGC
>JBBWZH010000592.1:0-4527 GCA_039648995.1 Mycobacteriales bacterium
CGGCCGAGCCGGACCCCAGCGGGACCGGGATCACCGCACCCTTCAACGCGCCCTCCCAGGGGCCGCCGCCGTGGAACGTCTACCGGATCCAGCCGAGCTCGGCCGTCGTCATGCTGTCCGCCGAGCCGGGCGGACTGACCCGGTTCCGCTTCTGACTCGCCGCGGGCAAGCCCGCCACCGGGACCACCGGCCGGGGTCTGCCGGGCCCAGTCTCCCTGCCCGGCGACCCTGGTCGTGGCACGCTGGAACCACAAACAGGAGGGGTGCTTTCAGACCGCCTCCGGCGCACCGACCGAGCAGCTACCAATGAGCGCAGCGCAGCCTCCGCGCGATCCGCGGTGGAGTCGCGCGGAACGCGGCAAGAGGGGGTCATTCGATCAACGGCACGTGCTGGTGTGGACGTTGGCCTGGACCACCGGCCCTCGACTGGTCCACCCCGTTGGCTGGAGGTGCGAATCGATGGTGCGCGTTCTGGCAAGATCGCCAGGGTAGACACAGCAGCCATCAGCGCGGTCGTGAGGAAGCGATGCTCCAGACGCTCGCATCGGTAGTCACTGCGGTCGGCGTCGTGGTGGCGACGATCGGGCTGCGGCAGGTCCAGCGGCAACGGCTGCGGCAGTTCGAGGGCAGTTCGTGGCTCGGTACTGGACGCTGATGGATCGGCTGTCGTTGCAGGCCTTGCGCGGAGACGATCAGGAGCCGCACCGGGATGACGACGAGCGAGCAGTCCTTGCCTACTTCCGGCTCTGCGAGGACGAGCTGGAGTTGCGACGGGAGGGGTGGATCACCGATGCCACCTGGACGGTATGGGCTGTCGGCATCGAGGCGCAGTTGAAGCGGTGGCCCTTCCGTCAGATCTGGGGGGCCGTAACGTCAACCGGCCAGGAGCATACGAGCGAGGACTTCACCGCCTTGCACGAGTTCTGCGCCGGGCACCGCGATCCCTGCAAGGTCCCTACCTGGCGCCGCACGATACGTGGACTCCGAGCTGGCCCGGGGTAGTCGACGACCGGCGCCGGATCATTCGTTCGACCATCCATCACGACCAGCGGCACGAGCGGGCGTTGTCGCGCGCCTGGTTGCTGGAGTCGATCTCAGCTCCGGACGCCTATCGTCCGGAACCGGGATTACGCTTGCCGGTGGACATGCTGACCAGCGATCAGGCCGACGGGGCCCTCGTCCCCAACCGGCGCAAGTCGGGTCCGAACGGACAGTCCTGCGCACGGGTCCTGCCCGAGTTCGACTGCGGTGCCCTCTTCGACGCGCTCGACGCGCAACGTCGCAACCACACGTTGGGCTGGTACGAGCTCGCTGCCCAGATGTGGGGGCAGTCGTCGGCTCTCAACGCCCGCCGAAGCGATCACCCGCTCTGCGGAGGGGCCGTCGCGCGGCTACAACGGCGAGGCGCAGTCTCCTGCCAGTACGCGCTGTTCATGTTGCGCTGGCTGCAGCGGGCACCGGAGGAGTTCCTGGCCGGCCCGGTCGTGGACGTGGGCGATGTCCGGCTGCCCGAAGCGGGACCTGACAGTCGGCTGCGATGGAACCTGAGCGAGCTGCACGCGGCCCTGAACGACCGACGCCAAGAACGCCGTCTCACCTGGTCCCAGCTCGCAGCGGACCTCGACTGCACACCGAACCGATTGACCAATCTGCGCACCGCTCGCCTCGCGGACATGGATTTGGCGATGCGCGTCACACAGTCACTTGGCCGGCCAGCCGCAGCGTTCATCCGTCCGGCGGACTGGTGACTGCGCGGACGACCACTTGGCCGCCGTCGGCGGTTAGGCGGAGCGCTTCGGCACCCGGCGTGACGGGATTACCGGCCGTGTGTGTCGTGCAGCGGCATGACCGTGGACTTGATCATGAGCCTCGGGGTCACGCGGCGTCATCGGTCAGTGTCGCGGGCTCCGGCCGCGCAACGGTGCGGTTGCGCTGCGGTGGGCGGGTTGAGGCGGTTGGGGGTTGTGGTCAGGTGGTTGCCTGTGTGCGGCTATTACACTTTCCGAGGGGTTGGATCTGTTCGGAGGGGTGGCTGCATGACCAGGGACGTCATTCGGGGGTCGTCGGACCGCAGCGTTCTGATCCTGACCAGTCTGGCCGGCTCGTCCAAGCATGGCTATGCGCTGATCAAGGACGTTGAGGAGTTCGCGGGGGTCAGGCTGGGTGCCGGTACTCTTTACGGTGCGTTGGCTGTGTTGGAGCGGGCTGGTCTGGTCGAGGCTCTGCCTGCCGAGGAGCGTCGTCACCCGTACCGGATCACCGCGGCGGGTCGGGAGCAGTTGCGGTCCCGGTTGACGGAGGCGGCGCGCATCGCGGAGGTCGGGCTGCGCCGGATCGCCGCGGCGACGGCATGAACCGCCGTCTGTTGGTGCTGTATCCGCGTGTCTGGCGGGAGCGGTACGGGGCCGAGGTCGTCGATCTCGCCGAGGAGTTGGTCGGTGCGGGCGAGACGACGCCGCTGCGGGCCGCTGCCGGCCTGGTCGCCGGGGCGGCGGTCGAGCGGTGTCGTGTCCTGGCCGGTTGGGCGGTTCCGCTGCCGGTGATCGTCGCCGGTGGTGTCGCGCTGGCGGCCCATCGCGGCCGGCCGGGCGGGACGCGGCCGTATTTCTTCACCCATCGGGTCGGCGTGCTGGTGCTGGTCGCCGAGGTCGTCTGGCTGGCGATGGAGGTCGCGGAGTGGTGGCGGGGGCGCCGGTCGCGGCGGCTGCGGGATCGGGACACCAGGACCGGTCAGCGTCGGTTCCGGCTGGCCGTCGGGGCGTGCGTGGTCGCTGGAACCGCGGCGGTCGAGCTGGGGCCGGCGGTAGTTCCGGCCGCCCAGATCCGGCCCGGTGCGCTCGCGTTCGCGGCCGGCATGGTGATGCTGGCGGCCGGGCTCGGGCTGCGCGCGTGCTCATTTCGCGCGCTGCGGGGCCGGTATCTCAACTTCTCCGTCGTGGTGCGTCCAGACCAGCCGCTGGTCACGGCGGGTCCCTACCGGCTGCTGCGGCACCCCGGCAACGCGGGGCTGCTGCTGATCTGCGCCGGGATCGGCGCGACCTCGGCGAACTGGACCGGCCTGGCCGTCATGACGCTGCTGCCACTGGCGGTCGTCGTCCGGCGGATCCGAGCCGAGGAGGAGACGCTCCTGGCCGCGTCCCTCGCCGCGTCAGACGACGTGTACCGCCGCTACGCCGCCGGCCACCAGCGACTGATCCCGTGGATCTGGTGACCCGACCCCAGTACTACACTCTCCGATACAATCGTTCCGGAGATATGCTGCGAGGGTACGGATGGCGACTCTGCTCACGGTTCTGCTCAGCGTCACCGGGTCGGGCTGGTTGGTCCTCGAACTGGTCCTGCTCCTGCGAGATCGCGCCCGCGCCATGGGCGGCACCGCCGATGACCGCGGTACGCGCGCACTGAACATCGGCCTGATCGTGCTGGCCATCGCGGCCGCCGACGTGCTCCCGGCCGTCGTCGGCAGGCACTCCCCCCTCTGGCTTCCCAGCGCCGGACCCGGTGGCTGGCAAACCGTCCCGGGACTGATCATCGCCTGGCTGGGGCTGGCCCTGCGCATCTGGGCGATCGTCGTGCTCGGCCGTTCGTTCCGCACCACCGTCGAGGTCCACGCCGGCCAGACCGTCGTGACATCGGGCCCCTACCGGTGGGTGCGTCACCCCTCCTACACCGGGCTGCTACTGATCACGGCCGGGATCGGACTGGCCGGCGGCACCTGGCCCGGACTGGCCATCTGCCTGATCCTGCCCGCCATCGCCATGCTGCGCCGCATCCGGGTCGAGGAAGCGACACTGACCCTCGTCATCGGCGAGCCCTACCGCGCCTACCAGCACCACACCAAACGCCTCCTCCCCGGCCTCTGGTAAACCCGCACCACCACCGATCACCCCCACCTGGCAGCACCCCCCAACCAGCCCGGCACGACAGACCACCACACGGCCGGATGGGCTCCGGCGTCCTGGCAGCAGAAACCGTCCGACGCTCCGTGGACAGCCGACGTTACGGTGTGGCCCATGGCGACGCCGAAGGGCGGGCAGGGATCTGCAGGGTTCCTGGTCGGATCGGTGGTTGCCATGACGTTCGGCACCGTCTTCGTGCTGGTCAACAGTGCCGGCCTGCCCGCCGCGTCGCGCCTGGTCATCCGCCTGATCGGCCTGCTCGTGGCGGCGCTGCTCATCGTCGGACTCGTGCTCGTCGTCCGCCGAGGATCACCGGCACCGGCACCGGCACCCGCGTCCGACTTCGTCGACCGCCACTACCGGCTGATCGTTGCGCTGGAGGCAGGCACGCTGTTCGCCGGCCTGGCCGTGATCAATGGCGTCCCGCACCGCACCGCGGTATCGGTCGCGTGGGTCGCACTCGTAGTCGGCGTGCACTTCCTCGGACTCGCCAGGATCTGGCATATGCCGCTCTACCACTGGCTCGGGGCCACGATGACCGTCCTCGGCCTCGCCGGTTTCCTGATCTACGCTCTCGGCGGCCCTGCCGCGACAGTCGCGCTGGTCGCCGGGGTCGGCTCGGGCATGG
>JBBWZH010000563.1:0-10359 GCA_039648995.1 Mycobacteriales bacterium
CGGCGGGGCGGCTCAGATCGCGTATGCGGCGACTGTGCCGAGGGGGCCGAAGGTGGCCTCGAAGAGGTGGCCGGGGTCGACCGGCGTGCTGTTCGTGATCGAGCCTGTGATCAGGTGCTGGCCGGCGCGCAGGCCGAGGCCGTGGGCGGCGAGCGAGCGGCAGACCCGGCTGAGCGAGAGGTACGGGTCGTCCAGCGTGTCCGGGGCGGACGTGCCCGAGTCGATGACCTCGCCGTCCCGGCTGAGCCGGACGGTCAGCGCGCCCAGTTCGACCTCGCCGGGCGCTTGCTCGGGGCCGACCACGATGCCCCAGTTGTTCATCGCGTTGCCGAGCCGGATCGCCGGCGGCATCCCGGGCGGCAGCCGCCGCGCGCAGACCTCGAACGCCGGCGCGACCGCGACGACCGCCGCCCGCGCCCGCCCGACGGTGACGTCCGCGCCGGCCAGGTCGGTGCCCAGCCGGACGCAGATCTCCGGCTCCAGGCGGCACTGCGGGATGCTGGCCGGCTCGATCTTCGTGCCGGACGGGAGCACCCGGCTGGCCAGCACGTAGCCGAACGGGCGGAAGTCGTCGGGCCGGCTGGCCCGGGCGCCGCGCGAGGTCCACCCGATCTTCCAGCCGCCGACCTGCTCGCCGGCCCGCAGCCAGTGGTCCAGCACGGCGAGCTGCAGCCGCTCGCCGTCGACCAGGTTGGCGTCCTGGTAGGCGGTCAGCGCCGGTGACGCGACCCCGGCCGGCTTGCCGCGGTGCAGCAGCCAGAGGAGTTCGGCGGCGATGTCGTCCCGCGACATGGGCGGTTCCCCCCGGGTCACGCGGGCGGGGTGGCCGGTCGGCCACGTGGGGCCGGCCGGCGCGCCCGCCGGGCATCGCGTCAGGCCTGGTCCGCGGCCCGGCGCAGCTCGTTCACGTCGATCTTCTTCATCTGCAGCATCGCATGCATGGCGCGCTGCGAGCGGGCCGGGTCGGGGTCGCCGAGCAGTTCGGCCATCGCGGTCGGGACGACCTGCCACGACAGCCCGGACTTGTCCTTGAGCCAGCCGCACGGGCCTTCCTCGCCCCCCGCGGTCAGCTTCGTCCAGTAGTCGTCCACCTCGTCCTGCGATTCGCGGAAGATCTGGCACGAGATGGCCTCCGAGGACGTGTACTCCGGGGCCGCCGTTCCGCGCCCGCTGTTCGTCCTTCCTGAGTGGTTGCCGTCCGGCGCCCGCCTCGCGACCGCCAGCGGTAAGACGACGCCCCTCGCGGAACTCATCGGACCCTGGCCCGCTTCACTCAACCGGGTGACTGATGGCTCCGTCCAGGACGGCGCGCAGGGAGCCGACCAGGTGCGAGCGCCAGCCCTGGCCGAGGACGCTGGCGATGTGTTGCTGGGTCGGGTCGTCCGGGTCGAAGCCGGCGTGCTCGATCAGCAGCCGGGTGCCGTGGCCCTCGGCGGCCAAGGTCCAGGTGACCGTGGTGTCGAGGGTTCCGCCGCGCCAACTGATCCGCAGCCGGCGCAGCGGCTGCAGGTCGAGCACCTGGCAGTGCACGACGCCGTCGAAGCCGTGCGACGGCTGCGGCCTGGTGCGGAACGTGAACCGGTGGCCGACGACCGGGGTGAAGTCGTTCGGCATCAGCCACCGGGCGAGCAGGTCGGGGTCGGTCAGCGCGGCCCATACCTTCGCCGGCGGGTGCGCGAAGTAGTGGTCGACGGTGATGTCAGTCATCGGGCTGCGCGTCCAACAGGTCGCCGAGGGCGGTCAGCTTGCCGCGCCAGAACCGCTCGTACGGGCTGAGCCAGTCGGCCATCTCGCGCAGTGGCTCGGCCCGGAGCGTGTAGAGCCGCTGCCGGCCGGCCGGGCGCTCGGTGACCAGGCCGGCGTCCTTGAGCACCTTCAGGTGCTCCGACAGGCTCGGCCGGCGCATGTCGAAGTGGTTGGCGAGTTCCCGCACCGGCTGCGGCCCGCGGTCGCGCAGCAGGGTGAGCAGGTCCCGCCGGGTCGGGTTGGCCAGCGCGGCGAAGATGTCCATCGTGGCTGCCCTGGCCAGACGCCGGCCCGGTCAGCGCTTGGCCCGGGTGGCCTGCAGCACCATCGAGTTGCCGTCCGGGTCCTTGAGCGTCACGTACCGGCCCCATGGTGCGTCCTCGACCTCGCTGGTCGGGACGCCGCGCTCGGCCAGGTCGGCGACGTCCCGGTCCAGGTCGTCGGTCTCCAGCACCAGCCCGACCAGCGAGCCGGCCGGCATCACGTCGAACCAGGTCACCAGCGTGAGCGAGGTTTCGGCGCCCTTCGGGGCCACCTGTACCCAGCGCTGGGCCGGCCCCATCGCGACGTCCCGGACCAGGTCGAAGCCGAGCTTGTCGACGTAGAACGCCTTGGCCTGATCCTGGTCGGTGACCGGCACGGACAGCAGTTGCACCTGAGTGATCGTCATGCCGCCCGAGAATAGGTAGGAAATCTCCTACCAGTCAAGTGGGTCAGGTGCCGCCGGCGATCTCGTACGACCGGAGCTCGCCGCTCATGCTCAGCGGCTCCGGCGCCGGGCCGTCGCCGGCGGGGGCACCACCGCGGTGGCCCTGGCCGAACGCGGTCACCTCGCGATGGTGTCACCTCCACGGCGGCGCGACCGGTGGGCCGCGCCACCGCGCCGGCCGGGTCGTACCGGCAGCCGGGCCGTGTCGTGGCGGTGGCCGCCGTTGACAGTGTTCCGCGCTGGACGGAGGCTGTGAGCGCTCACTCTCACGGTCAGCGCGGCGGCTGTCCCGGTGTCAGGGGAGGCGTCATGCCGCGTCTGCGTTCGGTACCGCTGGTGATCGTCCTGGTGGGGGTCGCGCTGGCCGGCCCGGGTTCGGCGGCCGGCGCGTCCGCGCCGGCCGGCGGATCGGTCGCCGCTGGTGCGGCGGCGTTGCCGGCCGGCACTGGGAGTGCGAGCGCCCCGTCGGGTGCCGGGTCATCCGGCGCGCGCAGCGTCAGCCTGGATCGGGGGTGGCGGTTCGCGTTGGTGAACCCGGCCGGGGTCACCGACCCGACCGGCGCGTTCGTGGACGCGGCGAGCCCCTCGTACGACGACTCGGGGTGGCGGCAGGTGGACGTGCCGCACGACTGGAGCATCGAGCAGGCGCCGTCGGCGGGGCCGGGGACGACGTCCGGCACCGGGTTCCTGCCCGGCGGGCTGGGCTGGTACCGCAAGACCTTCACGCTGCCGCCGGCGCTGACCGGGCGGCGCGTCTCGGTCGAGTTCGACGGCGTCTACATGGACTCATCCGTCTACCTCAACGGCCAACTGCTGGGCACCCACCCGTACGGGTACACGGGGTTCGCGTTCGACCTGACCGGCGCGCACACCGACGGCGTCACGCCGAACGTGCTCGCCGTGCAGGTGCGCAACCAGCTGCCGAGCAGCCGCTGGTATTCCGGCAGCGGCATCTACCGGAACGTGCGGCTGGTGGTGACCGGCCCGGTACACGTGGCCCGCTGGGGCACCGCGGTCACCACGCCGAACCTGCCCAGCACGCTGCCGGCGGGCTACGCCACCGTGCACGTCGAGACCACTGTGGACAATGACGCCGCGGGAACCGTGCCGGCGACGGTGGTCTCCACCGTCCGCGACGCCCGCGGTGTCGCGGTTGGACGGTCGACTGTGGACGTCGCGGCGGCGGGCGCGGTGACCGTGCCCACCGACCTGCGGGTCGCCCGGCCCACGCTCTGGGATGTCGACCGCCCGTACCTCTACCGGCTGACCACCGAGATCGTCGCCGGCGGCCGGGTGGTGGACAGCTACGACACGACCTTCGGCATCCGCTACACCCGGTTCGACCCGGCCGCCGGGCTGTTCCTCAACGGGCGGCCACTCAAGCTGTACGGCGTGAACCTGCACCACGACGCGGGCGCGCTCGGCTCGGCGGTGAACGCCGACGCGATCACCCGGCAGGTGAGGCTGATGAAGAGCATGGGCGTGAACGCGATCCGCACCTCGCACAACCCGCCGGCGCCGGAGCTGGTGCGTGCCTGCGACCAGCTCGGCCTGCTGCTGATGGTGGAGGCGTTCGACGTCTGGAACGTACGCAAGGTCACGTTCGACTACGCCCGGTTCTTCACCGCGAACGGGGACGCCGACATCACCGAGATGGTGCGCGCGGCGCGGAACTCGCCGTCGGTGCTGATGTGGTCGATCGGCAATGAGATCCCGAACTCCACGTCGGCGTCCGGCGTGCCGATCGCGCGGCAGCTGATCGCCGACGTCCGCGCGGCCGACCCGTCCCGGCCGGTCGTGATCGGCTCGGACAAGTACCGGAGCCTGCCGGCGCCCGGCTCACCCGGCGAGCAGGTGCTGCAGATGCTCGACGGCGTGGGGCTGAACTACAACACCGCCGCCTCGGTGGACGCGCTGCACGCCCGCTACCCGAACACGTTCTTCTTCGAGTCGGAGTCGTCCTCGGAGACCTCGGCCCGCGGCGAGTACGACCAGCCCGAGCAGCTGAACACCGGCGAGGACCACACCCCGGGCCATCGCGGCGCGTCCTCCTACGACAACAACCTGGCGTCCTGGACGATGAGCGGCGAGTACTCGTTGAAGAAGGACCGGGACCGGCCGTGGTTCCTCGGCCAGTTCCTGTGGTCCGGAATGGACTACATCGGCGAGCCGACGCCGTTCAACGTGTTCCCGGTGAAGACCTCGTTCTTCGGCGCGGTCGATACCGCCGGCTTCGCCAAGGACCAGTTCTACCTGTTCGCCAGCCAGTGGACGACCCGGCCGATGGTGCACCTGCTGCCCGGCGACTGGACCGACCACAAGCCCGGCGATGTGGTCGCCGTCCGCGCGTACTCCACAGTGGACACCGTCGAACTGTTCCTCAATGGACACTCGCTCGGCAGCCGCAGCTTCGACCACAAGACCACTGTGGACGGCCGGCCGTACCTGGAGACCACACAGCCGACCGGGGACGACAAGACAGTCACCGGCGGGCCGTTCCCGGGCAGCTACACCAGCCCGAACGGCAGCGCCGGCGCGTTGCACCTGAGCTGGGACGTGCCGTTCGCGCCGGGCCGGCTGGTCGCGGTCGCCCGCCGCGGCGGCGCCGTCGTGGCCCGGGACGAGCTGGACACCGCGGGCGCTCCGAGCCGGCTGCGGTTGCGCCCGGACCGGCGGGTCATCGCCGCGGACGGGACCGCGCTGAGCTACGTCACCGCCGAGGTACTGGACAGCCGCGGTGTGCTGGTGCCGGGTGCGGACGACCTGATCCGGGTGACCGTCGCCGGCGGCACGCTGGTCGGGATGGACAGCGGCCGGCAGGAGAGCGCGGAGCTGTACAAGGCGCCCGCCCGCGCGGCGTTCCATGGCAAGGCGCTGGCGATCGTGCAGGCCGGCGACCGGCCCGGCCCGGTCCGCGTGATGGCGACCGCGCCCGGCCTGCGGCCGGCCACGGCCACGCTGACCGCCGTCCGCGCCGGCAGCCGCGGGCCGTCGCTGGACGCCGCCACCGGTGCGATCGTCCCGCCGGTGCCCACCGCCGCGCCGCCGGCCGACGGCCCGACGGCGGACGCGAGCTTCTCCGGCACGGACGCCACGCCACCGGCGGCGATGCTGGACGGCGACCCGGCCACCGGCTGGTCCAACCAGTACGCGAAGGACGCCACCGCGCTGCTTGCCCGCAGCAGCGCCGCCCGGCCGGCCGACGCGGTCACCCTGCGGTGGCCCGATGCGCGCCCACTGGCCACCGTGCGCGCGTCCTTCACCGTCGACGCCACGCACGCGCTGCCGGCCGGCGTCTCGGTCAGCTACTGGACCGGCCGCCGCTACCTGCCGGCCCGCGACGTCCACGTCGCCTGGTCGACCACCGGCGGCCCGGCGGTGATCACGTTCGACCCGGTGCGGGCCAGCCGCCTGCGCCTCGATCTGGTCAGCAGCGCGCCGGAGACACCCACCGGCTTCCTGGGCATCACCGAGATCGCGGCCGACCCGCCCGCCGAGGGTTCGCCGGCGGCCGGCCCGCCGGCCGCGGGTCGGGTCCGGATCCGGGCGATCTGACCACGACGGCGGTCACTGGGGGTAATCAACGCCGGCCGCCTGCCGCGCGGCAACGTCGGCGGGCGGACCGGATCGGGGTTCGGTAGGTTTGGCCCGCCACCGGGCAGATCAACGGAGAGGGCGGGCATGGAGATCGGCATCGGGCTTCCGACGACCATTTCGGACGTGGACGGCAAGCGGATGGTGGAGTGGGCGCGGCGGGCCGAGCAGCGCGGATTCTCGTCGCTCGGTGTAATCGATCGCGTGGTGTACGGGAACTACGAACCGCTGATCGCGCTCGCCGGCGCCGCCACGGTCACCGAGCGGATCAGGCTCACGACCTCGGTGCTGCTGGCGCCGCTGCGCACCAACCACGCCGAGTTCGCCAAGCAGGCCGCGACCCTCGACCGGCTCTCCAACGGCCGGCTCGTGCTCGGCCTCGGCATCGGCGGCCGCGAGGACGACTTCGAGGCCAGCGGCACCGACCTCGGTGCGCGCGCCAAGGACATGGACGCGCTGCTGGACCGCTCTGCGGCGGCCTGGCGCGGTGACCTCGGCGTCGGCCCCACGCCGGTGACCCCCGGCGGGCCGCAGGTGCTGATCGGTGGTAGCGCGCCGGCCAGCTTCCGGCGGGTGGCGAAGTACGGCGCCGGCTGGATCATGGGCGGCGGCAGCCCGGACGAGTTCCGCAAGTCCGCCGCCGCGGTGCGCGAGGAGTGGTCCGCCGCCGGCCGCGCCGGCTCGCCGCGGCTCGCCGCGCTCGGCTACTTCGCGCTGGGCCCGAACGCCCGCGAGGCCGCCGACACCTACCTGCACCACTACTACAGCTGGCTCGGGCCGATCGCCGACTACATCGCCGGCGCGGCCGCGGTCAGCCCGGAGCTGGTCCGTGGCGCGGTCGACGCGTTCACCGACGCCGGCTGCGACGAGCTGATCCTCTTCCCCTGCGACGCCGACCTCAGCCAGGTCGACCTGCTCGCCGACGTCGCGTTGAGCTGACCGCCGGGCCGGCGCCCGCCACCCCGCCCGGCCGACACCGCCGGCCGGGGTGAAAAGCCCCCGATCCATACCGGCCCGGCCGGTCCGTCCACATTGGATGGGCCGTCCGGGCCGGTTTCGTCTGCCCGCGGGCCCCGCCGCGGCCATCTGTCCGGTGTGGACGCCGGGAGCCGACCCTTCGGCCCGGGCCGAACGGTCCCGCGGTCGACCCGCTGTGATGACTCGTCCGCCTGGGGACCTGTGGTCGGCCGGACGGGCGCCCTTTGTGCGGCTGGCTTGGGGCTACTGGTGTTGGCCGGAGTTGTTGCGCGCGCCGAACGGAATGGGCGAGGAGCAGGCGCTCGCCGGTTCCTACGGGGTCGACGGTGGTGGGGGTTCGCGATGGGGATCGTGACGGGAATTCGGGAGCGGGCGACGCGGATGTCGGGCCGGCGGATGGCCGCGGGCGTGGCCGCGCTGGCGGTCGCCGCGACGGTTGCCGGTGGCGCGGGCACGGCCTGGGCCGACCAGGCGGCGGCAACGAAGGCCGCGGCATCCGCGCCGGCGTCGGTGGGTGTGCAGTTCCACGGGATGTGGACGATGTACACGGACGCGCAGCGGGTGCAGGTGCTGGACAAGCTGCAGGCCGCCGGGGCGCACTCGGTCCGGCTGGACGTCGCCTGGACGATGCTGCAGCCCGACGGTCCCGGGTCCTACTACGCCTGGGGCGTGGCGTTCGTGGACCGCGTGATCGCGATGGCCAACCAGCGTGGGATCAAGCCGCTGGTGACGTTGTGGCTGACGCCGGAGTGGGCCAACCGCGGCCAGGGTGAGCGGGTGCTGCCGGACAACCCGGCCGACTACGCCCGCGTCGCCCGCTGGGCCGCCGCGCGCTGGAACGGCAAGGTCATCGGCTGGGAGGTGTGGAACGAGGAGAACAGCCCGGCGTTCCTGGAGGGTGCTGACCCGGTCGCGTACACCCGGCTCCTGCGGGCCGCGTACCCGGCGTTCAAGGCCGGCTCACCGGCCACGCCGGTGGTGTTCGGCGGGCTGGAGTACAACGACACCGACTGGCTGCGGCGCGCCTACGACGCCGGCGCGCAGGGCTACTTCGACGTGATGGCAACCCACCCGTACATGGGTATCGCCGACGCCGGCCCCACCCTCGCCGACGACGGCACCATGTGGACGCTGACCCACGTCCGGGCGGTGCACGACCTGATGACGGCCCGCGGCGACGGCGGCAAGAAGGTCTGGTTCACCGAGTTCGGTTGGTCCACCCACGCCAACACCAGCAGCACACCCGCCTGGGACAAGGGCGTCAGCGAGACCACCCAGGCCGCCTACCTCACCCAGACCGTCAACTACGTCCGCAGCCACTACTCCTACGTCACCCGCATGTACTGGTACAACGACCGCGATCTCACCGACGGCGGCATCCAGGTCCAGAACTACGGCCTGCTGCACCGCGACCTCTCGCCGAAGCCGGCGCTCGGCGCCCTCGCCCGGGTGAACGGGGTGGCCACTGGCTGAGACCAGCACCACCTCGACAACTCAAGACCCCACGACGGCGGCGCCGGCGAGCAGATCGACCCCCTGCTCCCGGCGCCGCCGTCTCTTTCGTGGCGAGGTCGGCCTGTTATTCTTAGCCGCACCGGCAGCGCGCCGCCCCGCCCGGCTATGAGCCGGGCCGCTGGGCCAGATGGCCGCCCTGGCCGACGTCGTAGGCCTCCCGCACCCAGCCGGCGAACTCGTCATCCAACTCGCCCGGGCCGCTGATCTGGAAGTGGTGCACGAACAGGCGGCGGGTGTACGGCGCCGCGTTGCGGACCCGCGGGTCGTCCACCTGCCGTTGCAGGTCGAGGTAGCCAACCAGCCCCCGCGCTGTGGGCCGGGCGCCGGCGAACCCGCGCCGGATGCCCTTGAACGTGATCGTCGTCTTGGCCACGGCGTACGTGAACGGCCCGCACGCCGCCACCAGCCGGACGAACGAGTGGTAGAGCGCCACGCTCCCCTCCGGCTTCCCGCGCAGGTGGTCATCGACCGTCCACACCCGACTGTCCATGCGGCGCACCGTACGCCGCTGGTGTGACAAACCCGTCCCGCTAGGAGGAATGGATGACGCGACGCTACATATTGACCGGCACCCCGGGCGCCGGGAAGACAGCCGTGCTGCTGCTGCTGGAAAAGCTCGGGTACGCCGTGGTGCCGGAGGCCGCGACCGACGTTATCGCGTTGGCGCACGCGCTGGGCGACACGGAGGTGTGGCGGGGGGAGTCCTTCGTGGACGAGATCGTGGCTCTGCAGCGGCAGCGTGAGTCGCGTGCCGGTGCCGCCGAGGTTCAGGTCTTCGACCGGTCGCCGATCTGCACGCAGGCGCTCAGCACGCACCTCGGCCGGCCGGTGCGGCCCACCCTGGCCGCCGAGGTCGACCGGATCACCCGCGAGCGGACCTACCAGCGTCAGGTGTTCTTCATCCGCAACATCGGATTCTGCGAGCCGACCGCGGCGCGCCGGATCACCTTCGCCGACTCGCTCCGCTTCGAGCGGATCCACGAGGAGACCTACCGTGCGTTCGGCTATGAGTTGATCGACATCCCGGCCGGCCCGCTGGCCGACCGGGTGGCCGCGATCCGGCGCGTGCTACCGCCGGCGACCGCCAGCTACCACCGACAGTCCACTGTGGACTAGCTAGCCATCCGACCCGCTGGCGGCAGCGACCGGCGGCCGGCCAGAGCCGGCCGCCGGCAGCCACCATCGACGGTCCAGCACCGGCTAACCGATGGTGGACCAGAGGCCGCACCGGTGCGTGCGGGCCGCGTCGACCGGGCCGATCGCGGTGGGGGCGAGGGACTGGACCCGGCCGCGGTACGGCTGCCAGCGCGGCAGGCCGGGGCCGTTCGGGTTGCCGGTACGGGCGAACGCCGTCCAGTAGTCCATCATCGTGTTCGACAGCCGCCGCTGCTCCGGGGTCAGTGGGACCTGCCAGCCGCCCGGGTCGAACAGGTAGGAGACCTCGGTGGCATGCGAGGCGCCGATCGGGAACGGCGGGTCCGGCAGCACGATGTTGGGCGCGTTCCCGTCCGCGAACTCGTAGCCGTAGGTGGGTACCTGGCGGCTGAGCAGCCCCTCGGTCGCTTGCGTCGGGCAGGCCCAGTTCCAGTCACCCAGCATCGTGCCGAACACCGGCCCGGCGGTCGCGTCGTCGCGCACCGGGTAGCGTGCCCGCACCCGCGCCGCCTGCGCCGGCGGGAAGAAGCCGGCGACCACGTCCGGCCAGTTCGCGGCGGTGATCTCGGTGCCGGCCTTGATGACGCCGGCGGCCAGGGCCAGATCTTCGTCGTGGTTGTTGCCGATCAGCACCGGCACCCGGTGGAACCGGCCGGCCCGGA
>JBBWZH010000564.1:0-5322 GCA_039648995.1 Mycobacteriales bacterium
TACAGCTCACGGTATTCCTGCGGGGTCAGATCTATCGAATAGTTGGGATGCTCGACCCGTTCACCCTCGGGAGTGAGCAGCTGCACCAGCTCCGGACCCTCGTTCGGGTCAGGCGGCGGGGCTGCGACGCCGAAGTCCGCCAAGGTCATGCGTCTCTCCTCGCTGGAACTGCACGCGGGGTCGCCACGTGAGCCGGACCGGCGTCCGGGGCCCGGCGCCGAGGGTGTCGACAACGAACCAGCCAGATGCCGGAGCGTGCGGAAACGAACGCTGCCTCCATCGTGGCAGACCTCCCGGCCCGTGTGACACGTCCATCCTTGCCCGACGGCGTCGGCTCGGACCAGCGGCGCCCGCAAAGCTGTGGATAGAGGTTTTGCCTGTGGACAACGAGATGCGGAATGTCGGCTGCACCTGCTACCACTTGGGGCCGAACACCTGACCTGCCCGATACACGCTGGTCAGGCCGCCAGCTGCGAGGGGAGGGGTTGATGGTGCAGCACGACCAGCCGCGACACGGCACGGGTCAGCACGACGTACAACCGCCGCAGCCCCCTGGGCTCGGCGGCCACGATGGCGGCCGGCTCCACCACGATCACGAAGTCGTACTCCAGGCCCTTGGCCAGCGTCGCCGGCACGATCGTCACCCGGGTCGGCGGCGCCGTCTCTGGGTCGCCGCCATCCGGTGCCTCCTCCGCCTCGCCGAGCACGTCGTGCGGCACACCCGCCGCGGTCAGCGCGCTGCGTGCCAGTTCGACCGTGTGGTCCGCGACGATCACGCCGATCGACCCCTCGCCGGCCAGCAGCTCGCTGGTCTCGGTCGCGATCGCGCTGGCCAGGTCGTCGGCGGCGTGTACGCGCAGCCCACCGTCACCGTGCCGCACCGACGTGGCGGGGTGCAACCCTTGGGCGAGATGCGGCAGCAGGCGGTTGGCCAGCGCGATCACCTCCGCCGGCACCCGGTAACCGCGGGTCAGCGGCTCCACCCGCGCTTCGGGCTTGCCCAGATGGGCCAGCGTGGCGCGCCAGTCCGCGGTCGCCCACGGGGTGGTGCCCTGGGCCAGGTCGCCGAGCACCGTGATCGACCCGGTGGGGCAGCGGCGGGCCACCCCGCGGCACTGCATCGGCGAGAGGTCCTGGGCCTCGTCGAGCACCACGTGGCCGTAGGTCTGCGGGCGTTCGAGCAGGCCGGCCACCTCGTCCACCAGTACCGCGTCGGCCATGGTCCACCGGGCCGCGCGCACGCTGCGCGGGATGCGGTCCCAGCGCAGCAACTGCTGCTCCGCCGGGTCGAGCAGGCCGTCCGCGGCCGCGGCCAGCGCCTCGGGGTCGGCGAGCAGCCGGAAGACCAGGCCGGCGGCGTCCACGGCCGGCCAGACCGAGTCCACGAACGTGCGCACCGCCGCCGACCTGGCCACCCGCGCGGTCTCCCCGTCCGATGGCGCGCCGCCGGAGTTCTCCCGCTGCCGGCGCAGGTCCTCGGCGATCAGCAGGTGCAGCCGCTCGCGGGCGGCGGCGTACCGGGCCTCGCCGCGGCGCAGGTCGTCCACGTACCGCCGCAGCCGCTCCGGCGGCACGCGGTACCGGCGCGTGCCGACCGGGATCATGACCCCGTCCCGGGGCCGGGCGATCCCGCGGTAGACGGCGCGGCGCAGCACCTCGGCCATCCGCGCGTCGCCCTTGAGCGTGGCGACGTCCGGTGGCTCGGCGGCCTTGACCGGCACCGGGGCCAGCAGCTGCTCGATGGTCTGCTGTGCGACGCCGGCCTCACCGAGCGCGGGCAGCACCTGGCCGATGTACGAGAGGAACGCCCGGTTCGGCCCGACCACCAGCACGCCGGAACGGCGCAACCGGTCCGGGTATGTGTAGAGCAGGTACGCGGCCCGGTGCAGGCCGACGGCCGTCTTGCCCGTGCCGGGCGCGCCCTGCACGCAGATGCTGTCATCCAGCGACGCCCGGACGAGATCGTCCTGGTCGGGTTGGATCGTCGCCACGATGTCGCGCATGGGCCCGACGCGGGGCCGTTCGATCTCCTCCAGCAGGATGCGGCTCTCGACCCCGTCAGCCGCGCCCGGCACCGCCGCCGGCAGGTCCAGCGGTTCGTCCTCGTACGAACTGAGCCGGCCGTCGGCGAAGCCGAACCGGCGGCGCCGGTGCAGGCCCATCGGCTCCACCGCGGTGGCCCGGTAGAACGGTCGGGACATCGGCGCCCGCCAGTCGATGACCAGCGGCTCGCCGGCGTCGTCGCGGATGTGCCGGCGGCCGATGTGGAAGGTCTCGCCGGTCAGGTGTTCCTCGTCCGGGCGGCGGTCGACCCGGCCGAAGAACGGCGGCACCGACGGGTCGTCGGCCAGCGCCTTCAGCCGGGCCGCCCGGGCCGCGCCCAGGGCCTCGCTGGCCAGCGCGTCGACGCCGTAGTCGGCGATGCGGTCGGCCCGGGTGCGCATCCGGCCGAGGGACTCGCGGGCGTGCAGGAGATGGTCGCGCTCGGCGGTCAGAACAGGGTCGGTCGTGGCGGGCGGTGGCATGCGCTCCCTCGGCGGTGGTCGTCGGGACCCACTGCCCTAGGCAGCGCCCCGGATCTCGGAGCGACCTGCCCGGCTACGACGGGGTGCGCTGCGGACGCGCACGATCGAGGTACGTTACGCGAGAAACCAGTGCCGGTCGAGGCAGTATCCGGCCGTGGATCAGTGCAGGCCGGTGGCCGCGGCGCCGGGGTCCACTTCGGACAGTCGGTCCAGCCGGGCCCGGTACTCCGGCGGGCAGACCGTGCCGGTGTCGCCGAGCTGCAGCGCGTGGAACGTGGCCCGGGCCGCTTCCTCCAGGTTCGCCGCCCGCTTGTGCGCGAGCTCAATCGTGTCGGCCACCACCGAGCAGCCGTGGTGGGAGAGGATCACGCAGTTGCAGGCGCCGTCCGCGATCAGCGCGGTCGCCGCCCGCGCCAGCTCGACGGTGCCGCTGTGCCGGTAGGGGGCCACCCGGATCTCGCGGACGTAGTGCACGTGGTCGGTGGTGATCAGCCGGATCTGGTGACCGAGCGCGGCGAGCAGCACCGACAGCTGCGGGTGCAGATGCACCACCGCGTTCACGTCCGGCCGCGCCCGGTACGACTCGGTGTGCAGCGCCACCTCGACCGAGGGCGCCGGGTTGCCGCCGATGGCCGTGCCGTCGGCGATACGGACGGCGCTGAAGTCGGCCGGGCCGAGCCGGTCGAGCCACGTCCCGGTCCCGGTGACGACGGCCACCTCCCCGCCGGGCGCCCGGGCCGAGAGGTTGCCGCCGGAGCCGATCACCAGCCCGGCGGACACCACCCGGCGGCCGACGTCGGCGAGCTCCGCGACGAGGCCCGCGTACGGTGGGGCCGCCAGGTCGACGGTCATCGCGTCACCACCCCGCCCGAACGGCCGGCCCGTTCACCGGCCAGCCTTCGCCTGGTCCGGAGCCGGTGGCCCAGGCGCCGGCAGCGCCGCGGAGCCCGGCCGGATCGTGCGGCGGTCGGTGATGATCGCGGTGACCAGGTCGTGCGGGGTCATGTCGAACGCGGGGTTGCATGCTGGAATGCCGTCCGGCGCTACCTCCGCCGGGTCGCGCTCCTCGATCGGCACGTCCGCTCCTGTCGGCGTCGCTCCGTCCACTGTGGACTCCGGAGCGGCGACGAGGAACGGCACGCCGGCCCGGGCCGCGGCCAGCGACAGCGGGTAGGTGCCGATCTTGTTGACCACGTCGCCGTTCGCCGCGATGCGGTCGGCGCCGACCACCACCGCGTCGACCAGTCCGCGGGCCAGCAGGGAGGCGGCCGCGCCGTCCACCACGACGCGGTGCTCGATCCCCATCTGCGCCAGCTCGTACGCGGTCAGCCGGGCGCCCTGCAACAACGGGCGGGTCTCGTCGGCGTACACCCGGGCCACCCGACCGCGCTCGTGCAGCACCGCGACCACACCCAGCGCCGTGCCCCACTCGACGGCGGCCAGCCAGCCGGCGTTGCAGTGGGTGAGCAGGCGGAGCGGCCCGGGCGGGCAGAGCTCGTCCAGCAGGTCGGCGCCGCGCTCACCGATGGCCCGCCCGTTCGCGGCCTCCTCGTCGAGCAGCGCCCGCGCCTCGGCCAGGACCGCGGCCGGCCCGTCGCCGAGCCGGGCCAGCGCCCGGTCGACGCCACGCGCCAGGTTCACCGCGGTCGGCCGGGCGGTGCGCAGCCGCGCGGCGGCCACCGGCACGTCGTCACCGCGCTGCGCGGCCAGCGCGACGCCCAGCGCCCCGGCCGCGCCGAGTGCCGGTGCACCCCGCACGGCGAGCCGGACGATGCTGTCGACCAGCCCGTCGACGTCGGTGATCCGCAGCCACCGTTCCTGCTTCGGCAGCAGCGTCTGGTCGATGAGCACGACGGCGCCGTCCTGCCAGTCGATGCACCTGGGCACGCGCCTAGTCTGCCCGACCGGCGGGCTCAGCTCGGCGGCCGGACGGGTGGCCGGTCAGCCGATGCGCTCCCGCAGCGTGGCGAGCTCGTCCCACATGCCGCCCGGCAGCTTGGCTCCGACCCGGTCGAACCAGTCCTCGATCAGGCCGAGTTCGGTCCGCCACTCCGCCGGCTCCACGTGCAGCGCCGCCGCCAGGTCGGCCGGGTCCAGGTCGAGGCCCTCGGTGTCGAGCGACCGCGGCGCGGGCACGTAGCCGACCGGCACCTCGACCGCCGCGGCCGTGCCCTCGATCCGCTCGATCGCCCACTTCAACACCCGGCTGTTCTCGCCGAACCCGGGCCACAGGAACCGGCCACTCTCGTCCTTGCGGAACCAGTTGACGTAGAAGATCCGCGGCAGCTTCGCCTCGTCCGCGCCCTTGCCGATCTCGATCCAATGCCGGAAGTAGTCGCCGACGTGGTAGCCGAGGAACGGCAGCATAGCCATCGGGTCCCGCCGGACCACGCCGACCTTCCCGGTCGCGGCGGCCGTGGTCTCCGACGACCGTGTGGCGCCGAGGTAAACGCCGTGCTGCCAACAGCGCGCCTCGGTGACCCGCGGCACGGTGTTCCGCCGCCGGCCGCCGAAGAAGATCGCCGAGATCGGCACGCCGCGGGGGTCCTCCCACTCCGGCGCGATGATCGGGCACTGGCCCGCCGGCGTGCAGAAACGGCTGTTCGGGTGCGACGACGGTTCTTCCGACGCCGGGGTCCAGTCGCGGCCCTTCCAGTCGGTCAGGTGCTCCGGTGGCTGCTGGGTCATCCCCTCCCACCAGGCGTCGCCGTCATCGGTCAGCGCCACGTTGGTGAAGATGGAGTTGCCGCGCTCGATGGTGCGCATCGCGTTCGCGTTGGTGTGGTAACCCGTGCCA
>JBBWZH010000735.1:0-3647 GCA_039648995.1 Mycobacteriales bacterium
GAGCGCCGGTAGACGACGCTGCGGATCTCGGCCAGCAGCAGGTGGCCGAGCCCGGCCAGCCCGCCGCCGATCACGATCATCCCCGGGTTGAAGAAGCTGACCAGGCCGGCCAGCACCACCCCGACCCGGCGGCCGCCGTCACGGATCAGCCCGATGCAGGCGGGGTCACCCTCGGCCGCGCCGAGCCCGACGTCCACTGCGGACAGTCCACCTTGGGCGGTCAGCCGCTCCGCCAGCGCCGGTGAGGCGCCGCTGCGGGCGCGGGCCAGCGCGTCGCGGGCCAGCGCGGTGCCGCCGAACGTGGCCTCCAGGCAGCCGACGTTGCCGCACGGGCAGACCGGGCCGTCCGGGTCGGCCTGGATGTGCCCGATGTCGCCGGCGCAGCCGTCGGTCCCGCGGTAGACC
This sequence comes from Mycobacteriales bacterium, assembly GCA_039648995.1. Classification (GTDB taxonomy): domain Bacteria; phylum Actinomycetota; class Actinomycetes; order Mycobacteriales; family CADCTP01; genus JBBWZH01. Next base: position 406 of record JBBWZH010000735.1, read on the forward strand.
TCGCCGTGCACGACGATGCCCGCGCCGATCCCGGTGCCGATCTTCACGTAGATGACGTTGTCGACGGTGCGGGCGACGCCGCCGAACCGCTCGCCGATCATCATCGTGTTCACGTCGTTGTCCACCACGACCGGGCAGCTGAACTCGCGGGCCAGCCGTTCGCGCACCGGGAACCGGTTCCACCCGGGCATGATCGGCGGCGACACGGGCACGCCGTCCCGGAAGCTGACCGGGCCGGGCAGCCCGACGCCGAGTGCGGCCAGCGTGCCGAAGTGGCCCTCCGAACGGAGCTTGGCCAGCAGTTCGGTGACCCGGGCCAGCACCGGGCGCGGGCCGCTGCGGATGTCGATCGGCTCCTCGACGGTGACCAGCGGCGTCATGTGCGCGTCGACGACCTCGACGGTCAGCGAGGTGGCGCCGAGGTCCACGGCCGCGAACCGGAGCGAGGGCTCCAGCGCGACGGTCATCGACCGGCGGCCACCGCGGGACGCGGCCGGGCCGCCGGTGCGGATCAGGCCGGCGTCGGTCAACCGCGCCAGATCCGCAGTCAGCCGGGGACGGGCGAGTTCGAGCCGATCTGCCAGCTCCGCGCGGGAAGCTGGCCCTTCGTCCCGGAGCAGGCGCAGCACGCGTGATTGCGGTTCATTTTCCGGTCGAGCGACGAATGGCATGGTCACGGTGCAGCACCTCCCGTCATGCGCCGAACACAACGCGGTGGACCGGAACGCTAGAGGAAGTTTCCCTCGGATGACAAGAGCTTCACCCATGTCTCGACATACTTTTGATCTGGCTGAACGAAAGTTGCGGAACGCGCCACGGTTACAGCGCGTACCGACCCCGTACGACTACACGGCGCATCCGTACCGAGGCAACCTGGCGCCATCGTGATGGCCGGCGGCATGAGGGCCCGCGGTCGGCGAGTTACCGTGCTGTTTCGCGCAACGTGTTCCGGTGGCGGGGAAATCGGCGGCCGGCGCGGCGCGGTGGCGATCGGCGGCCCGGCCGCCGGAACGCCGCCAACGGACACGCTCCGCGACCACCGGCCAGGGCGTGGCCCGGAACGATCGGTTACCCACCGAACCCAGCGCCACCCGGCTGGGCAGCCACCGGAGCCGGTCAGCCGGCCGAGAACGCGTGATCGCTGATCAACCGCGCCGCACCGACAACCCCGGCCTTACCGCCCATCTCGGACAGCACGATCGGCATGTTTCCGGTAGCCAGCGGCAGCGACCGCCGGTAGACGACCCCCCGGATCTCGGCCAGCAGCGAGTGCCCGATGCCGGCCACCCCGCCGCCGATCACCACCAACCCCGGGTTGAAGAAGCTGACCAGGCCGGCCAGCACCGAGCCGACCCGCCGCCCGCCGTCCCGGATCATCTTGACCGCGACGAGATCGCCGGCCCCGGCCGCGTCGGCCACGTCCACCGCGGTCAGCGTGCCCGCCTCGGACAGCCGCCGGGCCAGCTCCTCGGACCGGCCGGACCGGGCGGCGGCCAGCGCGTCCCGGGCCAGCGCCGTGCCGCCGAAGCCGGCCTCCAGGCAGCCTGTGTTGCCGCAGGTGCAGGTCGGCCCGTCGTCCTCGACCCGGATGTGGCCGATGTCGCCGGCGCAGCCGCTCACCCCGCGGTAGACCTCGCCGTTGACCACGATGCCGCAGCCGATCCCGGTGCCGATCTTGACGAACAGGAAGTCGTCCACCGACCTGGCGATGCCGGCGTGCTTCTCCCCCAGCGCCATGATGTTCACGTCGTTGTCGACCAGCACCGGGCAGCCCAGCTCGGCGCTGAACGCCTCCCGCACCGGGAACTGGTTCCAGCCCGGCATGATCGGCGGCGAGACCGGCACCCCCTCCCGGAAGCTGACCGGGCCGGGCACCCCCACGCCGGCACCCACCAGCCCGGGCGCCACGTCGTCGGCGCGCAGCTTGCCGACCAGGTCCAGGGCGCGGCCGATCACGGTCTCCGGCCCCTGCCGGACGTCCATCGGCTCGGACACGTGCGAGAGCACCCGCAGCTCGCCATCGGTCACCGCGACGTCGATCGAGGTCGCGCCGATGTCGATGCCGAGGAAGCGGGTGCGGCCGGCGATCCGGACGATCGACGAGCGCCGCCCGCCCCGGGACGCGGCCAAACCGGCGGTGTCTACCAGCCCGCGTTCGACCAGGCGGTCGATTTCGAGCGCCAATTTGGATCGGGACAGCTCCACGCCGTCCCCCAGCTCAGCGCGGGACCTGGGCCCGTCGTCGCGGAGCAGCCGAAGCAGCCGCGCCTGATGCGCGTTCTCCGGTCGGACCACCGTCATCCGCCTCACGTCCGCTCTCCCGGCGGTCGCCATGGACACATCTGATACGTCGGCGACCGACTCTAGCTGGCTGCCGGCTCCCGTCCGGGCCGATCCGGCGGACGCGAGCTGGACTCTTCCGCACCTCCGTACGATGGCCCAACTTTGTCCCGAAGTCCACGAAAGATTGCCGTGTTTCAGCGCAACATCCACCACGTTACCTCTAGCTTTCACTGAGAACCGGAGATACGGTCCCTAGGTCTAGCGGCCACATTCGGCGTGCGGCTGCCTCCTACTGCGGGCACCACACCGGGGCATCACATCTGGCCACCGATGCCCGGTTCAGCTTCGGAGGGTGAAGGAGAAGCTATGGGCACCAGAGCGGACGATGCGGCCGGACGCGAAGAATTCCGGCACCTTAGCCGGCGCCGTTTCCTCGCGGGATCAGCCGGAGTGGCAGCGGGCGTCTCCGCGCTGTCCCTCGGTCCACTGGCCCCGACGGCCTACGCCAACGGCCGCGGCCACGAGTCGGACCACGGGCATGACCACAACGACCGGGATCTCACCGTCGCGCCGAAGCGGCGCGGCATCATCCTCTACACCGTGCGGGACGTGCTGGCCCGCACGCCGAACCCGGCTCTGGGCCTCGGCGGCGGGTTCCGGTACACGCTGGAGCAGATCTCCGCCATGGGCTACCACGAGGTCGAGTTCGCCGGCTACACACAGGCGACCTCGATCCTGGGCCGGCAGATCACCGCGGCCGAGATCCGGCAACTGCTGGACGACAACGGCCTGAAGGCCAACGGCAGCCACATCACCTTCGACTTCGCCAACCCGGCGTCGTTCGAGGCGCAGCTGGACATCGCCGAGACGCTCGGCATGCCGCACCTGGGCACCCCCAACATCCCGACCGGCAGCCGGTACAAGGCCGACTGGCAGGCGGCGGCGGAGAACTTCAACGC
>JBBWZH010000746.1:0-9174 GCA_039648995.1 Mycobacteriales bacterium
CATCCGGGGCAGCAGCCGGTCCTGCTGCTCGGGCGTGCCGAACTCGAACAGCGACGGCGCCAGCAGGAAGATGCCGTTCTGGGTGACCCGCTGCGGCGCGCCGGCCCGGTAGTACTCCTCCTCGAAGGTCAGCCACTCCCACAGGGAGGCGTCCCGGCCGCCGTACCGGGCCGGCCAGGAGACCACCGCCCAGCGCGCGGCGTGCAGCGCCCGCTCCCACTCCAGGTGAGCGGCGAAGCCGGCCCGGGTGTCGCCGGACGGCAGGTCGCGCGGCGCGTTCGCGGCGAGCCACGCCCGGGCCTCGGCCCGGAACGCCTCCTCCCGCTCCGACCAGCGCAGGTCCATGCTCAGCCACCGCCGTCCGAAGTGGACGGACCGGTTCCGGCGGCCGGGTCGGCAGCGTCGCCGAACGGCGCGCGCAGCCGGTCGGCGACGCCGGCCAGGTTCAGCTCGAACGTGAACCCCTGCTCGTACCGGTAGCTGCGGTTCACGTCCCACCGGTCGATGCCGTTGAACGCCTCCTTGGCCAGCCGGATCACGGTCGCGTCCTTGGTCGCGATCTGGGCGGCGACCGCGAGCGCCGCGTCGCGCAGCTGCCCGCGCGGCACCACCGCGTGCACCGAGCCGTAGCCGTGCAGCTCGGCCGCGGTCGCCGTCGCGGCCGTGTACATCATCGCCCGGGCCTTCTGCTGCGGGACGAGCCGGGAGAGGTGGGTGGCCGCGCCGAGCGCACCACGGTCCACTTCGGGCAGCCCGAAGGTGGCGTCGTCGCTGGCCACGATCAGGTCCGCGGTGCCGGCCAGCCCGATACCGCCGCCCAGGCAGTAGCCGTGCACGGCGGCGATCACCGGCACCGCGCACTCGTACACCGCCTTGAACGCGGCGAAGCAGCCCCGGTTCGCGCCGATCAGCGCGTCGAACCCGGTGCTGGCGCGGATCTCCTTGATGTCCACGCCGGCGTTGAAGCCGCGGCCCTCGGCCCGCAACACGATCACCCGGACGGCCGGATCGGCGCCGGCCGCCCGCACCGCCTCGGCCAGCTCGTACCAGCCGGCGACCGGCAGCGCGTTCACCGGCGGGTGGTCGACCACCACCTCGACGATGCCGCCACCGGCGGCGCTGGACGTGATCACGCCGCCGGCCGGGCGAACGTGGCCCAGGCCAGCACGGCCACGCCTCCGGCCGGCCGGGTGGCGGTCAGCTCGACGTCGACCAGCCGCTGACCGTCCTGTTCGTACTCGCGGACCACCGCACCGGTGCAGGTGAGCGTGTCACCCGGCCAGACCTGCTCGGCGAACCGGATCCGGAACCGCCGCACGTTCGCCGGGCCCAGCCAGTCGGTGGCGTAGGTGCCGAGCAGGCCGGCGTTGAACATGCCGACCGCCAGCGGCGCGGCGTAGCCGGCGGCGCGGGCGAACGGTTCGTCGTGGTGCAGCGGGTTCATGTCGCCGGACGCGCCCTGGTAGCGGACGAAGTCGGTGCGGGTGAGCGGGCCGACCACCAGCGGCGGCGGCGCGGGCGGCAGCGGCGTGGTCACCGGGCCTCGCCGTCGGCCGGGCGAGCGGTCTCCACGCCGGTGAGCCGGGCCTCGGCGACCAGCCGGCCGCTGCCGTCGGTGAACTCGGTTACCATCACCGCGAACGTCAGCGTGCCGCCGCGCCGGCCCTGCTTCTGGTAGATCTCGGCGATCCGGGAGCGGGCGGTCAGCGTGTCGCCGGCGCGCGGCGGCGGCCCGTGGAACACGTACTCCTGCTCGGCGTGCATGCCGCGCCGCTGGTCCAGCTCGACCCGCGGCCACGGGTTGGCGCCGGCACCGGCCCACTCCTGCCAGAACATCTGCGTGGTCAGGAACGTCGGGGGCACGACCGCGCGCTCCTGGCGGTACGCCGGGTTCCGGGAATGCGTGGCCGCGGCGAATTCGATGATCTTGCCGCGCTCGATCAGTACCGGGAACGGCGTCCCGGCCGCGCCCTGCGCCGCGGCGTTGGCCATGGCTGCCTCCCTACGGGTGCTGGCTGCTGACCGACAGGACCTCGCCGGTCAGGTACGATGAGTAGTCACTGGCCAGGAACACGATCACGTCGGCCACCTCCCACGGCTGCGCCGCGCGGCCGAACGCCTCCCGTGTGGACAGTTCGGCGAGCAGGTCGGCGCTGGCCGACTTCGCCAGGTTCGGGTGCATCGCGATGCTCGGCGATACCGCGTTCACCCGGACCCCGTACGGGGCCGCCTCGATCGCCGCGCACCGGGTCAGCGCCATCACGCCGGCCTTCGCCGCGGCGTAGTGCGCCTGCCCGGCCTGCGCGCGCCAGCCGACCACCGAGGCGTTGTTGACGATCGCGCCGCCGCCGCGGGGCAGCATGTGCCGCAGCGCCGCCCGGGTACACCGGAACGTTCCGGTCAGCGTCACGTCCAGCACCCGGTTCCACTGCTCGTCGGTCATCTCCACCAGCGGCGTGTCGCCGCCGAGCCCCGCGTTGTTGACCGCGACGTCGACCCGGCCGTACTCGGCGGCGACCGTGTCGAACAGCCGCCGCACCTCGGCCTCGACGGTCACGTCGCACGGCACCGCGACCGGCTTCTCGCCGGCGATTCCGGCCAACTGCTCGGCGGCTTCGGCGAGCCGGCGCTCGTGCCGGTCGCTGATCGCGACCCGGGCACCCTCCTCGGCACAGCGGCGCGCGGTGGCGAAGCCGATGCCGGTGCCGGCCGCGGCCGTGACCAGTACGGTGCGGCCGGCGAGCAGGCCGTGGCTGGGGTACGGCCGGGACGCCGGCCCGGTGGGCGGGTCGGTCGGCGGCGCGGCGGGGAGATCAGGCAAGCGCGCGCATCTCCTTGTCCAGTTCGGCGGCGGTCCACCGGGCACCGCCGCTGTCGATGGCGCGCCCGTACCGCCAGGGCAGGAACTCGCGGATCTCGCCGCCCCTGGCGTAGAAGGTACGTCCGGTGAACGGGCAGGTCTCCCCGAGCAACCAGGCCACCAGCGGCGCGACGTTGCCCGGGTGGTAGACATCGAAAACGGCCGGGTCGGCCGGGGCCGCGACGAGGTCGGCGAACGCCGGCACGTCCTGGGTCATCCGAGTGCGGGCGACCGGCACGACCGCGTTGACCCGCATGCCGTACCGCTCGACCTCGCCCGCCACGATGATCGACAACGCCGCGATCCCGGCCTTGGCCGCGCCGTAGTTGGACTGCCCGGCCTGGCCGATCAGCCCGGAGGTGGACGAGACGGTGACGACCGCCGGGCGCCCCCGCCAGCCGGCCTTCGCCCGGTCGCGCCAGTGCGCGGCGAACGTCCGAAGTGGAGCGAACGTCGCCCGCAACTGGCCGGTGATCACGTCGTCCCACTCGGCCTCGGTCATGTTGACGAACATCCGGTCGCGCAGGATGCCCGCGTTCGCGACCAGCCCGTGCACCTCGCCGTACGTGTCCAGGGCTAGGTTCAACACCTGCCGCGCGCCGGCCAGGGTGCGGACGTCGGCTGCCGAGGCGACCGCCGAGCCGCCGGCCGCCGCGATCTCGGCGGCGACCCGCCCGGCCGGCGCCGGATCGGTGCCGGTGCCGTCCGGCGCGCAGCCGGCGTCGTCGACGACCACCCGGGCACCCTCGGCCGCGAGCAGCAGCGCGTACTCGCGACCCAGCCCGCGGCCGGCGCCGGTGACCACCACGACCCGCCCGTCCAGCGCGCCCATCCGCCCTCCTCCGCTTCGGCCTTCCCGCACCCTAGCAAGCCAACCAAGCGCTTGTTAGATCCATTGTTCGATGACGGCCGCCGCCCGCGCCGCCGCGCGCGCCGGCCCCTCCGCGGTGATCCGCGGGCCGAGCAGTTCCAGCTCGATCGGCCCGGTATAGCCGACCTCGGCCAGCCAGCGCAGCTGCCGCTTGATCGGGATGTCGCCGTCGCCGGGCACCGCCCGGTCCGACGCCCGCAGCGTGCCGAGTACGTAGTCGGCGACCTGCACCAGCACGATCCGGCCGGCACCGACTGGCCGGGCGCCCGGCCGCCCGCCGGCGACCCCCGGCCTTTCCACAGTGGACTGTCCCCTGGCGGCCCCGGCGGCCGGCGCGCCCGGACCGGGGTCGGCGGCGAGCGCCCCCTGGCCGGGGGCGGCGGCCGGCGCGCCCGGGCCGGGGCCAGCCAGTCCGGCCGGACCGGGGCCAGCCAGCGCGGCCGGGTCGGGGTCGGCCGGGCCGGCCGGGTCGGGGCCAGCCAGCCCGGCCGGGTCGGGGTCGGCCGGGCCGGCCGGCAACCCGGCGGCGAGCGCCGCGCGCAGGTCCCGGTCCGTCCAGGCGGCGCACAGATCCGCGCAGACGGCGACGCCGGCCAGCAGCGCGGCGTCGATCGTGTCGGCGAGCCGGTGCACGAAGCCGAGATCGGCCCGCAACGGCGTGGTGTTCTCGATCGCCAGCGTGACACCCGCGGCGCGGGCATCGTCCCGTACCGGAGCGATCGCCTCGGCGAACGCCGCCGCGGCCGCGTCCCACTCGAGCGGCGCGGCCGGGCCGGTGGTGAGGTACAGGATCGGCGCGCCGACCGCGGCGGCGGCGGCCACGCAGGCCCGCAGCCGATCCCGCTGCGCCGGCCAGCGAGCCGGTTCGGCCAGGGTGAACGCCGCCGGCTCGACCACATCGAGCACCTCGACCCCGGCCGCCCGCAACGCCGCCACGTTCGGGCCGACCCCGCCGGCCTCCAACTGGGCAGCCGGCACGCCGATCCGCCGGATGCCGTGCGCGGCCAGCTCGGCGAGCAGCCCGTGCACCGGGCGCGGCCCCCACCCCACCGTGTGGACGGACAGACGCGGATGCATCGGCTACGGCGCCAGGTGGGCCAGCGCCGCGCCCGCCTCGGCCACGATCCGGGCCAGCAGCTCGGCGCAGGACGGCAGGTCATCGATCACGCCGGCGACCTGCCCGCTGGCCAGCGTGCCCAGGTCGACCCGACCGTCCACCATGGACGAACGCAGCATCATGGGGGTGTTCGCGGCCATCACCACCTGCGTCCAGGACAGCTGGTGGCTCTTGCGCATCGCCAGGCCCTCCCGGACGATGTCCCGCCACGGCGTACCGGACATGCCCTTGAACGCGACCGCGTGCCGCACCGAACGGGCCAGCCGGGCCGGCGCCCGGTCACCGACCAGCCGCTCGACCAGCGGGGTGCGCAGCACCCGCTGTGGCACACCGTCCAATACGGACGTGACCACCGTGTCGGTCACACCGCGGCGCAGGTACTCCTGCTTCACCGCGACCGGGACCGGGCTGTCGCTGGTGAGCAGGAACCGGGTGCCCATCGCGATGCCGGCCGCGCCGTACGCGAGCGCGGCGACCAGGCCGCGGCCGTCGAAGAAGCCACCGGCGCCGATCACCGGGATGTCCACCGCGCCGGCCACCTGCGGCAGCAGGATCGACGTCGGGACGCTGCCGGTGTGCCCGCCGCCCTCGGCGCCCTGCGCGATCACCGCGTCGACGCCCCAGCCGGCGACCTTCTCCGCGTGCCGGCGGGCGCCGACCGACGGGACCACGATCAGGCCGGCGTCCTTCAACTCGCGGACAATCCGCTCGTTCGGGGCGAGCGCGAACGACGCCACCGGCACGCCGTGCTTGACAAGCAGTGTGGCCCGCTCGGCCAGATCCGGGGCGTCGCCGCGCAGGTTCACCCCGAACGGGGCGCCGGTCAGCTCCCGGGTGCGGGCGATCGCGGCGTCGGTCTCGGCCACCGTGAGCGTCCCGCTGGCCAGGATGCCCAGCCCGCCCGCGTTCGCGGTGGCGGCTGTCAGTTCCGGTGTGGACACCCAGCCCATCCCGGTCTGCACGATCGGATAGCGAACGCCGAACAGGTCGCAGATCACCGTGCGCAGCGCCGGGTGCGGCTCAGTCACTGTGCCCGCTCCTTACGCCTGGTTCGCCTTCGTCCCTCAGGGGTCCCAGTCGACGTCGCTCGGCCTCGCCGCCTCCCGGCAGCCCGGCCCTCACCCGGCACTCACTCATGGGCCTGCGGCACCTCCCCGTACCGGGCGCCGTGCGGGTCGATCACCTCGCGGATCAGGCGCAGCTCCGCGGCGGTCGGCAGCCGAGTCTCCGACACGTCGCCGTCGATCGCGAGTTGAAAGCCGGTGTTGGCGGCCACCTCGGCGACGGTCACGCCCGGATGTACGGACACCAGCCGCATCGCGTGGTCAGGCGTGCCGAAATCGAGCACGGCGAGGTTGGTGACCACCCGCCGCAGCTCCAGGAACCGGCTCGCCGCCGGGCCGGCCTTGGCCGCGCTGTCGTAGCCGACGCCGGAGACCATGTCCACCCGTGGCACGAACGTCCGGTCGCGGTGGCGCGGCACCCAGTAGCTGGTGGGATGGTTGACCGTGTTCCCGGGCGCACCGCGGACGCCGAGCAGCTGCCGGGTCGGGCGGGCGAAGTCGCCGATGGCCGAGATGTTCGAGTTGCCGTACCGGTCGATCTGCCCCGGACCCATCATCACGTGCCGCTTACCGCCCCAGGCCAGGTCGAACACCGCCCGGTACGGCACCCAGCCCTCGACCGGGCCGGGCGCCGGCTCGCCGACCGGCCAGGTGCCGGCCACGTACAGCGCCTCGCCGTCGGAGAGCAGCAGGTCAGGCTCGAAGGTGGCGCGGGCAAGCCGGGCGCCGATGGTCGGGATCGTCCCCATCGGGCTGGCCACGATCTCGCCGTCGCCGCGCCACGCCTCGGCGCAGGCGACCACGCAGACCTCGGCCCGGGTCGGGCTGCTCATGCCGGCTCCGCCTCGGCGGCCGTGCCGGCTGAAGCGGGCACCGCACGGTGGTCGGCCGCACTGCCGCCGAGGTACGTGGCCGCGAACGCCTGCTCGGCCGGCGAGTCCGGCCGCGGGCGGCCGGCGGCGACCGCCCGCTGGTAGTCGGCCTCGCTGCCGCCGAGATAGGTCGCCACGAACTCGCGCCAGGTGCCGGCGTCCTTGGCCGCCCGCACGTAGGCCCGCTGGAAGGCCTCGTCCCGGGCGTAGTCCGGCGCGCACGAGGTGAAGTGCGCGCCGCGCGGCGCCTCCACCACGCCGTCGACCATCCAGCGGTGGATGCGCAGCGAGCCGAACCCACCGACCGCGGCCAGCTCCGCGGTCGGCACGATGCGCTCGCAGGAGGCGTACACCTGGGTGGCGGCGGTGGCGAACAGGTCGTCGAAGTACGGGTCCGGGCCGAGGAACTGGGCGTTGCCGGTCACGTCGGCCCGGTTGAGGTGGATCAACGCGGCGTCCAGCGGCAACGCCGGCACGGCCAGCAGTTCCTCGCCGTCGTCGTACGGCGAGACCACGGTGCGCAGCTGCGGGTTGACCCGCACCACGTCCGAGCCGAGGCCGGCGCGGGTCGGCAGGAACGGCAGCCGCAGCGACGCGGCGTACAGCGCCCACTGCAGCATGCCCTCGTCGTACTCGGTGACCTCGATCGCCCCGGACTGCCGGGCGGCCTGGAAGTGCGGCTCCAGCGGGACGGAATCCAGCGAGACGAATCCGTACACCAGCCGCTTGATCCGGCCGGCGGCGCAGAGCAGGCCCACGTCCGGGCCGCCGTAGCTGACCACGGTCAGGTCGCGCAGGTCGGAGCGCAGGATCGCGCGCACCAGCGACATCGGCTTGCGCCGCGAGCCCCAGCCGCCGATTCCGATGGTCATGCCCGAGCGCAGCCCGGCCACCACCTCGTCCTCGGTCATCCGCTTGTCCGCCACCTGCGCTCCGCGTCCCTCGGCCCGACCTCCTGAACAGTTCTACCGTAGCAAGCGCTTGGTCGGCAATGGAACACGGGCCGCGCCCGGCACCCGCTAGCGACCCAGTTCACGGACCGGCTGCGTGCCCACCCAGTCGACCACCAACTCGCGCCGGGTGAACCGCCAGACCGCCGCCGCGCGGGCGAGTGTGTCGCGGTACCGCAGCGCGAGCACGTCGTCGCGCAACCGGCCGCCGTGCTCGCGCAGGTGGTGCGCCTCCCCGTAGGTGACCGCGGTCGCGGTGTCGCCATCGACGTCCGCGACCTGGTGGCTGAGCGTGTGCCGGGTTCGCACGAAGCGGGCGAGCGGCGCCAGCAGGCCGGCCGGATCGGCGATCTCGGTGGCTCCGGCCGGCCCGGCCAGCAGTGCGGGCAGCACGACAACCGCGCCGGGCGCGAAGAGGTCGCGCAGCATGCGCAGGTCGCGGCCGTCGACCGCGAGGGCGTAGCGCGCGGCCAGCTGCCAGATCTCCGCGCGGGCGTCGAGCACGGCGCGGCGGGCGGCCGGCCCGGCGTCGGGACGGGTCATCACGTCGGCCCTTCTGCGCGTCGGCGGTGCCCGCCTATGCTACTAACCAAGCGCTTGCTAGGCGCCCGTAAGTGGAGCCGCGGTGGGAGTAGATCGGAGCGCGCGATGGAGTTCGGCGTCCTGCTGCCGCCCGAGCTGGGCGGTTCGGCCGATCCCGCGTGGGTCGGCGAGTTCGCCCGGCAGGCCGAATCGCTCGGCTTCGATGAGCTGTCGGTGGTCGAGCACACGGTGGTGGTGAGCGGGACGGCGAGCGTCTACCCGTACTCGCCGTCGGGGCGTTCGCCGCTGCCGGACGACTGCCCGCTGCCGGACCCGCTGGAGCTGCTGGCGTTCCTGGCCGGCCGCACCAGCCGGCTGCGGTTGGCCACCGGCGTGCTGGTGCTGCCCAACCACCATCCGGTGATGCTGGCCAAGCGGCTGGCCACTGTGGACCGCCTCGCCGGCGGGCGGGTGCGCATCTGCCTGGGCCTGGGCTGGATGCGTGAGGAGGTCGAGGCGTGCGGCGGCGACTTCGACCGGCGGGGCACGCTCGCGGACGAGGCCATCGGGGCGATGCGGGCGCTGTGGCGGGGCACCGACCCGGGCGGGGTGAGCTTCGCCGGCGGCAGGTACGCGTTCGAGCGCGCGCACAGCTGGCCCAAGCCGTCCCGGCCGGCGGGCGTGCCGCTCTACATCGGCGGGCACAGCAAGGCCGCGGCGCGCCGGGCCGGCCGGCTCGGTGACGGGTTCCAGCCGCTCGGCCTGGCCGGCGACGACCTCACCGCCGCGCTCGCGACGATGCGCGCGGCCGCGACCGCGGCCGGCCGGGACCCGTCCACAGTGGATCTGGTGCTCGGCTCGACGCTGGGCCGGGTGGACGAGCGCCGGGTCGCCGACGCGGCCGCCCTCGGCGCGTCC
>JBBWZH010000773.1:0-10207 GCA_039648995.1 Mycobacteriales bacterium
TGCCGGCGGACCAGCGGCCGAAGACGGCGGCCTACCCCGAGCTGGACGACCCGTTCGCCGCGCCGGTGGCCGAGTACGTCCGGGCCAAGTTCGAGGCCGCCGGCATCCGCACCGTCTACCAGCAGACGTACCCGGCCGAGACCACCGACCTGACCGCGGTGATGTCCAAGGTGGCCGCGGCCAACCCGGACGTGGTCGTCGCCGGCACCCAGTCCGTGGACGCCTACGCCCAGGTCAAGGCGATGATCCAGCTCAAGTGGAGCCCGAAGTGGCTGTACATGTCCAACGGTGCGAACTCGCCGGTGGAGTTCCCCGACAAGGTCGGCAAGGGCAACGTCAACGGGATCTTCTCCTCCGGTGACTGGTTCCCCGGCTCGAAGGCCACCGGCAACGACGCGTTCACCGCCGCGTACCTGAAGAAGTTCGGCGGCAGCGTGAACGACATCGACTCGACGTCGGTCGACGCGTTCTCCAGCGGTGTGCTGGTGGAGAGCGTGGCGAAGAAGGCCGGGAAGGTCGACAACAAGACGATCATCTCGACGCTGCACAGCGGCACCTGGCCGACCCCCAGCGGCGAACTGTCCTGGGACGCCTACGGTTCGCCGCAGGGCCAGGACCTGCTGGTGCAGTGGGTCGACGGCACGCTCCAGGCGGTCTATCCCGCGGCCACGGCGCAGCACGCCCCACTGACGTCGAAGCCGAACTGGGCCGGCTGAGGCGCCCCGCCGATGCACCTGTTCATCCAGGCGGTGATCCTGGGCCTGCTCACCGGCGGCGTGTACGCGCTGATGGCCTCCGGGCAGACGCTGATCTTCGGCGTCATGAAGGTCGTCAACCTGGCCCAGGGCGCGTTCGTGATCGCGGCGGCCTACCTGACCTACACGCTGTTCACCCGGTTCGGCGTCGACCCGTTCCTGGCCATCCTGATCACCACGCCGTTGCTGTTCGGCCTCGGGGTGCTCGTGCAGGTGGCGTTCCTGCGGCCGCTGCGCCGCGAGGACGCGAGCGAGCTGTCGCTGCTGGTGACGTTCGCGGTCGCGCTGGGCATCGAGGGCGTGCTCGCGGTCAGCTACCAGACGACGTACCGCAGCGTGCAGCCGTCGTACGCGAACACGTCGTTCACCGTCGCCGGCTACCAGATCAACGCGGTCCGGCTGTACGCCTGCCTGCTCTCGCTGGCCGTGCTCGCCGGCCTGTACCTGCTGCTGAACCGGACCCGGTTCGGGCGCTCGGTGCGGGCCACCGTGCAGAACCCGACCTCGGCGACGCTGCTCGGGGTGAACTCCTCGGTCGTCTCGGCGGTCGGCTTCGGGCTGGGCGCGGCGACCGCGGCCGCCGCCGGCTCGATCTACGGCGTGCTCTACCCGTTCTACCCCGGCAGCCACTACGACCTGATCTCGCGGCTGCTGTCGATCGTGGTGCTGGGTGGCCTGGGCAGTGTCGGCGGCGCGATCGTGGGTGCCGGCATCATGGGCGTGGGCTCCGCGGTGATCGCCGTCGAGGCGTCGCCCACCTGGTCGGACTTCAGCTTCTTCGTGGTGCTGCTGCTGGTGCTGCTGCTGCGGCCGGAGGGGCTGTTCGGCGCCCGCGCCCGGGGTGCCCTATGAGAGGTGCCCCCCGATGAGGGGTGCGGGCCCGGCGCGCGCCGCGGTGATCTTCGGCGCGCTCGCGGTGGCGCCGTTGGTGCTCAGCGCGCACTGGGTGGTCAACCTGCTGATCTTCACGGTGATGTACGCCGCGCTCGCCTCGGCCTGGAACGTCGTCGGCGGCTACGCCGGCTACCCGTCGCTGGGCCATGCCGCGTTCTTCGGTGTGGGCGCGTACGCGGTCGCGATCTGGTTCTCCCGGCACGACGTCGGGTCGGGCTACCGGCCGTTCCTGGTGCTGCCGCTGGTCGGCGTGGCGGTCGCGCTGGTCGGCCTGCCGATCGCCTGGGTCGCGATGCGGACCCGGGCCGACGTGTTCGCGATCGTCACGATCACGCTGCTGTTCGTCGTGCAGGTGCTGGCGTTCAACCTGCGCAGCCTCACCGGCGGCTCGCAGGGCGTCGGCATCAACCCACCGCCGTTCCCCGCGGACACCTACGAGCGGCCGTTCTACTACGCGATGCTGGTGCTGCTGGCGGTCGCGGTCGCGGTGAGCTACGGCATCCTGCGCACCAAGCTGGGCCTGTCCCTCGCGGCGGTACGGGCCGACGAGGACAAGGCGCGCGGCGTCGGCGTGCGGGTCACCGGCGTCAAGCTGCTCGCGTTCGCCGTCTCGGTCGGGATCGCCGCGATGGTCGGCGGGGTCTGGGCGTACTACATCTCGTTCGTCTACCCGCAGTTCGCGATCGACCCGCTGGTGACGATCGGCATGGTGCTGATGACGTTCCTGGGCGGCAAGGGCACGCTGTGGGGGCCGGTGCTCGGCGCGTTCATCCTGGTGCCGGCGCAGCAGTACCTCGCCTACCGGCTCGGGGCGAACCAGTTCTACCTGATCGGCTACGCCGCGATCTTCCTGGTGATCATGCTGCTGCTGCCGCGCGGGATCCTGCCGTCGCTGCGCGAGCGGTTCCGGCGGCGGCCCGGCCCCGCGGCCCCGGCCGGCGCGGCGGTGGACGCGGACCTGGCGGCGGCGCGATGACCGGCCTGCTCGAGGTCGACGGCCTCACCAAGCGCTTCGGCGGGGTGACCGCGGTCGCCGGCTGCAGCTTCGGCGTCGGGGCCGGCAGCATCACCGCGCTGATCGGCCCGAACGGCTCGGGCAAGACGACCGCGTTCAACATGATCACCGGCTACCTGCGGCCGGACGCCGGGCGCATCGTCTTCGCCGGCCGGCGTGTGGGCCGCCCGGACCCGGGCGGCCTCTACCGGCGCGGGCTGTCGCGCACGTTCCAGCAGGCGCGCGTCTTCGGCGAGCTCACCGTCGAGGAGAACCTGGTCGTCGCCCGCGGGTACAGCTGGCCGGCCCTGTTCGCGCGCCGCCGCACCGCCGACGACCGGGGCCGCGCCGCCGCGCTGCTGGCCGAGTTCCGGCTCTCGCACGTCGCCGGACTGCGCGCCGCGGAGCTGTCCTACGGGCAGCGCAAGCTGCTGGAGTTCGCCGCCGTGCTGATGAGCGAGCCGCGGCTGGTGCTGCTCGACGAGCCGACCGCCGGCGTCAACCCGGTCATGGTGGAGACGATGGAGCGGCACATCCGGGAGCGGAACGCGGCCGGCACCACGTTCCTCGTGGTCGAGCACGACATGGGCTTCGTGATGCGGCTGTGCGATCCGGTGATCGTGCTCGACCGCGGCGCGCCGATCGCGGCCGGGCCGCCGGCGGAGATCCAGAACGACCCCCGGGTCCTCGACGCGTACCTGGGCGACTGACGCCATGGCCCCGATCCTGACACTGTCCACTGTGGTCGCCGGGTACGGCGCCGGCGACATCCTCAAGGGCGTCGACCTGGAGGTGGACGAGGCCGCGATCACCTGCCTGATCGGCCCGAACGGCGCCGGCAAGTCAACCGTGCTGAAGACCGTCTCCGGGCTGCTGCTGCCCAGCCGCGGCGAGGTGCGCCTGGACGGGGAGCCGATCACCGGCCTGCGACCGGCCGACCGGCTGCGCCGCGGGATCGTGCACGTCCCGCAGGAGCGCAGCCTGTTCCCGGCGATGTCGGTGTGGGACAACGTGCTGATGGGCGCGCACATCCTGCGCGACAACGGCCTGGCCCGCCGCCGCGCCGCCGAGGTCGCCGAGCAGTTCCCGATCGTGGCGCAGCGCCGGCGCGCCGCGGCCGGGTCGCTGTCCGGCGGCGAGCAGAAGCAGGTCGAGCTGGCCCGCACGCTGATGCTCGACCCGCGGATCATCCTGCTGGACGAACCGTCGATCGGTCTGGAGCCGCGGGCCCGCCGGACGGTCTTCGACTCGATCCGCACGCTGGCCGCGGCCGGGCGCACGGTGCTGCTGGTCGAGCAGAACGCCCGGTCCGGCCTCGCCGCCGCCGACCACGCCGCGGTGCTGGAGGCCGGCGTCGTCCGGCTGGTCGGCACCGGCAAGGAGCTGCTCGACAACCCGGACGTGGGGCGCCTCTACCTCGGCGCCGCGACCGCCGTCGCGGCGGCCCGGCCAGCCGACCGCGGTGGCACCGGCGGCGGCCCGGCGCGGCGGTGATCCGGCCGGTCAGGGGCGGTACCGGCGCCGGGCCCTGAGCCGGGCCGGGAGGGTCAGCCGTCGCCGGCGGGGGAGCGGCGTTCCAGGAAGACGGTGTCGCGCCAGCGGCCGTGCTGCCGGGCGATGCGCTCGCGGACGCCGAGCGTGCGGTAGCCGGCTGAGTGGTGCAGGGCCAGGCTGGCCCGGTTCTCCGGGAAGATCGACGTCTGCAACGTCCAGATGCCGCCCTCGTCCGCCGCCGTGACCTGCCGGCGCAGCAGCGCCCGGCCCACCCCCCGGCCGCGGTGGTCGGCGCTGACGTACACCGAGGTCTCGGCGACCCCGGCGTAGCACTCCCGGGCGGAGACCGGCGCCGCGGCGGCCCAGCCGGCGACCCGCCCGTCGATCTCGGCCACCCAGCGGTGCGCCGGCAGCCACTTCGCCGCGAGCGCCGGGCGGGGCGGCACCTGCGTCTCGAACGTGGCGTCGCCGGTGGCGATGCCCTCGGCGTAGATGCGCCGCACCGCCGTCCAGTCACCGTCCGCCAGCGGCCGCACCGGCACGTCGTCGGGCGCCTCGCCCGTGCCCGCCGGCCGGGACGCCAGCACGCCCATGACCGCGTCGGCGGCGTGCGGCAGGCCGGTGCAGCAGGCCGGGTTGACCGTCACCAGCGTGGTCGTGCCGTCCCTGCGGAGCCGGACGAAGCCCACCGCGGCGAGCTTGCCCAGGTGGTGCGAGCAGGTCGACTGGCTGACCCCCAGCGCCTCGGCCAACTGCCCCACCGGCACCGGCCCGCGCGCCGTCGCCACCGTGTGCAGCAGCCGCACCCGCATCGGCTCGGCCAGGCAGGCGAACCACTCCGCGTACGTCGCCGCGTCCCGCGCCGGCAGCGACGGTACGACCGCCGTCGAGCTCGTCACGGGACAAGTATCGACGTGTGTCGATGGTCGCGTCAATCGTCGATCACGCCGACGTCGGCCGACCATCGATCGACGCCGATGCAAGAGGTCAAGTTTGTGCCGGGAGAGGGTAAAGAGTAGCCCTAACGGGGGAACCGGGCCCCCGTGCTGAACCGTGCTCGGGCGCACCCCGTACCCCTCTGCGCTCGACCCGGTACCGCCGCCGGGTCGGTCAGGGAGGTCGATCATGACCCGCACCACCGCAGTCGCCTGCCTGGACGGGGTCGCCGCGCCCAGCGGTGCCCACTGGGAGCCGCGGGAGTCGCCGTGAGCGACCCGGGCGGTGCCGATACCCCGCCCAGCGACCTGCGAACCGCCGCCCGCGCCGGCTGCCGGGCCCGCGGCCTGGACCGCCGCCCCATCTGGGACTGCCTCCCGTTCCTGGCCGAGGACGTCGGCCGGCTGGTGAACGCGGTGCGCCGGGACGACCTGGCCGCGGTCCGGGCCGAGATCGCCGCCTGCGCGGCACTGCTGGACCACATCGCCGAGCGCTATGACGGCGCGGAGCTCGCCACGCTGGTCGCCGACAAGGTCGCGGTGGACGAGCGGCGGGCGCCCGCGCCCGCGTCGAGCGCGTGGTGACACCGACGCCCGGGTGGGCCGACCCGGGGAACTGACGGACACCCGACCGGCTACTCCCGGTCGGGTCTGGTGGGGGAAGGAGGTGGTTCCCACCAAGGGAGCCACGAGGGAGAGGAGACGCGTTGCGCCACGCCGAGGTGGACCCGGGACTGCTCCAGCAGGCCGCCCACAGCCCGTCCTACTTCGCGCTCGCCCGGAACATGGGCGACGCGTCAGGCCTGATCGATTTCTGCATCCCGTGCAACCCGTACTTCCCGACCCCGGAGATGTTCGCGGCGATCGCCGCGAACATCGAGACGATCCTCAAGTACTACCCGAGTGACTCCGGGACCATCACCGACCGGCTGGCGCAGACCCTCGGGCTGCACCGGCAGACCCTCGCGATGGCCAACGGGTCCACCGAGCTGATCACCTGGATCGATCACCTGCTGATCACCGAGAGCGTCGCGGTCCCGATCCCCACGTTCGGCCGCTGGACCGACCAGCCGATGGAGACCGGCAAGCGGGTGGACATGTTCCCGCTCCAGGAACGCGACCAGTACGTCCTGGACATGGACGCGTACCTGCGGTTCATCCGGGCCCGCGGTTCCCGGGTGGCGGTGCTGTGCAACGCGAACAACCCGGACGGCAACTACATACCGCGCCGCGAGGTGCTCCGCTTCATGGACTCGCTCATCGACCTCGACCTGGTCGTGGTCGACGAGTCGTTCATCGACTTCGTGGACGCCGAGCGGCAGCCCTCGGTCGGCGACCAGGCCGTGATCCGGCCGAACGTGGTGGTGCTCAAGAGCCTCGGCAAGAACTTCGGCCTGCACGGGATCCGCTTCGGCTACCTGCTGGCGAACCCGGCGCTGGCAGGCAAGATCGGCAAGGCGCTGCCGAAGTGGAACCTCAACTCGCTGGCCGAGGCGATCGTCTTCATGATCGGCGAGAACGAGGGTGCCTACCGGCAGAGCCTGCGCCTGCTGGCCCGGGACCGGAACGAGCTGGCCGACGCGCTCGGCCGCATCCCGGGCATGACCGTCTTCCCGTCCCAGGCCAACTTCGTCCTGGTCAAGCTGCCACCCGAGTGGGACGGCCGGGACCTGCGCGACCACCTGATCGCCGAACACCGGGTCTTCATCCGGGAGTGCGGCAACAAGCTGGGCATGACCAGCCAGTTCGTGCGCCTGGTGGTCCGGCCGCAGGAGGACGTGAACCGGCTGATGGACGGGATGCTGAGCTACATGCGGTCGCTGGTGGACCGGGCCGGCGCCAGGGCGGCCGCCGACCTGTTCCGGCTGCCGAGCCCGCCGTCGGGCCACTTCATCGAGCCGCGGTTGATCGACCGCACCGGCTGAGCGGCCGGGCGGCCCGGCGGGCCCCGGCGCACCCGCGCCGGCTGGCGGACGCCCGCCGGGCCAGACCATGCCGGCTGACCCGCCAGCCGCGCCAGGCCCGGCCGGCGGGCCGCCGACCGGGCCGCCGCGCGCGGCATCTCCGGTTCGCTTCGCGGGGCGCCCGGGTGCGACGTCCTCCCGCGGCCCCGCGCGGCGGCTTCGCCGGCGCGTTGCCTCGGTCCAGACGCCGCGGCGCCCCGCCGCGCTGACTAGGACAGGCGGCGGATCCGCCAGAAGCAGAACCCGGCCAGGCCGAGCGCGAGGCCGCCGAAGAGCCCCGTCTCGATCCACTGGAACGCCCAGAACCGGCTGGCGGGCTGGTAGACCTGCTCCTGCTGGTAGCCGGCGCGGCTGATCGCGGCGAGGCACGCCTCCCGGAACCCGGGCGCCCGCTGCACCTTCGTGACGCCGCCAGGCCCCGGCGGGGGCGGCGTGCAGACGCTGGTCACCTCGGTGGGCAGGCTGGTGACCGGGTGACCGGCCGCGTCGACGGTCCGGCTGTGCAGCGACCACGCCTCGGAATCGAGCGGCTTCACGTTCACCGAGATGAGGCCGTTGTTGATGTCGAACCCGTCGATGTTCGCCGCGGTGATCGGGGTGACGACGCGGACCGGCGACATCAGGTGCGGCCGGACCCACAGCGGCACCGCGATCTGGACGGCGATGAACGCGGCGAGCGCGATGGCCATGGCCGGCACGGTACGGCGGACGAGCAACCCGGCAGTCACGCCGAGCGCGAGGGCGAACGCGGCGTACCCGATCGGCACGATGCCGCGGGTCTCGAAGATCGGCGGGGCCATCCGGGGCAGTTGGCCGCCGGAGATCTTGTCGAGCGGGCTGGACCACCAGGACACCGCGACGCTGGCCAGCCCCGCCGCCGCCGCCGTCGCCAGGCCGACGAGGCCGAGCTTGACGGCCAGCCAGCGGTCGCGGCTGACCGTCTGGCTCCAGACCAGCCGGTAGGTGCCCGTCTCCAGCTCCCGGGTGACCAGCGGCGCGCCCCAGAACAGGCCGATGACCGCCGGCAGGAACAGCACGACGAGGGCGAGGATCACGAACGTGTTGCGGTGGCTGATGAAGAATGCCTCCGTGAAGAACGAGCAATCGCCGCCCCCGGTGGTGCAGGCCGCGACCCCGTCCGCGTAGCGGTGCGCCAACCCGGGCCCGGTGCTGGCGAGCACGGCGGCGAGCGCGACCAGCGCCCCGAACACCACCAGGGCCTGGGTGCGGAACTGGCGCCAGGTCAACCAGATCATCGCTGCACCGCCAGGGTCGGCCGGGGGGTATCGACGGGGTCGGCCTGGTCGCTGAGATAGGCCAGCACGAGGTCCTCCAAGCCGACCCCGGTCACGGTCCAGGCCGGGTCGAGGATGGGCGCGTCGGTGCGGACGACCAGGGTCGTCTGCCGGTCGGTGTGGCTGGCGGTGATCACCTGCTGGTCCGCCGGCAGGGTGGCCGGGTCGCGGCGGGGCCCAGTGAGCCGGTGGTGGCTGGCGAGCAGTTCGTCGATCGGGCCGACGAGCCGGACCCGGGCGGCGTCGAGCACGATCAGGTAGTCGCAGACCCGTTCCAGGTCGGCTACCAGGTGGGAGGAGAGAATGACGCTGAGCTCCTGCTCGGCGGCGGCCTCCATCAGGATCTGCAGGAACTCGCGGCGGGCGACCGGGTCGAGCGAGGCGACGGGCTCGTCCAGGATGAGCAGCTCGGGCCGCTTGGCGATGCCGAGCGTGAGCGCGAGCTGCGCCTTCTGGCCGCCCGACAGCTTGCCGGCCCGCTGGCGCGGGTCCAGCCGGAGCCGCCCGATGCGGTCGCGGGCCAGCGCGCCGTCCCAGCCCGGGTTGAGCCGGGCGCCCAGCGTCAGGTGCTCGGCGACGGTCAGCCCGGAGTAGGTGGGCGTGTCCTGGGCGACGTACCCGACCTTGGCCAGCTGGGCCGGGCCGCTCGCCGGCTGGCCACCGAGCACCTCGATGGTGCCGGTCGTCGGCGCGAGCTGGCCGACGGCGAGGTTCAGCAGGGTGGTCTTGCCGGCTCCGTTGCGCCCGACGAGGCCGACGATCCGCCCCGCCGGGATGTCCAGAGTGCAGTCGGCCAGCGCCCAGCGCTGTCGGTACCGCTTTCCCAGATCCTGGGTGCGCAAGGCGGCGGTCACGCTATGTCCTCCTGGATGCTGGCGCGAAACGTGTCCATGAAGAGGGCCTCGATGCTTTCGTCATCAAGGCCGGCCCGGCGCGCCCTGTCCATCCAGCGCCGCAGGTCCTGGCGGAGCGGCCGGTGCGCGGCGAGCGAGCCGTCGGTCAGCGTCGCGGTCACGAAGGTCCCCAGCCCGGGGCGGGCCGCGACCAGGCCGTCGTGCTCCAGCTCGCGGTAGGCCTTGAGCACCGTGTTCGGGTTGATCGCCAGCGCGGCCACCACGTCCTTGACCGTCGGCAGCTGATCGCCCTTCTGCAGCAGGCCCAACCGCAGCGCATGCCGTACCTGGCGGACCAGCTGCTGGTACGGCGACACCCCGGAGCCGGCGTCCAGGTGGAATTCGATCACCTGAACCTCCATTCATCTAGTTGACTAGCACAATAGCTGTAGTGCGGTCGGGTCTGTCAAACGTTGTGGTTATGAGAGCGCTCTCATCCTGCGATGTCGGCGTTGGACAGGGCGGTCAGGCCGGCCGGCGTGAACCTATCCGGGCCGGCCTACGTGCTACGTCGGTGAGCTGGCCGTTCCCGGTGGTCGTCGCGGCCCGGCAGGGCGGCGGCCCGGCAGGTTGCGGGCCGGCCGTTGCATGCTGTGCCACGGGGTGCGTTCCGGAGCTTCCGAAGGGACCGAGCGCTTGATCGAGGAGGAACCGCCCGGCCGTGCGCCTGGTGGCCGGAATGTGTCGGCGCCCGCTCCGGCCGGGCGCGTCGCGTTGACGTCCCGGCCGGCCGTGCGTCCCGACCCGGTTGACCGTGCCGACCTGGACGTCGGCCGGGCCGGCGGTGCGTCGGGACGGCAGCCCGCCGCCGACCCGGGCGGCCACGCCGGCTCCCCTGGGCAGGAGGGCCGTGACCGGGCGCCGGACCGTGGCCGGGTGGCCGGGCTGGACGGGCTGCGCGGGCTGGCCGCGCTGTACGTGGTGGTGTTCCACTGCTGGCTGTTCAACGTCCGCGGCTTCCCCGCCAACCGGGGCCCGGCGTG
>JBBWZH010000778.1:0-11493 GCA_039648995.1 Mycobacteriales bacterium
CGTCCCGGCGGAGCGGTCGAGCACGTGCAGCCCGTACGCGACCGGCCGCACCACCCGCACCCGGCGCAGCACCGGCGCCGCCTGCCCGACCAGCACGATCCCCTGCGCGCCCGCGTCCTCGACGGTGCAGTCTTCGAGCACCGGCGTCGAGGCCGCGGCGACCAGCACGCCGGCGCCGGTGGCGTGCGCGATGGTCGTCCCGCGGACCTCGGTGCTGCTGCCGCCCTCGATCACGACGGCGGGGCTGCCGGCGCGCAGGATCTGGCAGTTGCGCACCTGCCCGCGGGCCTGTGCGGCGGCCAGCAGGCCGTTGCCCTCGACGTCCGCGACCGTGCAGTCAACGATTCTCGGATCGGCGCCGGTCCGCAGCACGATCGCCGCGGTCTTGATCTGCCGGAACGTGCAGCCCTCCAGGTCGCCGCCGGCGCCGTCGATGAACACGGCCCCGGCGCCGGCCGCGTTGCTCAACACGCACGCCCGGGCGACGACCGCGGCGCCCGCCCGGACGTACAGCGCCGAGGCCGACTCGGCCTCGACGGTGCATTCGTCGAGCCGCAGCCGCCCGCCGCGGACGTCGACCGCCGGCGTGTCAGGGTCCGCATGCCGTACCGCGATCCCGGAGACGGTCGCGGCGTCCGCGACCAGCAGGATGGCCGGCCCGGCCCGCCCGTCTATCCACACGCGACCCGGGGTGCCCGCCGCCGACAGCGTGACGTCGCGGTCGAGGACGACCGACTCGACGTAGGTGCCGGGCAGGATCGAGATCACGTCGCCGGCGGCGGCGGCCGCGACCGCGTCGCCGATGGTGCGGTAACAGCCCGCATCTGTCGGCGACACGGCCAGGACCGCCCGGGTCGCCAGCAGTCGCCCGGTCACAGTCTCGCGGCACAGGTCGACACTGGCCGCCCTCCTCCCGCTCGGCATCCACCACGCCCTACGAGCGCCGGGGTTCGCGCAGTTCACCCGTCGCGCGTCGGCGTCGATCCGCCGGACTGTCGCGTCCTGTGCGCTCGTGGTGAGGCTGTCTGCCGCTGGCGGGAACTGAGGTGGCCTCAGCGTGCCGTCTGGGTACGGTCGGGCAGTGCCTGAGCTGGAGCGGCTGCATGCCGCTCATGCCCCGGTGGTCCTGGCCTTCGAGCTGGCGAACCGCGCCTTCTTCGCTGCTTCGGTGTCCGACCGCGGCGACGACTTCTTCGACCAGTTCACCGACCGGTACAACGCCTCGCTGGCTGAGCAGGAGGCCGGCAGCTGCGCTTTCTACGTGCTCGTCGCCGAGGACGGGGCGGTACTCGGGAGGTTCAACCTGTTCGACATCTCCGATCGCACTGCGAGACTCGGCTACCGGGTCGCGCAGCACGTCGCCGGCCGCGGCGTGGCGACCGCCACCGTTCGGGAGCTGTGCCGGCTGGCGGCGTCGCGGCACGGGCTGCGCACACTGCGGGCGGCCACCGCCGACGAGAATGCCGCGTCCCAGAAGGTGCTGACCAGGGCCGGGTTCGTCCCGGTCGGCCCGGCTGACCCGGCCGACCTCGGCGGCAAGCCGGGCAGCTGGTATCAGCGCGACCTGGCACTCCAGCCGTAGCCCACGCCAACGAAGGTCCCGGTAGTGACCGGCGCCATGCGTCCGAACCGGGGCTGGGCCGGGCCGGCACCGCGGGGGGACCTGCTCAGTGCGGCTGGGTCGCTGTTCCCAGGGTGTAGGCGCGGGTGATCGTCTGGCTGATCGCGTTGCCGTCGGAGTCGGTGGCCTTGACCCGGGTCGTGACGAAACCGGATGTGGGTGCGGTGAACGCGGCTCGGTAGTGGCCGCCGCCGGTGTTGGTCGCGGTGGCCGGCGTCCAGGTCGCCCCGTCGTCGAAGGACACGTCCACCGTGACGGCGGCGATCGTCGCGGCCGGCGCGGCCTGGGTCGGCGCTACCGCTACGTCGAGGTGGGTAGGGCCGCCGGGCGCGACCCCACGGAGGTTGACCGGCGCGCTGTAGTTCACGGTCAGCAGTGGCAGCACCGCGCACGCCCCGGTCCGGGGATGCACGGACTGTCCGCAGACCCAACCCGCGGGCGCGGTGGACGCCTTCGGGTGCGTCGAGGTGAACCCCCACTCGGTGTGGGATCGGATGCCGGTGGTGTACCAGGGCGCCGCCCGGTTCTGGTCGAGCAGCAGCCGGAACCGGGTACTGGCGGCCGGCGCCGGGACGTCGAGTTCGGTGACGTCGGCCTCGTCGAGCAGCGCCGTGTCGCCGGCGAACAGCCGCAACCGGCCGCCCGCGTCCACCGGCCCCAGCGGGGTGTCCCGGGACGGGCCGAAGACGCCCCAGTGGCCGGCCGCGTCGTCGGTCGGCCGTAGCGCGATCCGCATGTCATCGTCCTCCCGGCAGGCCGGGCAGAAGAACTCGGACGCGGATTTGGCGGTCTGCACGACCAGACCCGGGTGCACCGGCTGCCGCCCCCACTCCACCCGCGCCCGCTGGCCCGGCGCGTACCGCCGTTCGGAGTCCAGGTAGTCGTCGAACAGCACGACAAGACCGCCGGCGTCGTCGACGGCACCGCGCTGGTAGGCCGCGGACCACACCACGTCGGCATTGCCGGCCACGTAGTCGATACGCCGCCCCGGCGTGGTGAACGGGAACCCGACGCTAACGCCGGGCCCCTCCCACGGCAGGGCCGACGTCATGGACGCGACGCCCGGCTGGCCCGATGCGCCGTCCGCGTAGTAGGTGTTGTCGATCGTGGCCAGGTCGGAATCGGCCACCTCGTAGTGCACGTCGGTCGGGATGCCGTCGGTCCCCCCGAACGCCAGGCTGTAGGCGTAGGGCACCGGGGCGCGCGCCGGCGACACGAACTGGAGGTTGGCGCTGTAGCCGAGCCTGCCGACCCGCGCGGCCGGCGCCGGTGCCAGCAGGATCGGCGCCTGCCCGTCGAACGTGTCAGCCGAGAAGCCGAACGGGACTCCGTTGCGGTCGGTCCGGTTGAAATCCGTGAGCAGCGAGGCGAAGTCGGCCGGTTTGGGGGTGCTCGCGCCGACCGGCTCGTTGGCCGCCCGCATGTCGACGGCCAGCGTCTGCCCGCCGGGCTGGCTGGTCAACCGGTAGTCCACCACGTTGAGGATGCGTACGACCTGGGTTTTCGGGTCCACCGTTACCACCTGGAAGGCGTAGTTGCCGACCGGCAGCCTGAAGACCTCACCGGTCACCAACCGCGTGAGGAAGAACGCCTTGTTCCCGTCGTCGACATTCATCACGTTGACGAACGTCGCCGGCTCCCCCTCGCCGTCCGCGGGGTTCACCCGGATCCGCAGCACGCCCGTGGCGTCCAGTGTCTGCCGCGGTGCGGCGGTCAGCGGGGGCGCCGCCGCGGCGGCCGGGTCGGCCGGGCGGATCTCGGTCAACCCGGTGAACGGACCGGCGGCGCCGGATCCCGGGTGGGCGAGGTCGGCGCCCGCCCGGGCGACCAGCGCCGCCCCGAACGCGGCGGCCGACGCGTCGGTCAGGTAACCCTCAGCGGTGTCACCCTGGGTGCTGGTGAGCGTGACGCCGGGGACGCTGGGATGCGGCGCGCCGGCCTGGTAGGTCAGCCGCACCCCAAGGCGGCCGCCGGGCACGGCGCGGCCGGCCCGGATGAGCCGGGTGACGTCGAACAGGCCAGGGTCCAGCCCGTGGCCCAGGTACGGCAGCGCGGCGGCGGGGACCAGGAACTGCTCCCCGGCGCGCCGCATGCCGACGAACTGGGCGGCCAGCCCCGTCCGCGCCCGCGGCTGGACCACCAGGGACACCCGCCCAGCGCGGGTTCCGACCGTGACCAGGTCACCGGTGACCAACCGGACCGTGCCCGCCACCGGACCGGACCCGGCAGCGGCCGGACGCGGCGGCGCCGGCGCCGCCCCGGTCGGTGCGGACCCGACAGCGACGAGCCCTACGCCCGCCACCACAACCGACGCCGCAGCCAGCAACCTCATGAGGGGCCCTCCATCGTCATGTGACACATCCACCACGTCACACCGCGAGGGAGCCCATCCGTTACCCGACGCTGCCGCGGTGTCTGGCTGTCGCATGTGGAGCCGTCTCGCCGGTCACGCCGTGGGCACTGGCAGGCTCGTCACTTGCCGGGATGCCGCTGTAGTCGGCCGGCCCGGGGGAGCGCGGCTACTGGCCGGTGCGCGTGGCGTGCTGTCGAGTTGTCCGGTGGTGATCAGCCGGGACGAGTCGGCCCGCTGCCCGCAGGTGTAGCGCGCGGTGATCTGGGCGCGGCGCACCGATTCGGTGATGCCGCGGGCCACCGGCAGTAGGCCGCGCGCCCAGTTCGGCAGGTGGAACAGCGCCAGCCCGGCACCGGCCAGCACCCGCCGGCACACCTGCGGGTCCGGCCGCGGCACCAGGTGCCACTTGCCGTCGTAGAAGTTCCTCCGCCGCCCGTCCCCCACCTCAGCCACCCCCGGACCCTGACGCCGACCTCCGATCTGCCGCGGCATCGGTGACGACCGCGCTTCGTGGTCGTCACCGCCGGCCGGCCGACTGACCGCTACGACGGCGAGGAGGGCCGGACGTCGGGGAGGAGCGCCGGTGTGTTGCCGCTGCGCCATTCGAGCAGGAGCAGGGTGGCGTCGTCGGTGAGCTGCCCCTGCTGGTGCGCCAGCAGGGCCCGCACGGCCCGGCGCATGGTCTCCGGCGCGGGCAGCCCGGCGGCGAGGTTGCGGACCAGCAGGTCGACGAGGGCCTGCTCACCGAAGAAGTCCCCGGTCGGTGACCGGGCTTCGGTGACCCCGTCGGTGTAGAGCAGGACCCGGTCGTCGGGCTGCAACTGCACCCGGCCCACCGCGATCGCGGCGTCAGCCGGATGTCCGTTGATCCGCATCCCGAGCGGCAGCATGGGCCGGGCGTGCAGGGTGCGCACCAGCTTGCCGTCGCGGAGCAGCAGCGGCTCGGGATGCCCGGCGTTGACCCAGCTCAGGATGCCCCGGTCGCTGTCCAGCTCGACCAGCACCGCGGTGCTGAAGGCGGCGCCGGCGAAGGCATCGAGCAACGCCGCCGAGATCCGCGTCGCGGTGTCGGCCAGCGTGTGATCGCCGCGCCGGGCGTTGCGGTACGCCGCGACCGCGACGGCAGCCAGTTGCGCGCTGCGCAGGCCGTGGCCCATCCCGTCGAAGACGGCCGCCCGGGCGACGCCCGCGTCCACCGCGTAGTCGACGGTGTCGCCGGCCACCTCGTACGCCGGCTCGAGGGCCGCCGCGACCGTCACCTGGCGGCAGGCGAAGGTGAGCGGGGGCAGCAGCGACCACTGCAGCTCCGCGGCCAGGCCCATCTCCGCCCGCCGCCGCAGCCGCGGGATCCTGTCTCCGTACCTGGCCTTCGTCATGATCAGCTCGGCGACGAGCGCGGCCAGGTGCCGGAGCGGCTCCTGGAACGAGGCGTCGGTGGCCGCGTCGGCGCCGAGGGTGAGCCGAAGCACCCCGAGACGCTCGGTGCCGTCCAGCAGCGGCAGCCACACCCGGACCCGCCCGGCCTCGGCGTCCTGGGTGAGCACCTCGATGTACTGGTAGGCCCGGCCCGCCAGGGTGCCGTCCACGCTGAGCACATCCACCTGCTGGTCGACGTCCGGGCCGCCGCTGTCCAGGAACGGGACGAGGACCTGCTGCTGGAGGTCCACCAGGTAGGCCACCGCGTCCCGGCCGCCGACCACGGCCGCGTACCGCCCGATCAGCTCCGGCAGCTCGTGCGGCGCGGCCAGGTGGGAGCCGGACAGCAGCCCGCTGAGGGCGCGGTAGACCGCCGCCGCGCCCGCCCCGTCGCCTGGCTGCTCCTGACCGCCGCTCATCACCCGCACCCTACGGACCGCGCCGGCGGCGCGCGGCGCTGACCCGTTCGCGGGTCGGCGGGCGGGCACCGCCGACGCCGACCTCGTGCCGGACCCCAGGTGATGGTTGCGCGGGACGCGGGTAACGCTGTGTGGCGTGAGCTCTACTGCCCTGATCGTCATAGACATGATCAACTTGTACGAGCACGCCGACGCGGACCGGCTGGTGCATTCGGTGCGCGGCGCGCTGCCCGGGATCGAGCGACTGCTGGGACAGGCCCGGGACACCAAGACGCTCACCATCTACGTCAACGACACGTTCGGCTCGTGGACCTCGAACGCGGACGATCTGGTGCGGCGCGTGCTGGACGGCCCGCACGCGGACCTGGTCGAGCCGGTCGTGCCCGACGAGCAGGCGTTGCTGGTGATCAAGGTGCGGCACTCGATCTTCTACCAGACACCGCTGGAATACCTGCTGCAGCGGCAGGAGGTGACCCGGCTGATCCTGTGCGGCCAGGTCACCGAGCAGTGCGTGCTCTACTCGGCCCTGGACGCGCACATCCGGCACTTGGAGGTGGCCGTGGCCCGGGACGCCGTGGCCCACATCCACCCGGACCTGGCCGCCGCCGCCCTGCGGATGATGGAGCTCAACATGGACGCCGAGGTCTGCGACAGCGACGCCATCCGCCTGCGGCCCTGACGGTGGTGTGAGGCGGGCGGCCCGCAAGGCCAGGCGCTCAGCTCACCACGTGGAGTTCGGATCCGCACGTCGCCCGGTCGGGCCGCTACCCGTCCAGGGTCCAGACCTCCGCGACGGCGAGGAAGGCCGTGGAGGACAACGGCTCGGCGTCGCGGTCCACGGCGATGTCCCCGGCCACGGCGGCGCCGTCGACGCTGAGCCGGGCCGATCCGCACGGCGCGTACACATTGGACATCCGGTACGTGGTGCCGCCGAGCGGGAGTCGGTCGGTGCTGAAGACCCGGCGGTCCAGCACGCCGCCCAGGTGGAGGGTGACCGGGCCGGCGGTGGCGGTCAGACCGGCGGCGAGGGACAGCGTGAGGTCGATGTCCGCGACCTCGGCGGCCGGCTCCCAGGGCAGCCCGGCCACCTCGCCGAAGTGGCGGACGAAGGTGTCGGCGAGCCAGCCGGCCAGATCCGGGTCCGGCCCGATCAGCCGCACCCGGCTGGCCTGCCAGAGGATCAGCGCCGGCCCGCTGCCGCGTAGGGACCAGTCCACCTGCCAGAGCGAGGCGAAGGCGGTGACCTCGCCGTCCCGGGTGAACAGCGCGGCCGGGTTCGACCCGACGAGCACGACAGACATGCCACCTCCGCTTGCACAGCTCGCCGGACGACGTCTGGACACCGGCCGGATACCCGGGCAGACGCCGGTTCATGCCGCGCCACACCGGCTCCGCCCGTCACCCGGCCGCGGCGCCGGCGGCAGGAATGGGTGCGGCGTCGCCGGGTAGGCGCAGTGCATCCCCCACAGGAAGGAGTCAGTGAGATGACGAGCACAACGGGCCGGAGGCCGCTGGCGGTGGTCACCGGAGCGTCCAGCGGGATCGGGTACGCGCTGGCCGAGGAGTTCGTGCGGCGCGGGTTCGACCTGGTGGTGGCCGCCGAGGACACCGGCATCAACGCGGCGGCCGAGCGGCTGGAGGCGCCCGACGCCGAGGTCCTGCCGGTCAGGGTGAACCTGGCCAGCTACGACGCGGTCGAGACGTTCTGGCGGGAGGTCAGCGCGCTCGGCAGGCCGGTGGAGGCGCTGGCTCTCAACGCCGGCGTCGGCGTGCACGGCGACTTCGTCCGGGACAACGACCTGTCCGCGGAGCTCAACCTGATCAACCTGAACGTCACCTCGGCCGTCCACCTGGCCAAGCGGGTGCTGCCCGGCATGGTCGAGCGCGGCGACGGGAAGGTGCTGTTCACCTCGTCGATCGCGGCCACCTCGCCGGGGCCGTTCGAGGCCACGTACGGCGCGTCGAAGGCGTTCCTGTTCTCCTTCGCCGAGGCGATCCGCAACGAGCTGAAGGACACCGGTGTCACCGTGACCGCGCTGCTGCCCGGCCCGACCGACACCAACTTCTTCGACCGCGCCGGGCTGCAGGACACGAAGCTGGGGCAGTCCAAGAAGGACGATCCGGCGGAGGTGGCGAAGGACGGCATCGACGCGCTGCTGGCCGGCAAGGACCACGTGGTCGCCGGGTCGGCGAAGAACAAGGCGCAGGTGGCGGCGAGCAACGTGCTGCCGGCGAAAGCGGCCGCGGCGGTGCACCGCAAGATGTCCGAACCCGGTTCGGGCGGCAGCGGCTCCTAGCGATCGGCACGGCGAGCGTGGAGGGGTGGGCGTGGGCAACACGGACGTGAAACGGGACGGCGGCGGGGACCAGACCCTGAGCCTGATTCGGCAGGGCTATCCCTGGGCGTCCCGGCTGCGGGCCGGCGCGGTCGCCGTACCCACCCGGCTGCTCGGCCGGCGGGCCGTCGTGGTCGGCGGCCCGGAGGGGGTGCGCCGGTTCTACGACCTCCGGCTGCGCCGGCGCGGCGCGATCCCGCTGCCGGTGCGCGGGGTGCTGTTCGGCCCCGGCGCGGTGCACGGGCTCGACGACGCCGCGCACGCCCACCGCAAGTCGCTGTTCGTGGACGTTCTCACCCCGGCGGCGGCCCAGGACCTGACCGCCGCTGCCGAGCAGGGCTGGCAGGCCACAGTAGGGCGCTGGCCGGCGGCCGGCCCGGTGGTGCTGTTCGACGAGGCGGTCCAGGTGATCGGCGCGGCCGTGCTGGGCTGGGCCGGCATCGCGCTGCCCGCCGCCGAGTGCCACCGGCGGTCCCGGCAGCTGGCCGCGGTGGTGGACGGCTTCGGCACGCCCGGGACGCCGTACGCCCGGGCGCTGGCCGCACGGTGGCAGTTGGACCGCTGGGCACGGCGGCTGGTGCGGGACACCCGGGACGGCCGGGTGGCCGCCGGGCCGGGCACCGCGTTGCGGGCGGTGGCCGACTTCCGCGACCCGGCGGGCCGGCCGCTACCGGCCCGGGTGGCCGCGGTCGAGCTGCTGAACCTGGTCCGGCCGACGGTCGCCGCCGCCTGGTTCGTCGCCTTCGCGGGCCTCGCCCTGCACGAGCGGCCGCAGTGGCGGGACCGGATCGCCGCCGGCGACGAGGCCGCGCTCGCCGCCTTCGCGCACGAGGTGCGCCGGCTCTACCCGTTCGTCCCGGTGCTCGCCGCGAAGGCCCGGTCCGACCAGGACGTGGCCGGCGTGCGCGTGCGCCGCGGCAGCTTGGTGGTGCTGGACCTGCACGGCACCGACCACGACCCGGCGCACTGGGAGGACCCCGAGGCGTTCGACCCGGGCCGGTTCCTCGGCCCGGCGCCGGACCCGGACACGCTGGTGCCGCAGGGCGGCGGCACCGTCGCCACCGGCCACCGCTGCCCCGGCGAGGCGGTGGTGCTCGGCCAGATCACCGCCGCGGTGCTCGTGCTCAGCCGCAGCCCGTACCGGCTGCCGCCGCAGGACCTCGGGGTCGACCTGACGAGGATGCCGACCCGGCCGCGCAGCGGGGTCCTGCTGACCGCCGACCGACAGTGAGGGAGGCGGCCGGGCGGCCGCTGGTCAGCGCGCGACCACCCGCAGCGACTTCGCCGAAGGGTCGGCGGTGTCCGGGACGACCATGCCGGCCGCGACCCCGTCCGACTCGTACACGCCGGCGCCGAGCACCTCGACCGCCCGCGGGTCGGCGCCGCGACCCTGCTTGTGGCCGGGCGGCCCGAACACGACGTCGCCACGCTCCCGGAAGCGCACCAGTGCGTCCAGTAGTGGGGCCCGCGACTGGTCCATGCCTGCTCCTCCTCTTCGCCGCGGCGACCGCGGCCCGCTCAGGCAAGGTTGCCCGGGCAGCGGGTACGGAAACAGCGGGCCGCGGCGCGATGGCACAGGAGGAGCGGCCCGACGCCGCCCGGCCCTACCGCCGCCCGCCGAGCCTGGCTGATCCCGGCGGCCTGCAGGTCGGACCGCGGCCGCCGGCGGGGTGAGCCGGCGCGCCAGCGGGGTACGCCTCCGTGCATGACCGTACTGCGGAGCATCACGCGGGCTGCCGGACGCGAGGCGGACCGGTACCGGCACGGGAACGACCGACCGCTGCGGCCGTACCTCGGCGCGATGGGGGTGTACGGCGCGGCCGTGGCCGCGCTGGCCGGGGTCGGTGCCGCCACCGGGCGGCGGCTGCCGGACCGGGTCGGGCCCTGGGACCTGGCCGTACTCGGGGTGGCGACGCACAAGCTGTCCCGGCTGATCAGCAAGGACACCGTCACCGCCCCACTGCGGGCGCCGTTCACCGAGTACGAGGGGCCGCAGGGGGAGGGCGAGCTGTCCGAGCGGGTGCGCGGCGGCATTGGGCCGCGGCACGCGCTGGGGGAGTTGCTGACCTGCCCGTTCTGCCTGGCGCAGTGGGTGGCGACCGGGTTCGCCGCGGGGCTGGTATTCGCGCCGCGGGCCACCCGGCTGGCCGGGTCGACCTTCGCGATGGTCGCCGTCAGCGACGCCCTGCAGAACGTGTACGCCGCGCTGCAGCGCGCCGCCGAGGGCTGACCCACCGGGCGCCGGCCCGACGCCGGAGCGCGTGGATCAGAAGCGCTCTTCCTCGGCCGGCAGCCCCAGCGCGGCCCACACCTCGCCGACGTTCTGGTAGGGCCGGTCCCCGGGCAGCCCGGCCAGCACTCCGAGCAGATCGTCCGGCGCGCTGTCGGCGGCGAGCCGGGCCCGCAGCGTCGCCGCGTCCGCCGGGAAGACCGCCCGGCCCAGGGCCGCCGCCAGATCCGCCCGCCGGTCCAGGTCGGCCTGGTCCATCCCGTCCGGCGCACCGCCGTCCCGACCCTGCGCGACCCCGACGGCGGGCTGGTCATCGCCGGCCGGCTCCGGATCGCGCCACTCCTCGACGTGGGTGGGGCCGGTGCCCCGCAGCATCCCCTCGACCTCGCGGCCGAGTTCCTCGTCCAGCCGCGGTCCGTGCCTGTCACTGCCTCGTTCGGTCATGCTGTGATCTTCACCGGCTGACGACCGGTGAAACCCTCCTGGGGGCCCCCACCCGGGGCCTGGCCCGCGCCGGTGATGCCTGACGCTCGGCCATGGCTGCCGCCTACTCCGTGCGCCGGAATCGAACCGCAGTACTGGCTGCTGCTTCGGCGCGCGTCGGCCGGGCTCCGGCGGCAGCGCGTTCGGCTAGGTCGAGGCGGCGGAGGCTGTCCTCGACGGCGGCGCAGAGCAGGCGGCGGTACTGGAGGGCGGCGGGAAGGCGGCGTAGGGCCGCGAGGATTCCCGGGCGCCCGGTGCCGGACCGCCATTCGGTCACCGTCTTGGCCGCCACTACCCGCCACGGTCGCCGCATGCAGGCGGTGAGCAGCAGATTGCGGACCACCGCGCGGCGGCGCCGGTGCGCTGTGTCCCGGCGGGGCGACGGGTGGTGGTGGACGACCAGGTCGTCCCGGTAGGACAGTAGCCAGCCGTGGTCGGCGAGGTCGAGCGCGACCCGCTCCTCCTCGCCCGGGAACCGCACCACCGGGTCGAAGCCGCCGACCTGGAGAAAAGCGGAGCGGCGCAGGACCGCGGCGCAGGCAGCGAAGCCGAGTACGTCCGGGCCGGCGCCATCCGGGTGGCGACCCAGCGGCGCGGCCGCCATCGCGGCGCTGACCGGGTCCAGCCGCTGCTCC
>JBBWZH010000027.1:0-2987 GCA_039648995.1 Mycobacteriales bacterium
ACCACGTCCGGCCAGTTCGCGGCGGTGATCTCGGTGCCGGCCTTGATGACGCCGGCGGCCAGGGCCAGATCTTCGTCGTGGTTGTTGCCGATCAGCACCGGCACCCGGTGGAACCGGCCGGCCCGGAGCGCCGCGCCCGGGTCCGCCGGCAGCAGCGGCGTGCCGAACGCGGGCGCGGTGAACGCGTCGTCGTGGGCCAGCAGCGCCGGCACCGGCTGCCGGCGCAGGCAGGCCAGCGCGCTGGGGCCGGTACAGCCCAGGTCGGCGGCCGTTTGGCTGCCGGCGGCGCGGACCGCCGCCACCGGCCGGCCGAACGGCGCGAACGGGCGGGCCTCCGTGCCGGTGCACGGTCCACTCTCGACCAGCGCCTTGCTGAACAGCGCCGCGGTCGCCGGCGAGGTCAGCTGTGCGCAGACACTCCAGGCGCCCGCCGAGTTGCCGGCCACCGTGACGTTGCCCGGGTCGCCGCCGAAGGCCGCGGCGTTGCGGTGCACCCAGCGCAGCGCCGCCTGCTGGTCGGCGAGCCCGTAGTCGCCGGAGCCAGGCAGCCCCGGGTAGCCGAAGAAACCGAAGACGCCGAGCCGGTAGTTGATCGTGACGACGATGATGCCGCCGCGGATCGCCATCCGGTGCGCGTCGTAGTCGGTGCCGGCGCCGATCGTGAAGCCGCCGCCGGGGATCCACACCAGCACCGGGAGCGGCCGGGCCGCGGGGGTCGCCGGCGCCGCGACGTTCAGGTAGAGGCAGTCCTCGTTGTCGCTGGGTACCTCACCCGGCCCCTGCGGGCACGGGCTGGCCGGCGCCGTCGCGTCCCGGGGCGCCGACCATCGGCCGGGCGGCCGCGGGTCGCGCCAGCGCAGCGCACCCACCGGGGGCGCCGCGTACGGGATGCCCTGGAAGTTCAGGTATCCGTCGGCGGCGGTACCGCGCACCGGGCCGGCGTCGGTCCGCACGATCGGCCCGCCCGGGGTGGGCCCCGCGGCGGCGGCCGGCAGCGGCCCGGCCGCCGCGCCGGCGGCGACCGCGGCCAGCACCGCGATCAGCGGGCCGCGCCATCGTCCACGCATCGTCTTGCTCCTGTCCGTAGGGAACGGCCGGTGTGGCCGCCCCTATCGGACCGCCGGGCCGCGGACTGGCGACAGCGCAGAAGGTCTGGAATGCCGGCCGCGCCGGGTAGACCAATGGACTACCCGGATACGCCCAAGGGTGCCCGCCGCGGGTGGCGTTCCGCGGATACCCTGGCGGTACTGCGGTTCCCGTGGAGGAGTGAGATGGCAGGCGTTCGGCGCGGGCGCGCGGTTGCCGCCGTGCTCGCCGGGTGCCTGCTCGCCGCCGGCTGCAGCGACACGGTCGTCGGCCACGGCGACTACCTCGCAGACCCCGGCACGGTCACCGCCACGCCCACCGGCAGCCCGAGCCCCCCGACGCCGACGCCGACGCCGTCCCGACCGGGCCCGACCGCCACCAGCGCGTCCGGCACCGTGCCGGCGATCTTCGGCGGCACCTGGCGCGGGCCGGTCAGCCAGCCCGGCAGCGTGATCCCGGCATGGAACGCGCAGCTCGTACTGCCGGCCGGGAAGCCGGTCGGCACGTTCACGGTCGTGTCGTTCTGCTCCGGGAGCGTCGCGGTGCTCTCGGCCAGCCCGGCCCAGTTGGTGCTGCGCGAGGTGATCACCTCGGACCCGCGGAACAAGTGCGCCGCGTCCGGGACGATGACACTGCGGCGCACCGCGGCGAACCGGGCCACGATGCACTGGGTGGACAGCGACCACCCGGACAACGTCGCCGACGGCAACCTCACCAAAGCCTGACGGCCCGGGGCCTGACGGCCCGGGGC
Source organism: Mycobacteriales bacterium (assembly GCA_039648995.1). Taxonomy (GTDB): domain Bacteria; phylum Actinomycetota; class Actinomycetes; order Mycobacteriales; family CADCTP01; genus JBBWZH01. The sequence goes on from JBBWZH010000027.1 coordinate 1,838, forward strand.
CTGACGGCTCGGGGCCTGACGGCTCGGGGCCTGACGGCTCGGGGCCTGACGGCAACCTCACCAAGGCCTGACGGCTCGGGGCCTGGCGGCTCGGGGCCTGGCGGCTCGGCCGGCGCATGCCGCCCGGCCGGGCCGTCAGGACCGCCGTCAGCGCGGGCCCGGCCGGACCAGGAACGTGTGCGTCCTGTTGTCAGGCGCGTCGGGCCGAACGCCCTGGTTGGGAATGGTGAACGCGACCGAGGTGCCGTCCGCCGAGATCGCGTCCAGCTGCGCCGACCAGGTGCTGGTCTGCCCCCCGTCCGGGGTGACGCTGACCCGGGTCGTGCGCCCGACGACCAGGTCCCGCACGAACACGTCCTGGACGCCGTTGGTGTCGCCGGCCACCAGGTTGGTCGCGACGGCGCCGAACGCCACGTACCGGCCGCCCGCCGAGATCAGTGCGCCGGTGCCGCGGCCGTTCGACTCGGCGCCGGCGAGGCCGACGCTGACCCGGCGGGTGTGGCCGCGGCGCAGGTCGCGGACGAACACGTCGGCCTCCCCGTTGTTGTCCCCGCTGACCAGATTGGTCGCCGTCGAGGTGAACGCCACGAAGCGGCCGTCGGCGGAGACGGTGGGGCTGTGCTCGATGAAGCCGTTGGTCTCGGTGCCGTCGTCGGCGACGTTCACCCGGGTGGTCACGCCGGTCCGGGTGTCGTGCAGGAAGAGGTCGGTGGCCCCGTTGGTGTCGCCGGCCACCAGGTTGCTGGCGGCGCTGAGCAGCAGGACGTACCGGCCGGTGGCCGAGAAGCCGACCTGCCCGACCGACGCGTTCGCCTGGCTGCCGTCGCTGGCGACGCTGACCCGGGTGGTCACGCCGGCCCGCAGGTCGCGGACGAACGCGTCGGCGACGCCGTTGGTGTCGCCGTCGACCAGGTTGCTGGCATCCGAGCTGAACGCGGCGAACCGGCCGGTCGCGGACAGGTCCATGCCGAGGCTGCGCGAGTTGGCGGCGCTCCCGTCGGGGGCGACGCTGACCTTGCTGACCGCGCCGGTCCGCAGGTTCCGCACCCACACGTCGTAGTTGCCCATCGGGAACGGCGACGGGCCGGGGGTGGGCAGCGAGTAGCCGACGAACCGGCCGTCCGCGGACAGCACCGGCAACTGGAATCCG
>JBBWZH010000050.1:0-9620 GCA_039648995.1 Mycobacteriales bacterium
CGGGCCCCACCCGGCCGGGGCTACCGCAGGTGGACGTAGTCGTAGTCGAGCGGCTTGCCGTTGATGCCGTGTCGCGGCGGGGCGATCCAGGCGGCGACCTTGCCGCGCTGGTACACCGGCTGCATCAGCGAGCGCACGTGCGTCTTGTCCACGGCGGTGGGCAGCCACTCGCCCTGGCGCTGCTGCCACTGTTCGGCGGTGAGCAGCTCGCCGTCCGGGGTGGCCTCGATGCCGGCGTAGGCGCCGACCTTGCGGTTGAACGCGGCGTGCGGCAGCCGCAGCCGCTGCGGCAGGCCCGCGTCGGCCAGGATCTTGTTCCACCGGTTGACGCCGTTCTGGCAGTCGTGGACGTACTCCCGCCGCAGGTCGGTGTTCAGACCGACGAGCGCGGCCACCTCGGTCTGCCCGATCTGGCCGTCGAGCAGGGCGTCCACCATGACCGCGTCGTCGGTCAGCCGGTGGTCGTCCCGGCGCCGGTCCTCCGACCAGCGTCCCTTCAACCCGCACGTGTAGTAGTTCGCCACGTTGGTCGACGTCTCGCCGCCGAACAGGTCGAGGGAGACCGAATAGTGGAAGTTGACGTACTTCTGGATCACCGGCAGCGGGATCGCTCCCAGCGCGACGACGTCGTCGGTGTCGTTGTCCACCATCAGCCGCGCGGTCCGCTCGACGACCCGGTCGATGCCGGTGGTGCCGACGAACATGTGGTGGCTTTCTTCCTTGAGCATGAACTCGCAGGTCCGCGACAGCGGGTCGAACGCCGACTCCTTCAGCGTGCCGAGCTGGTATTTGCCGTCCCGGTCGGTGAAGTAGGTGAACATGAAGAACGACAGCCAGTCCGGTGTCTCCTCGTTGAACGCGCCGAGGATCCGCGGCGCGTCCTGGCTGCCGGAGTTGCGGCGCAGCAGCTCGTCCGCCTCCTCCCGGCCGTCGCGGCCGAAGTACGCGTGCAGGAGGTAGACCATCGCCCACAGGTGGCGGCCTTCCTCGACGTTGACCTGGAACAGGTTGCGCAGGTCGTACAGGGACGGGGCGGTGGCGCCGAGGTTGCGCTGCTGCTCGACCGACGCCGGCTCGGTGTCACCTTGGATCACGATCAGCCGGCGCAGCTCCGCGCGGTACTCGCCGGGCACCTGCTGCCAGACCGGCTCGCCCCTGTGCTGCCCGAACCCGACCCGGCGATCCGGGGCGGGCTCGGCGAGGAAGATCCCCCAGCGGTACTCGCGCATCGGCACGTGCCCGAAGTGCGCCCAGCCGTCCCGGCCGACGTTGACCGCGGTGCGCAGGTACACGTCCTGGGTCGGCAGCCGTGGGCCCATCGACTCCCACCACGACAGGAAGTTCGGCTGCCAGGACTCCAGCGCCCGCCGCAGCCGGCGATCGGCGTGCAGTTCGACGTTGTTCGGGATCTTCTCCGAGTAGTCGGCCGCGGTCGTCATGTCGGGCTCCTTCCCTGTCGCTGGCTGCCTGTCACACTCGCTGCGGGTCGAAATCGGCCCGCCGCCCGGTGCCGAACAGGGGCAGCGCTCCGCCGGGACCCGACGAGTTCGGCCGGTTGAAGATCCAGTTCTGCCACGCGCTGAGCCGGCCGAAGATCTTCGTCTCCAGCGTCTCCGGCCCGGCGAAGCGCAGGTTCGCCTCCAGCCCGGTCAACGCGTCCGGGTTGAACGAGGCCCGTTCCTCGACCGCGATCCGCACCTCGTCGGCCCAGTCGATGTCGTCCGGAGCGAAGGTCACCAACCCCAGTTGTTCGGCCTGGCCGGCCAGCAGCGGCTCGCCGACCCGGTCGCTGACCGCGGCCAGCCCGGCCGGGTCGCCCAGGTAGCGGGTCCGCAGCCGGGTCAGCCCGTTCCCCATCGGCAGCGGCCCGAGGTTCATCGGCCCGACCGTGACCGTCGCCGGCGCGGCGTCCGGCTCGTCCTCGGGCGCCCCGTCCAGCTGGTAGGACCGGTCCGCGGCGAGCGCCAGCTCCAGCAGCGAACCGGCGAAGCACGAGCCGGGCTCGATCAGGGCCAGCAGGCTGCGGCTGGTCACGTCCAGCCGCTTCAGCGTGCGTTTCAGGTACAGCACGATCTCGGTGGCCAGCCAGTCACCGCGGTTGCGCAGCAGGAGCTCGTCGTGGGCCAGCACCCGCCGCGGATCACCGGCGGTGCGCAGGACCCAGGTGCCCAGCTCCAGCTCGTTCGTCCGCAGGTCCAGGATCAGGTCGTCCAGCTCGCGGGCGACGGCAAGGCTCCAGAACCGGGCGCCCTGCTCGTGCACCGCGGCGATGTCGGCCGGCGGGTCGTCGGCCGGGCCGGCGACGGTGATCCGCACCAGGCCGGCCTGCCGGTCCAGCTCGGCCGACACGTACTCGTACCGGACCGCGGCGGCGGATCCGGTCTTGGGCAGCGGGGTCAGCTCGATCCCGCGTACGTCGGACCGGGCGGACCGGGCGGCCAGCTCCCGGGCCCGGTCGGCGACGGCCTGCTCCCACCGGGCGGGGGGGACGACCTCGTCCACGAGGTGCCACTGCGCCGCCCGCCGACCGCCGACCCCGTCCGACCTCGTCGCGAAGTAGTCGGCCCGGTCGCGGCGCACCAGCCGCTTGTCCACCAGCCGGGTCAGCCCGCCGGTGCCGGGCAGCACCCCCAGCAGCGGCAGCTCCGGCAGCGACACGGTGGACGACCGGTCGTCGACCAGCATGATCTGCTCGCACGCCAGCGCGAGCTCGTACCCGCCGCCGGACGCGGTGCCGTTCACCGCCGCCAGGTACGTCTGTCCGGAGTGGACGGTCGCGTCCTCGATGCCCAGCCGGGTCTCGTTGGTGAACTTGCAGAAGTTCACCTTCCACGGGTGCGGCGACGCGGCCAGCATCCGGATGTTGGCACCGGCACAGAAGATCTTGTCCTTGCCGCTGGTCAGCACGACCACGCGCACCTCGGGATGCTCGAACCGCAACCGCTGCACCGCGTCGTACAACTCGATGTCCACACCCAAGTCGTACGAGTTCAGCTTCAACTCGTAGCCCGGCCGCAGCCCGCCGGCCTGATCCACATCCATCGTGAGAGTCGCCACCGGCCCGTCGACCGCGAGCCGCCAGTGCCGGTACGCCTCCGGCCGCACCTGGAACTCCGCCCGCCGCACCGCCTGCGCGCCGTCCGCCCGGTCATCCGCCCGTTGCTCGGCGTCGGGGCTCAGTACGGCCGCCGGCCCGTCCCGCTCGCTCCCGGTCACGGACAATATTCTACATGTTATCGCCGGACGCCAAGATTCAGTAGTAAGACCAAGCTGGTCGCAACCTCAAGCACCGGCGGCATTTGTCTCCCGGTCGAGCGCTTCCGGGCCCGGCTGGGTGTGCTGGCCGGTCTCCCGCCGGCTCCTCGGAGCGTGACTGACGTCCCGGGGTCGACGAGCGCCGCCGCGGCGTGACTACCTCAGATGTGCAGGCGCGATGACAACAACCAGCCGATGTCGCGGGCCGCACGGGAGCAGCACGCTTGGGGCCATGATCACGCCCAGGACGCTCACTGCCTTCGCCCTGCTGACCTCCGCGGTCGGCATCATCATCCAGATCCTCGGCGGCCACGACTATCCCGTCGTCCCACCGGGGATCGTCATCCTGGTAGCCGCCGCGGGGGTTGTGTGGTTCGTGCCGTGGCGCGGGGCGCCGGTGGTGGCGATCCTCGCCGCGCTCTTCCTCGTCGTCGGGCTGTTCGCCGCCGATCAGGCCTCCCGGCTCGTCGAGGTCGACACCGTGTTGGACACCCTCGGGCTGTGGATCCAGATGGTCGCGGTGGTCGTGGCCCTCGTGACCGCGGTGATCGCCCTCGTACACCGGCGTCCCTCCTTCTCCGATGCCTGAGGCCGCTGGCCGCACCCTGGTCGTCTTCCACGCCCATCCCGACGATGAGGCGCTGCTCACCGCCGGGACCATGGCGCGTGCCACCGTCCAGGGCCATCGGGTGGTGCTGGTGATCGCTACCGACGGGGAACTGGGCCGGACCCGTATCCCCCTCAAGCCGGACATCGGTCTCGGACCCGTCCGCCGGAGCGAAGTACGCGAGGCCGCGCGCCTGCTCGGTGTGCGTCGTCTCGTACACCTCGGGTACGCCGACAGCGGAGCCGGACGGACCGTTCCCGCGGATCCGGCGGGGCGTACGCGCTTCGTCCGTGCTCCGCTTCCGGACGCTGCCGGACGGCTCGCCGCCGTCCTGAGTGAGGAACGGGCCGAGGCCCTCATCACCGATGACGAGGGCGGAGGATACGGCCACCGGGACCACCGTCGGGCCCATCACGTGGGGGTCGAGGCGGCCCGCCTGGCCGGCACCCCGCGCGTCCTGCACGCCACCATGCCGTTCGCCTACTCCTCGCCCCGGCTGATCACCCACCGCGTCGATGTGCGGCCGCAGCTGCCGGCGAAGCACGCAGCGTTGCGCGCTCACGTCAGCCAGTCCTCGCCCGCGGTGGGCGGGGACCGGGCACTGGCACGCTGCCTGAGGCTCCCGCCGCCGATCTTCGGTTGGCTGTTCGGCCACGAGTGGTTCATCGGCCCCCGGGTGCCGGGACGTCGCCCCGCCCGGGACCCGCTCGGACGGTGAACGGAGCGCGGTTCCTTCCGTGCCCGCACGGCTCGACGCGGGACGTACGTCAGCGGCGGTAGTGGCGATTCAACCTCTCAACGGATGTCCGTTCCGGCGCCCGTCGACATGCTGACCGAGCACCCCGCGGCGGTGCCGGTGCCGCCACGACGGAGAGGAACCGACGATGACCACCGCAGTCACCCGACCCGACCCGTCGGCGCACCGGGTGGCGCGCCCGGCGCCTCCGTCGGTTCGGGCGGCCCGGGTCCTGTTGCTCACCGCGGACACCGGCGGCGGTCACCGCGCCAGCACGGAAGCCCTGCGGGAGGAGTTCGCCCATCGGTACGGCGGGCAGGTGACCAGCGTCGCGCTCGACCCGTTGACCGGGCCGGCCGCCCCGGCGCTGGTCGCCACGATCGCGCGGCTCTACGGCCCGCTGGTCCGGCACACCCCCTGCCTGTGGGGGCTGCTGTTCTACGGCACGGACGTCGGGCCGATTCGCCGGTTGATGAGCGCGCTGGTGACCCGGGCTCTCCGGCGCCCGCTCGCCGAGGCCGTCGCACGCCACGACCCCGACGTGATCGCCGTGCTCCATCCGCTGCTGGTTGCCCCGGCCGCCGCGGTACGCCACGGCCACCGCGCCCGGGTCGTCAGCGTCATCACCGACCTGGGCCGTCCGCACGGCTCGTGGTGGCACCCGGACGTGGATCGCGTCGTCGTGCCCCGCCGGGGCCCCGCCCGGGGAGTCCCCAGAGCCTCTCCGCAGGCCGCGGCCCGCGAACATCTGATCGGGCCGCCGGTGCGGCGTCAGTTCACCGACCCCAGCGCGCCGGTGGATCGTGACCGCGCCCGGCGGCGGCTCGGGCTGGATCCGGGCCGGTTCGCCGTGATGGTGAACGGCGGCGGCGAGGGCGCCCGCGGCACCGAGCGCTGGGCCCGTGCCCTGGTGACCGGCCCGGCCGACGTGGACGTCCTGGTGGTGTGCGGGCGCAATGAGCGGCTCCGCCGGCGGCTCGCCCGGCTGACCCCGCCGGCGGGACGACGGCTCATCGTGACCGGCTTCATCGACGACATGGCCGGCCACATGAGCGCCGTCGATGTGCTGGTCACCAAGGCGGGCCCCGGCATCATCGCCGAGGCCGCCACCATCGGGCTGCCCCTGCTGGTCGCCGGGCACCTCCCCGGCCAGGAGGCCGGCAACCGCGAGCACGTCGTCCGGGCCGGTACCGGCCTGGCGGTCGACTCCATCCGCGACCTGGTGTCCGCCGTCGGCCGCCTGCGCACCGATCCGGCCCTGCTGGACAGCCTGCGCGACGGAGCACGCCGGGCCGGGCGCCCGCACGCACGGGCGATGACCGCCGATCTGATCGTGAGCCTCGCGAAGGAGGTCCGATGAACCGCACGGCCGTCAACCGGACCCTGGCCGGCGTCGGCGCCGGAGTCACGTTGACCCTGCTGAGCGAGCTGCGGGCGGGCCCGGCCGACCGCCGCCGCACGGCGCGTTGGCGGAGCCTTCCGATCCCGCCCCGGGGCGGGACCCGGCTCGGGCTCAGCTTCCGGCCGCGCCAGTGCGAGGACCTTGCCCTCGCCCCGCGCGAGACCCTGAAGACGCTGCTCGACTTCCCGTACGAGGTCATCCGCCTGGCGGCGTACTGGGACCGGATCGCGCCCCAGCCGGGCGTCCGTGAGCATGGCGAGCTGGATTGGCAGCTGGAGGCGGCCGAGCGCGCGGGCAAGGAGGTCATCGTCAATCTGGGAGCGGTCAAGTCCTTCGGCTATCCGGAGTACTTCGTGCCGCCGCATCTCCTTGACGCGCCGCTGCCGGAGGGACGGCTGATCACGCCGGAGACCCACCCGCGCCTGCTGGCGGCCGCCACCGCGCATCTCACCGACCTCGTCGCCCGCTACGCCGACCGCTCCTCGATCATCGCCTGGCAGGTCGAGCACGACGCCGTGGACCCGCTGGGAATGGAGCACTCGTGGCGCCTGTCGCGCGAGTTCGTGCGGCACGAGGTCGCGGCGGTCCGTCGCGCGGACGCCACGCGTCCGGTCCTGTTGAACGGCTTCCTGCCGATGTCGACGTTCGTGACCGCCCACCAGTGGTCGCGTACGCGTGACCAGGGTGACTCCGTCGACGTCGCCGTGGATCTGGGCGACATCGTCGGGATCGACTCCTACCCTCGGCACGCGCTGGCCGCGGCGGGGTCCTGGAGCCTCTACCTCGACGGCGCCGACGGATGGCTGCCCCGCACGCGACGCCGGCGGGTGTTGCGCCGGGTCGTCGAGTCCGGCCGTCGGCTGATGGTCACCGAGGGCCAGGCCGAGCCGTGGGAGGCGGTCACCGTGCCACCGGACCCGGCCGGTCGCAGCGCGGCCAGTTGCCCGCCCGACCGGCTGATCGCGAACTACGCCCGTTGGCAGGGCTGGGCGGCCCGGTCCGGCGTCGACCTGGACACCTACCTGTTCTGGGGAGCTGAGTACTGGGTCCGGCGGCGCGACGGCGGCGATCCGAGCTACCTGGCGGCCTTCGCCCGGGTGCTCGGGGCGGCGGACGACGTACGCACCCGCCGGTAATGCCTGTCCAGGCCGAACCGTCGGACCAGCCGGGCCAGTCCGGCCACTGTCCGGTGCACCACGGCCGTGGGGAGGTACGGCGCCCGCACCTCTGCCCGGAACTCATGCATGAACAACAGCAGATCCAGCGGCCGGGGCAGCCGCCGCGCCCGGCCCTGATCGTCGGTGGCCAGGCAGGCCGCCACCCGCAGCAGCGTCTCCATCTCCAGCCGGGGCCGGGTCTCGACGACGGCGTGCACCTCGGTGTCCCCGACGGTCGCGAAATGGTGCGGGACTCCGGGCGTGACCCGCAGCGACTGGCCCGGCCCCACGACGACGCGCCGGAACGGGCCGATCCGGAAGCGGAGCATTCCTCGGCGGACGTGGAAGGTCTCGGACTGCCGCGGGTGCACATGCCCGCTCGGCACGTGCCCACCCGGAGCCAGCCAGAGGTCCCAGACCAGGACGTCATCGTCCTGCCCTTCGGCGGCGGGCCGGATCTGGATCCGCTCCCTGCTGGCGGGGTTCACGATCAGTTCGGCGTCGTCCCGCGAGGGCGGGGTCGCTGCGGTCATACCCCCAGGGTGGTGAGCGGACCCGGTTCACGCATCCGTCAGGGAGACGAATCGGCCCTGCACATTTCCGGCCGCCGCGCGCCGTCCTGCCGCACGGTGCGCGGTACACGCTCGCGGCATGACGGCGTCCAAACCACCAGGAGGCCCGGCACCATGCTCCAGGCGCTACTTCCGCGCACGTCCGACGTAGCGCACACGCCGCGTGGCCGCCGCCTCGTCGACGCGCTCCTGGTGCTGGCCACCCTGGTGACCAACATCGGCGGTGTCCTCGCCATCCGCCTGCACGACGGATCGGCCGGCGTCCCCGACCCGTTCGGCCTCCTCCTGTTGGCGGCCGGGCCGGCACTCCTGTGGTGGCGCCGCCGGTTCCCGGCGCTGGTGCTGGCCGGGTGTGTGGCCGCCACCTGGACGTACGTTTGCCTGGACCTCCCCGACGCACCGATCTACGGGCCGATGATCGTGGCGCTGGTCAGTGCGCTCACGCAGGGAGCCCGGGCCGCGGCGTACGCCGTCGTCGCCGGAACCCTCGCGGTCCATCTGGTCTGGCTGGCCCTCCCCGGCGACGACGGACCGTCGCTGACCTCGACGACGGGACTGGCCGCCTGGCTGGCCTTCCAGGTCGCCCTCGGCGAACTGCTCCGGCACCGCCGGGCGTTGGAGGAGTCACGTCACCAGCGTCTCCTGGTCACCCTGGACGCCCAGGCCGATCAGATCCGCCGCGACGCCGCCGAGCAACGCCTGCGTCTGGCCGACGACCTGCACGACGTGCTCGGTCACCAGCTTGCGGTGATCAACGTCCAGGCCAAGGCCGGCCTGCAACTGCACGCCTCCGGGAAACCCGGCGTCACCGGGGCGCTGGAGGCCGTTCAGGAGGCGAGCAGCCAGGCACTGGACGACGTGCAGGCGTTCCTCGACCTTCTCCGCGGGCCCGGCGAGCACGCCGCGCAAACCCCCTCGCCCTCGCTCAGCGACCTCGACGGCCTGCTCGCCCCGGCGCGTGCGGCCGGGCTCGAGGTCCACCTGGAGGTGACCGGCACTCCACGCCGGCTCCCGGCACCGCACAACCTCGTCGCCGGCCGGATCGTGCTCGAATCCCTGACCAACGTCCTGCGCCACGCCGGCCGCCCCAGGACCTGGGTCCGGCTCGACTACACACCCACCCGGCTGACCGTGCGTATCGACAACGCCGCACCGGATCGGCCCGGCTCCCCGAAGGCCCCCGGCGGCGGCCGGGGTCTCAAGGGCATCCGGCACCGGCTCTCCGCTCACGGCGGCACGCTGACCGCCGGACCAACCGACGGGTACGCCTGGTCGCTGATCGCCGGGCTCCCGCTACCCGAGGAGGACCCGTGATCCGTGTCCTCCTCGTCGACGACCAGCCCCTCGTCCGGGGCGGCTTCGTGGCCATCCTCAGCGCCGCCGACGACATCGAGATCGTCGGCGAGGCCGGCGACGGGCAGGAGGCGCTCGACCGCGTCCACGAGACCATGCCGGACGTGGTGCTGATGGATATCCGGATGCCGAGGCTCAACGGCCTGGAAGCAACCCGGGCACTGGCCGCAGCCCCGGCGACCGCGGCGGTGAAGATCGTCATTCTCACGACATTCGAGATGGACGAGTACGTCTTCGAGGCGCTCCGCTCGGGCGCCTGGGGCTTCCTGGTCAAGCAGTGCAGCCCCGCGGACCTGATCCACGCGGTGCGGGTCTCGGCGGCCGGCGACGCGATCCTGTCCCCGAGCGTGACCCGCCGCCTGGTGGCCGAATACGCCCGCCGCGCCAAGCCGCCGCGGTCCGACCACGGCTACCGTGACGACCTGACCGACCGGGAGCGGGAGGTCGTCACCCTGGTCGCCCGAGGCCTGGACAACGAGGCGATCGCCCGGCACCTGTTCCTCAGCGTGGCCACCGTCCGCAGCCACGTCAGCCGCGC
>JBBWZH010000069.1:0-8405 GCA_039648995.1 Mycobacteriales bacterium
CCGAACTCGCGGACCCGGGCGGCCAGCTCGTCCACGCCGTCCAGCGGCTGCACCACGACGCCCTCGATGCGCAGGTCGTCGCCCCAGATCCGCTCCACCAGCGCCGCGTCGTGGATGCCCTCCACCCAGATCCGGCTGGCCCGCGCGACCCGCGCCGGGCTGCCGGGCACGGCCACCGAGCCGGACGCGGTGCGGCCGGGCTTGCGCGGCCCGGGCGGCGCCGGCCGCGGCCGGGTCAGCGTCACCGGCTGGCCGTCGAGCAGGAAACCGGCCGGCGCGAGCGGGAACATCCGGCGCTTGCCGTGCCGGTCCTCCAGCGTGACCGCGTCCTTGGCGCACTCGACGACCGCGCCGCAGAAGCCGGTGCCGGCCTCCTCGACCACCAGGTCCGGCTCGGCGGCCACCTCGGGCACCGTCTTGCGGCGGGCCCGCACCGCCTCGGGGCTCAGCACGTCCTGGCCGTAGTTCTTGCTCCGCACGGGCGGCAACCTACCCGCCCGGACAACGCGCCGGGGTGACCCGCGCCGGGCCGGAACCGGACGAATTGGCTACGCTGTGCGGCATGTCCCGGGTGCGCTCCGGAGTATTCGCCGCGTGGGCGTCGGCCTGGCTGGCCGGCGAGGCGGCGTATGACGACGTGGTCGCGCACGTCACCGGCCGGGATGAGCCGCACCGGGTGATCGGGCTGCCGGGCGCGTCGGGGCTCGCCACGGAAGACGAGACGCCGCTGGGCTGGGCGCTGACCGTGCTGCGCGAGCGGTCGCCGGACGGGGTCCGGGTGGTGCTGCCCGCGCCGGGCGACCCGCGCGGGCTGCCGCCGGCCGGGCCGGACGCGCCGGACTCGGGTGCGTTCGCGGCGGCCGTGATGGCGGCCGGCGAGGGCGTGGTCGGCCGCGGCATCGGGCTCGCGCCGGCGCTCACCGAGCACGGTTCGCCGCTGGGCAGCAGGACGATCAGCGTCCGCTGGACGCTGTACCCGATCGGCGAGCCGGCACCCGACCCGCTCACCGTCGCCGAGGCCGAGCACGACCTGACCGAGGCGCTGCGCGACGCGGCCACCGCGCTGACCGCGCTGGAGGTGGCGTCCTGGCGGCCGGAGCTGGCCGGCGAGCTGGCCCGGGTCCGGCGCAAGCCTGCCGCTCCCGACCTGCCACCCGGGCACGACGCGCGCGCCGTCCGGCTGCTCGCCCAGGCCGACCGGCTGGCGACGGTGCTCGACCTCGCCGCCGCCGACGACCCCGGCGGCGCGGTCACCAGCCACGACGCGCGGGAACGCAGCGAGGCGCTGCGGCCGCTGCTCACCGCGGTCCGCCGCGCCCGCTGCGCCGCCTACAACGCCGTCCCCAGCCGCCACCGCTAGTCCGTGCCGGCCGTCAGCCGCGGCGGGCGGCCTTCCCGCGTGCGCAGGCCCGCCGACCGGGCCCGGCCGGCCCTCCGGACCGCGGCCCGCCAGGCGCGGGCCGGGCAGGCCGTCAGGTGCCGCGGCGGACCGGGGTGGGGCAGCAGCCGGGGCAGGCGTCCCAGCCGGCGCCCATCGGGCCGAGGGCACGGCGCGGGGCGGCCGCGTCGAGCCGCTCGGCGACGAGCTCGCGGACCATCGCGACGAACCGCGGGTCGGTGCCGACCGTGCCGGCCCGGGCGAACGCGATGCCGTGCTTCTCGGCGGTCTGCGCCGCCTCCACGTCCAGATCCCAGAGCACCTCGACGTGGTCGGAGACGAAGCCGACCGGCGACACGACGACCGCGCGGACCCCCTCCTCGGCCAGCGCGCCGAGCCGGTCGTTGATGTCCGGCGCCAGCCACGGCACCCGCGGCGGGCCGCTGCGGCTCTGCCAGGCCAGCTCGAACGGCGCGCCCGGCCGGACCGCCTCGGTCACCAGCCGGGCCGCCTCGCGCAGCTGCGTCGAGTAGAGCCGCCCGTCCGGCCCGGCCGCCTCTTCCATCGTGATCGGGATGCTGTGCGCGGTGTAGACGAACAGCGCGCCGTCCCGCGCCGGCGCGGGCAGGGTGGCCAGCGCCGCGCGCACCGCGTCCGCGTTGGCCCCGACGAAGCCGGGGTGGTTGAAGTAGTGCCGGATCTTCTCCAACGCCGGCGCGCCCGGGCCGGTCGCCGCCCGCCCACGCGCCATGTCCTCCTGGTACTGCCGGCACCCCGAGTATGACGAGTACGCGCTGGTGGCGAAGACCAGCGCGCGCCGGACGCCGTCCCGACCCATCTGCCCGACGGTGTCCTCGACCATCGGGTGCCAGTTGCGGTTGCCCCAGTAGACAGGCAGGTCGATGCCGGACGCCGCGAACTCGGCCCGGATCGCCGCCAGCAGGTCGCGGTTCTGCGCGTTGATCGGGGAGACGCCGCCGAAGTGGTGGTAGTGCTCGGCCACCGCCAGCAGCCGCTCCCGCGGCACCGGGCGGCCCCGCACCACGTTCTCCAGGAACGGCAGAACGTCGTCGGGGCCTTCCGGTCCGCCAAATGACAGCAGCAGCAGGGCGTCGTAAGGGTCAGCGGTCACCCGGCCATCTTGGCCGGTCCGGCCCGCTCTGCCCAGCGCGGCAGGTCAGCCGGTCAGTCCCGCAGCAGCCGCTCGAAGACCTCCCGGTAGCGGCGGACGGTCACCCGCATCCGCTCGGTCGGCGGCTCGTCCCCGCTCCACTCGCCCACCGAGCCGCGCAGGTCCGCCAGCTGGCTGGTGAGCGCCCGGACCGCCTCCTGCACCAGGTCGGCCGCCTGGGACACGGCCGCCGCCGGGTCGTCGACAAAGCCGGCCTGCACGTCCCGCCAGCGGGAACGCAGCGCGCTCGCGTCGGCCGGGGCGCCCACCGGCTGCTCGGCGCCCAGCCCGCCCGGTACCGCCTCGGCCGCCGGCAGCGCCGGCTCCGCGTCCCCGGGGGTTCCGTCGTCCGGGCCGTCCTCCGGGGGCTCGATCCCGGCGACCTCGGCCCCGGCCAGCTCGCTCCCGTACGGCGCGGTCAGCGCGGCCTCGTCCTCCTCCGCCGGCGTCCCAGCGGTGCCCGCCGGGCCTACCGCGCCCAGGTCGGTGGTGCCCGCCGGCTCGACCACGACCACGCCCGGCTCGCCGGCCACCGGCTCGGCAGCCTGTGCCTCGTCCGCACCCCGTTCGCTGTCGGCATTCCAGCCGCCGACGGTCACCCCGGTCGCGTCACCATCCATAGTGGACTGTCGCATCGGGCCGTCCACAGTGGACTCCGACCGGTCCGAGCCGCCGGCAATCGGCTCGGGCGCGTCGACGTCCTCGGCGGCCGCGGGCTCGGGTGCCCCGTCCTCGGCCGCCCACGAGGCCGGCGGGGTGGCCGCCGCGGTCTCGTCCACCGGCAGCACCGGCTCGGCGTCGGGGTACCAGCCCTCCGGGCGCTGCCCGGCCGGCAGCTCGCCGTCCGGCCCGGCCGGCTGCGCGTCGTCCGGCTCCCGGTGCCCGGCGTCCCGGTACCCGGCGTCGGCCCGATCCTCGGTCAGGGTTGTCGAGTCGGGACGTTCGGACTCGTCGTGGGGGTGCATCAGGGCCTCCCAGGCTGGGGTGGTGCGGGTGGTCAGGCGGGATTGCCGCGGTCGGCGCGGACGTGGTCGCCGAGCAGTTCCTCGAACAGCGCGCGGTAGTGGACCATCGCCTGCCGCAGGTCCTCGGTGGTCGCGGTGCCGGCGGCCGCGCGGCCGCTGATCTCATGCGCGGCCCGGTAGTCCGGCAGCCGTTCGGCGTGCTGCACGGACAGGTCGGCCAGCTGCTGCGCGTACCCGTCCGCGGGCTGCTCGCCGTCCACCCGCGCGCCGTCCGCCGGCTGCTCGACCACGGCACCATCGGCCCCGGCGCGGTCGGACACGGCGCCGTCGGACACGGCGCCGTCGGCCCGGCCGACGTCGGTCGACTGGTAGCCGTCGGTCCGGTAGCCCCGGGCGGCCATGACCGCGACGATCAGCTGGTCGGCCTCGCCGACCGAGCGCACCGGGTCGTCCACGAACAGCTCCTGCACGGCCAGCCACTCGTCGGCGTACCGGTCCCGGGCGTCGACCGGCAACGCGCGCAGCGGCAGCTCGGCGTGCCGGCGCTCGCGCTCGGCCAGCTCCTGCTCGGCCGCACGCCGGTTGCCGGCGTCCTCAACCAGGCGCTCGTACTCGGGACCGAACTGCTGCTGTAGGTGACGCCGCCGCAGCTGAGCGCGGCCGACGATCGCGAGGACAGCGAGGGCGACGACTACGAGGATGATGATGGCGACTGTGATACCGGTCATCGGGGGGCTCCAGCCGGTGGACAGTACGACTCTGTCCTGATATCCCGGCCGCCATCAAGCCAAACGCCCGCCGCTGCCCCCGGGCCGCCCCGGTTGCCCGGCCCGTGCCCCGGTGCCCGGAACCCGCTCCCGAAACCCCGCTACGGCGTCAGCGTCAGCTTGCCCGCGGTGCGCCGGGACCGGATGTCCTCGTGCGCCCGCCGTGCGTCCGCGAGCGGGTAGCTGCCACCGTCCACAGTGCGCAGTGAGCCGTCCGCGACCATCGCCAGCAGCTCAGCCACCGGCTCGCGCAGCAGCCGCGGCCGGCGCGCGCAGTGCGCCAGCCAGAAGCCGATCACGGCGCGGGAGCGGCCGATCAACGCGCCCGGCTCCACCGGCGTCGGCGGCGTCCGGCTGGCCATCCCGTAGGTGACCAGCCGGCCGAGCGGGGCCAGCGCGGCCAGGCTGGCGTCGAAGACCGGCCCACCGGTCATCTCCAGCACAATGTCCACACGCGACCCGCCGTTCGCCGCGGTCAGCGCGGCGGTCAGGTCGTCGCTGGCCGGGTGCAGCACCTCGTCCGCGCCGAGCTCCCGGGCCAGCTCTTGTTTGTCCACAGTGGATGCCGTGCCGATCACCCGGCCGGCGCCCCAGCGCTTGGCCAGCTGCACCGCGATCGAGCCGACCCCGCCGGCGGCCGCGTGCACCACCACCGACTCGCCGGCGGCCAGGTGCGAGCTGGTGCGGAGCAGGTGCCACGCGGTCAGCCCTTGCAGCACGACCGCGAGCGCGGCCGGGTCGCTCACCCCGTCCGGCACCGGCCAGGTCAGCGCCGGATGCGCGGCCACCCTCTCGGCGTACCCGCCGCCGCCGAACAGCAACCCGACCGTGCGCGCCCCGTCCGGCCCGACGCCGACGAACTCGGCGCCCGGCACCAGCGGCAGCTCCTGCGTGGACAGGTAGCTGTTCTCCGCCTGGTGGGTGTCGGCGTAGTTGACGCCGGCGGCGGTCACGTCATAGAGCACGTGCTCGCCGGACGGCTCCGGGTCGGGCAGCTCGACCACCCGGAGCACCTCGGGGCCACCGAACTCGGTGATCTGAATCGCGCGCACCCCCGAGAGCCTAGGCCAGCCGGCCGCAAACGGCAGCCGGCCGCAAACGGCAGCGGGGTCACCCCGGCGGCGGCGACCCGATAGCCTTCCGGCCGTGAGTCGTTCCGTACTCGTCACCGGTGGCAACCGCGGCATCGGGCTGGCCATCGCTCGGGCGTTCGCCGAGCTCGGCGACAAGGTGGCGGTCACCCACCGCGGTAGCGGCGCACCCGAGGGGTTGTTCGGCGTGCGCTGCGACGTGACGGACGCGGCCGCCGTCGATGCCGCCTTTGCCGAGGTGGAGGCCCAACACGGGCCGGTCGAGGTGCTGGTGTCCAACGCCGGCGTCACCGACGACACGCTGCTGCTGCGGATGTCCGAGGAGCAGTTCACCCGGGTCGTGGACGCCAACCTGACCGGCGCCTACCGGGTGGCCAAGCGCGCGGCCGGCAAGATGCTGCGCGCCCGCCGCGGTCGGATGATCTTCATCTCCAGCGTCGTCGCGGTCACCGGGAGCGCGGGCCAGGCCAACTACGCCGCGGCCAAGGCCGGGCTGATCGGGCTGGCGCGCTCGCTCGCGCAGGAGCTCGGCCCGCGCGGGATCACCGCGAACGTGATCACGCCCGGCTTCGTGGAGACCGACATGACCGCGGCGATACCGGAGGAGCGCCGGGCCGAGATCCTCGCCCAGCTGCCGCTGCACCGGTACGGGGCCGCCGCCGAGATCGCCGGCGCGGTCACCTTCCTGGCCAGCGAGCCCGCCGCGTACATCACCGGCGCGGTGCTGCCGGTGGATGGCGGCCTCGGCATGGGCCACTGAGCCACCGGCCGCGCGGCGCCCCCGCCGGCGATCCACCAGGGCGATCCACCAGACGGAAGGAGCCACCGTGACCGGACTGCTCGACGGCAAGCGGCTGCTCGTGACCGGCGTTCTCACCGACGCCTCGATCGCGTTCGCCGCCGCCAAGCTGGCCCAGGAACAGGGCGCGGACATCGTGCTCACCGGCTACGGCCGGCTCTCCCTGGTGGAACGGATCGCCGCCCGGCTGCCGAAGCCGGCGCCGGTGATCGAGCTGGACGTCACCAGCGACGAGCAGCTGGCCGGCCTGCCCGACCGGGTCCGCGAGCACCTGTCCGGCCTGGACGGGGTGCTGCACTCGGTCGGGTTCGCGCCGGCGTCCTGCCTCGGCGGCGGGTTCCTGGAGGCGCCCTGGTCGGACGTGTCCACCGCACTGCACGTCTCGACGTACTCGCTGGCGTCGCTGGCCAAGGCCTGCCTGCCGCTGATGCCCGACGGTGGCTCGATCGTCGGGATGGACTTCGACGCCACCGTCACCTGGCCGTCCTACGACTGGATGGGCGTGGCCAAGGCGGGGCTCGAATCCTGCGCGCGCTACCTGGCCCGCGAGCTCGGCGGCCGGAAGATCCGGGTCAACCTGGTCGCGGCCGGGCCGCTGCGGACGATGGCCGCGCGCAGCATCCCGGGCTTCTCCACCTTCGAGGACGTCTGGGACGTCCGGGCGCCGCTCGGCTGGGACATCCGGGACGCCGAGCCGGTCGGCCGGGCCTGCTGCGCGCTGCTGTCCGACTGGTTCCCGGCCACCACCGGGGAGATCGTGCACGTGGACGGCGGGTTCCACACCACCGGCGTCTGACCGGTTCCGCCCCGCCGCGCGGCGGCGGCTGCCAGGATCGGCACGCACCATCGTTGTCGCATCCCGCGCCGTCTGGAGCCTGCCACGATGAGATCGCCCCGCCTCGTCGCCATCCTGCTGCTCGCTGCCGCCGGCGGGTTGCTGCCGGCGCTACCGGCGGCCGCCGCTCCGCCGTGTACGAGCGTGCCGAGCCAGACGCAGCCGGGGCTGTCGGTCGCCGACCCGCGCTGCGAGTTCGACGGCGCCGGCTACACCGGCACGCGGTTCGAACCGCTGACCGACGCCGGCCGGCCGCTGTCGCGGGTCTACACCGGCGTCCGGGCCGGCGCCGCGTTCCGGCTCGAGGTGCCGCTGCGCTGGAACGGCGACCTGATGCTGTACGCCCGCGGGTACCAGGGCGAGGGCGGCACGGTCTGGGTGAACGACCCGCCGCTGCGCGACTACGCGGTCCGGCACGGCTTCGCCTGGGCCGCGTCCAGCTACCAGCGCAACGGGTACGACATCGGACACGGGGTGACCGACACGCATGCGCTGATCTCCGTGTTCGCCGGCCTGGTGCGGGCGCCGCGGCTGGTGTACCTGACCGGCGCGTCCATGGGCGGGCAGGTGGTCGCGGTCAGCGTCGAGAAGTACCGCGACTACGCCGGCGCGCTGCCGCTCTGCGGGGTGCTCGCCGACAAGGAGCTGTTCGACTTCTACCTGGACGAGACCGCCACCGCGGCCGCGCTCACCGGCACCCCGCTGCGCTTCCCCGCGGCCGGCGGCGGGGCCGCGTACGCGCCCGGGTACGTCACCGGGATGCGGGCCGCGCTGCCCCGGCTCGGCAGCGGCTTCGCCACCGGCGACCCGGCCGCGGTCACGCTGACCGCCACCGGCCGGCAATGGGCGTCCGTCGTGGCCGAACGCAGTGGCGGCGCCCGGCCCGGGTTCCCGGCCGCGGTCCAGTTCTGGACCAGCGCCACGTTCGCGCCGCTGACCACGCTGCCGCTGCCGCTCGGCCTGTACCCGGGGGTCACCGGCGGCGACCGGTTCGTCCTCGGCGGTGCCCCGTTCGCTACCGGCAACGTGACCGGCAACGCCCGGACCGTCTACCGGTTCGCCGGCGCTCGCGGCCCGCTGAGCCCGGCCGAGCGGGCGCTGAACGCGGCCGTGCTGCGCGTCTCCCCCACCGCGCGGCCGTCCCGCGACCTGTCCGGCCTGCCCGCGGTGGCCGGCGACCCGCGCATCCCCGTGCTCACCCTGCACGACGTCGGCGACCTGCTGGTGCCGATCTCGATGGAGCAGTACTACGCCCGCCGGGTCGCCGCGCACCACCAGTCGGCGCTGCTGGTCAGCCGGGCCATCCGCGGGATGGGCCACTGCGAGTTCACCCCGACCGAACTCGGCACCGCCTTCGCCGACCTGGTCAGTTGGGTCCGGCACGGGAACCGCCCCGCCG
>JBBWZH010000081.1:0-17268 GCA_039648995.1 Mycobacteriales bacterium
GGTCGCGAGCGGCGCGGGCGCGGGCGGCGCGCTCGGACCGATACAGCTGAGACCGCGTGGTGCGGTCGGGTTGTGCGCGACCGGAAGAGAGCCCGGGTTCGAGCGCGCGAACACGGGCGAGGCTGAAACCGCCGTGGCGCGGCAGGCTACCGAGCGCGGGCGGGCGGGCCCGGAGGGTGCCGGGCGGGTAGGGGGTGGGCGGGTTAGTCGAGGAGGCGGACCAGACGGCGGCGGCCGGCGGACAGTACCCGACCGGCCAGCGCGGCCCGCGGGTGGCCGTACCCGGTGACGGGCTCGCCGTCGACGCGGACTCCCCCACCGTCCACCAGGCGCCGCGCGGCACTGGTGGTCGCGGCGAAGTTGACCGCGACAAGCAATGCCGGCAGATGCACCGGGTCGTCAGGCGGCAGCGGGTGCGTGGGCAGGTCGGTCGGCACGACGCGGTCACGGAACAGCGCGTCGAAGTGCGCCTCGGCCTTCTCCGCGGCCTCGACGCCGTGGTAGGTCGCGACGACGGCAGCCGCCATCCGGCGTTTCGCCCCGTTCGCCGGCGGGCCACCCGCCGCGACGGCGGCCTCCATCATCGCGATGTCGGCCGGGCTCAGGTCGGTGCAGAGCCGGGCGTAGTCACCCACCAGCCCGTCCGGGATGGACATGAGCTTGCCGAACTGCTCTTCGGGCGGCTCGGTGATCGCCACGTAGTTGTTCAGCGACTTGCTCATCTTCTGCACGCCGTCGGTGCCGACCAGCAGCGGGACGGTCAGCACCGCTTGCGGCGCCTGCCCGCGGGCACGCTGCATCTCGCGTCCGACCAGGTTGTTGAAGGTCTGGTCGGTGCCGCCCAACTCGACGTCCGCGTGCACCGCGACCGAGTCGATGCCCTGCAGCACGGGGTAGAAGAACTCCAACAGCGTGATCGGCAGGCCATCGCGATGGCGGCGGGCGAAGTCGTCCCGCTCCAGCAGTTGGGCCACGGTGATCTCCGCGGCGTAGCTCATCGCGTCGGCCATGCTCATCGGCGAGAGCCAGTCGGCGTTGTTGCGGACCTCCACCCGGTCCGGATCGAGGATGCGCATCAGCTGGTCGAAGTAGGTGCGCGCGTTCGCCGCGGCCTGCTCGGCGGACAGCGTGGTGCGGGTGTTGGTGCGGCCGGTCGGGTCGCCGACCTGGCCGGTGAAGCCCCCGACGATCAACACCGCGACGTGACCTAGGTCCTGGAACTGGCGCAGCTTGCGGAGCACGACCGCGTGCCCGAGCGTGAGGTCCGAGCCGGACGGGTCGATGCCGAGCTTGACCCGCAGCGGTCGGCCTTCCCGCTCGGCGGTGAGCAGCCGGTCTGCCAACCCGCCGTCGGGCAGCACCTGCGCGGCGCCGTAGACCAGCCGGTCATGGGCGGCGCGTAACCGCGGGGGCAGGTCGGCGGGCGACAGTGCAGTCGCCGGCGGGGAGTCCGTCACGTCGTTCAGTCTGCCGAACCGGCCGGGCGCCGCTCGACCGGGTTCCCGCCTGCCACCCGGCCGCGCCCGGACCGGCCGGGTGGGGCGGACAGGCCGGGTGGGCCGGCCGGGTGGGCCGGCCGGGTGGGCCGGCCGGGTCAGGGGGTACGGGGGCGGCGGCGGGTGCCGCCGGGGCGGTAGGGGCTGACGGTCGGATCGCCGGCCACCCAGAAGCGCCACGGCACGTCGCCGGCGGCGGCCACGCCGACCCGCGGGCCGGCGCTGATCAGCTCATCCGGGACCGGGTCCGCGGCGAGCAGCCGGACCGCGGAGGCGCCGGCACACAGGTCGGTGCCGTTCGCGGCGGCGTCCAGCCCCAGCGCGCTCGCCAGCCGGGCCGGGCCGCGGGCAAGGTCCACATCGGACCGCGTGGCGGCGCGCCGGGACCGGGCAACGTCTACTCCGGACACGACTTCGCCGGCCCGCAGCAGCACCGCGTTCGGCAGGTCGTCCGGTCCACAGACGACATTGCAGCACCAGTGCATGCCGTAGACGAAGTAGACGTAGAGGTGGCCGGCCGGCCCGAACATCACCGCGTTGCGCGGGGTCGGGCCGCGGTACGCGTGCGAGGCCGGGTCGGCGGCGCCCGCGTAGGCCTCGACCTCGGTCAGTCGCAATGCGACAGTGCCGGCCGGTGACCGGGCCACCAGCACCTGACCTAGCAGGGCGCGGGCGACATCGAGGACGGGCCCCACAAGGCCCGCTCGGGGCAGCAGGCGCCGCCCCAGCCAGTACGGCGGCGCCCGGTCAGGCACTGCTGCCACGGCCGGATCGCCCACCACCGGCCGCGGCTCAGCGTCGCTCAGCGGTCGTCCTTGTCGCCGCGTCGCGCCCACGCGGCATGGCTGTGCCCGAGGTCGGCGAGCAGCGCCAGTTGCTCGGCGACGCGTTCGGGGGCGGTGCCACCGTAGGAGGACCGGGACCGCAGCGCGCCGGCTACCGAGAGCACCGAACGGACTTCTGGCGTCAGCCGCGGGTCGACCGACAGCAGCGCCGCATCGTCCACATCGGACAGCTCGCAGTTGTGTTGCTCGCAGTACTGCACCAGGGCGCCAGCCGCCTCGTGCGCCTCCCGGAACGGCACGCCCTGACGTACCAGCCACTCGGCGACGTCGGTGGACAGCGCGTGCCCCTCGGGCGCCGCGGCAGCCATCCGTTCGCCCCGCACGGTCATCGTGGCGACCATCCCGGACAGCGCCGGCAGGACCAGGAGCAACTGCTCGACCGCATCGAAGACGGGCTCTTTGTCCTCCTGCAGATCGCGGTCGTAGGCGAGCGGCAGGCCCTTGAGCGTGGCCAGCAGCCCGGTCAGGTTGCCGATGAGCCGGCCGGCCTTGGCCCGGGCGAGCTCGGCGATGTCCGGGTTCTTCTTCTGCGGCATGATCGACGAGCCGGTGGAGTAAGCGTCGTCCAGCGTGATCCAGCCGAACTCGGTGGTCGCCCAGAGGCAGAGCTCCTCGCCGATCCGGGACAGGTGCACGCCCAGCAGCGCGGCGTCGAACAGGAACTCGGCGGCGAAGTCACGGTCGGAGACGGCATCGATCGAGTTCCCCGCGGCCGTGTCGAAACCCAGCTCGGCGGCGGTGGCCAACGGGTCGAGCGGCAGCGAGGAGCCGGCCAGCGCGCCGGCGCCCAGCGGCGAGACCGCGGCGCGACGGTCCCAGTCGCGGAACCGGTCGACGTCGCGGGCCAGCGCGTGCACGTGCGCGAGCAGGTGGTGGGCGAGCAGCACCGGCTGGGCGTGCTGCAGGTGGGTGAGCCCGGGCATGGCCACACCGCGGTGCTCCTCGGCGCGGCGGACCAGCACCGCCTCCAGCCCTGCCACCCCGGCCACCACCTGGCGGACCGAGTCACGCAGGTAGAGGCGCAGGTCGGTGGCGACCTGGTCGTTGCGGCTGCGGCCGGCGCGCAGCTTGCCGCCGAGTGAGCCGAGCCGTTCCAGCAGGCCACGTTCCAGCGCGGTGTGCACGTCCTCGTCGTCCACGGTAGGACGGAACGCGCCGGTGCGTACCGCCGCGTCCAGGTCGTCCAAGGCGGCCAGCATCCGGGACAGCTCGGTGTCGTCGAGCAGCGCCGCACCGTGCAGCACCCGGGCGTGCGCGCGGGAGGCGGCCAGGTCGTACGGGGCGAGCCGCCAGTCGAAGTGCACCGACACCGACAGCCGGACCAGCGCCTCGGCCGGGCCGCCGGCGAACCGCCCACCCCACAGCCGGGTCGGCCCGCTGTTGTCAACCGTGCCCGTCACGGTCTTGATCCTGCCACGTGGCCGACGGCCTCCCAATGCGCGGCACCGGCCCGGCTGGCCGGGCCGGGCACCGCCCGAGCATCCTCATCGCTACCCGGCGGACCGCAGGTCCCGGCCGGCCGCGATCTTGCTGGGCAGCCCCCAGAGCTGGACGAACCCGCGGGCGAGCGACTGGTCGAACTGGTCGCCGGTGTCGTAGGTGGCCAGCTCGTAGTCGTACAGGGTGGCGTCGCTACGCCGGCCGGTGGCGACCGCGCGGCCGCCGTGCAGCTGCAGCCGTACCTCGCCGGTGACGTTCTGCTGGGACGACTCGACGAAGGCGTCCAGCGCGACCTTGAGTGGTGAGAACCACAGGCCGTCGTAGACGAGCTCGGCCCAGCGCTGCTCGACGGACCGCTTGAACCGGCGCAGGTCCCGCTCCACGGTCAGGTCTTCCAGCTCGCGGTGCGCGGCGAGCAGGGCGATCGCGCCGGGTGCCTCGTACACCTCGCGGCTCTTGATGCCGACGAGCCGGTCTTCCACCATGTCCAGCCGGCCCACACCCTGGGCGCCGGCCCGCCGGTTCAGCTCCTCGATGACCTCGCGTACGGTCAGCGCCCTGCCGTCGACCGCGGTCGGCCTGCCGTCTGTGAAGGAGATCACCAGTTCGTCCGGCTCGCGCGCCACGGACGGGTCGGCGGTGTACGCGTACAGGTCCTCGATCGGGGGGTTCCAGGGGTCTTCCAGGAAGCCGGTCTCCACAGCGCGACCCCACAGGTTCTGGTCGATCGAGTAGGGCGACCGCTTGCTGGCCTCGATCGGCAGGCCCCGCCGCTCGGCGAACGCGATCGCCGTGTCCCGGGTCATCGCCGAGTCACGGACCGGGGCGAGCACGGTCAGGTCCGGGCCGAGGGCGCCGACGCCGACCTCGAACCGCACCTGGTCGTTGCCCTTGCCGGTGCAGCCGTGCGCGACGGTGCTGGCGCCATGCCGGCGGGCCGCTTCGACGAGGGCCGCCACGATGACCGGCCGGGACAGCGCCGACACCAGCGGGTACCGCTCCATGTAGAGGGCGCCGGCCTTGAGCGCCGGCAGGCAGTAGGACTCGGCGAACTCGTCGCGGAGGTCGAGTACCTCCGACTCCACCGCGCCGCACGCGAGCGCGCGCTTCCGGACGACCTCGAGGTCTTCGCCGCCCTGGCCGACGTCGGCCGCTACCGCGATCACCTCGGCGCCGGTCTGTTCGGCGATCCAGCCGATCGCCACGGAGGTGTCCAGGCCGCCGGAGTAGGCCAGGACGACACGCTCGGTCACGGGTGTGCTCCTATTCGGTGGTGTGGTCGGAGGCGGGCGGCCCGTGGCCCCCGCTGGGATCGTCGATCTGGATGGTTATCTGCGGGTAGACGATGTCGACGGTGACCGTGCCCTCGGCCAGCCCACGCATCCGCTGCGCCAGCGCCTGGCCGCCGTCGGCCGCCCTCGCCACCAGCAGCAGCGTGTCGTCACCGGCGACCGTGCCGACGACGTCCGGCATGCCGGCCCGGTCGATGGCCGACGCGAGCAGCTGGGCGGCGCCCGGCGGGGTACGCAGCACCGCGAGGTTGCCGCTGGCGTCGACCCCGACCAGCAAGTCGGCGAGCAGCCGCACCATCCGGGACGGGCCGAGCTCGGCGACCGCGCGGCCGGGCCGCACGTCGCCGTCGGCCGGCACGTGGTAGGCCGGGGCACCGCCACCGGACCGGAGCTTGACCGCGCCGAGTTCCTCCAGGTCACGCGACAGCGTGGCCTGGGTGACCGCGACCCCGTCGGCGGCGAGCAGGTCGGCCAGCTCCGCCTGCGACCGGACCGGCCGGCGGCTGACCAGATCGGCGATCCGGGCCTGCCGGGCCGCCTTGGTCAGCGGTGCGGTCGGTGGGCGGGCCTCACTGAGCTTGCGTTGCGACACCGTGATCACCCGGCCGATCTGGCGAGCAGCCAGGTCAGCAGCGCCTTCTGGGCGTGCAGCCGGTTCTCCGCCTCGTCCCACACCACGCTCTGCGGGCCGTCGAGTACCGCGGCCGCGATCTCCCGGCCGCGGTACGCCGGCAGGCAGTGCAGCACGACCGCATCCGGTGCGGCCAGCGACAGCGCGTGCTCGTCGAGCGCGAACGGGACGAACGGCGTGGCCCGGTCGGCCGCGCCGCCCTCGTCCCCCATCGACACCCAGGTGTCGGTGGCGAGCACATCAGCCCCGGCGAACGCGTCCTTCGGCTCGGACAGCACCTGCACCGAGCCGCCGGTGCCGGCCGCGATCTCGGCCGCCCGGGCCAGCACGGCCGGATCGGGCTGGAACGCGGCCGGGCTACCGATTCGGACGTGCATGCCGGCCGCGGCGCCGCCGAGCAGGTAGGAGTGCGCCATGTTGTTCGCCCCGTCGCCGGCGTAGGTGAGCGTGAGCCCGGCCAGCCGGCCCTTGTGCTCGCGCACCGTCTGCAGGTCGGCCAGGATCTGGCACGGGTGGAACCGGTCGGTCAGCGCGTTCACCACCGGAACCCGGCTGACCCGGGCCATCGCGTCGATCCGCTCCTGGCCGAACGTGCGCCAGACGATCGCCGCACACTGCCGGTCGAGGACGCGGGCGGTGTCTTCGATGGGTTCGCCGCGCCCGAGCTGGGTGGTGCCGGCGTCGATCACCAGCGGGTAGCCACCGAGCTCGGCGATACCGACGCTGAACGAGACCCGGGTGCGGGTGGACGGCTTGTCGAAGATGACGGCAACCGACCGCGGGCCGGTCAGCGGGGTGTGCGCGAACCGGTCGGCCTTCATCCGGTCGGCAAGGTCCAGCACCTCGACGAGCTCGGGCGGCCCGAGATCGTCGTCGCGGAGGAAATGGCGAACCATCGGGGACTCCCTTGTCCTATTCCATCGAGGTCCGGGTGGCTGGCGCGGTGGCGCCGGCCGGTGCCGGTGTCGAGTCGCCGTCACGGTCGGTGACGATGGAGTCGGCTGCGATCCGATCCAGGATGCCCGGAAACGCTGCGACGAAGGAGTCTGCCTGAGCCGCGCTGAGCACGAGTGGAGGGGCCAGCCGGATCGCGTCCGGCTGGACCGCGTTGACAAGGAAGCCGGCATCGCGGGCGGCGGCCTCCACCGCGCCCGCGACCGGTGCGGCCAGCGGCACCGCCAGCCAGAGCCCGCTACCGCGGACGCCGCGGCTGAGCGGGTGGTCGAGCGCGGCGAGGCCCCGTTCCAGCCGGCCACCCACCTCGGCCACCTGCGCCAGCAGACCGTCCCGCTCGATGGTGTCGAGCACGGCCAGCGCCGCCGCGCAGCACACCGGGTTACCGCCGAACGTGGACCCGTGGTCGCCCCGGGCGAGCAGGCCGCCGGCGGCACCGATGCCGATGCAGGCACCGATGGGCAGGCCACCGCCGAGGCCCTTGGCCAGCGTGAGCACGTCCGGCACGATGCCGGCGCGGTGCATCGCGAACCAGGAGCCGGTGCGGCCGATGCCGCTCTGCACCTCGTCCAGCACCAGCAGCGCGCCGGCGCGGTCACAGGCGGCCCGCGCGGCCAGCAGGTAGCCCGGCGGCGGCGGCACCACGCCGCCCTCGCCGAGGGTCGGCTCCAGGAACACCGCCGCGGTGCGCTCGGTGACCGCGGCGGCGAGCGCCTCGGCGTCACCGTAGGGCACGAACCGGACCGGGCCGGGCAGCGGCTCGAACGGCGCCCGCTTCGCCGGCGACCCGGTGATCGACAGGGCGCCCATGGTGCGGCCGTGGAAGCCGCCGTCGGCGGCGACGATCTCCAGCCGACCGCCGCTCGGGTCGGCCGCCCAGCCGTGCCGCCGGGCGATCTTGTAGGCCGCCTCGTTCGCGGTCGCGCCGTCGTTGCAGAGGAAGACCCGGCCGTCGACGCCGAGCAGGCCGAGTAGCCGCTCGGCGAGCCGGACCCCGGGCTCGTGCATGAACAGGTTGCTGCTGTGCGCGAGCGCGCCGACCTGCGCGGTCACCGCCCCGACCAGCGCCGGGTGGGCGTGCCCGAGGTTGGACACCGCGATGCCGGCGATCAGGTCGAGGTACTCCCGGCCGTCGACGTCCCAGACCCGGCAGCCCTCGCCACGGGCCAGCCCGAGCGGTGGGGTGCCGTAGTTCCGCATCATCGCCGCGCCCCACCGCGCGGAGAGCTCAGCTGCCCGGCTGGCCGCGGGCCGGGCTTTGGCGGCGGTCACGCGGTCACCGCCGTGCCTTGCGTGCTGTCGGCCGGCAACCGCGGCGCCGGCGGGTCCGGCAGCACCATCGTGCCGATGCCGGCGTCGGTGACCACCTCCAGCAACGCCGCGTGCGGAAGCCGCCCGTCGAGCACATGTGCCTGCGGCACGCCGCCGCGCACCGCCTGCAGGCAGGCCTCCATCTTCGGCACCATGCCGGCGCTGAGCGCCGGCAGCCGCTGCTCCAACTCGCTCGCGGTGATCTGGCTGATCACGTCGTCGGCGAGCTCGGCCGGGTCGGTCGGCGGTGGCCAGTGCGCGTACAGGCCCTGGACATCGGTCAGCATCACCAGCTTCTGTGCCTGCAGGGCCACCGCGAGCGCGGCGGCCGCCAGGTCGGCGTTCACGTTGTAGGCGTGGCCATCGGGGCCGCGGGCGACGGTGGCCACCACCGGGATCCGCTCGTCGGCGAGCAGCGCGCGCACGGCGCCCGGGTCGACCGCGACCACATCCCCCACCAGGCCCAGGTCGACCTCCTTGCCGGCCACCTGGGCGGTGCGCCGCTCGGCGGTCAGCAGCCCGGCGTCCTCGCCGGACAGGCCGACCGCGAACGGGCCGTGGTCGTTCACCAGCCGGACGACGTCCCCGTTCACCTGGCCGACCAGCACCATCCGCACCACCTCCATGGCCTCGGGCGTGGTGACCCGCTGGCCGCCCTGGAACTCGCTGTGGATGCCGAGCCGGTCGAGGTGGGCGGTGATCTGCGGACCACCGCCGTGCACGACCACCGGCTGCAGGCCGGCGTAGCGGAGGAACACCACGTCCTCGGCGAAGGCGCGCTGCAGCGCCGGCTCGGTCATCGCGTGCCCGCCGTACTTGAGCACCACCACGGCGCCGTGGAATCGGCGCAGCCACGGCAGTGCTTCGACCAGCACGCTGGCCTTGGCCAGCGCCGCCGTCCGCGATCGGGCCTGGTCGGCCACGACGTCGCGGGAGCCGGGACCGGGGCCGGTCATGTCGAGTACGCCGAGTTCTCGAAGACGTAGGCGTCGGACAGGTCGTTCGTCCGGACCGTGGCCGTGTCTGAGCCGGCGTGCAGGTCGATCACGATGTGGATGTCGCGACCGGACAGGTCGACCTGGTCGCGTGGCTCGCCCGGGGCGCCGCCCCGGCAGACCTGGACGCCGTTCATCGCGACGTCCAACTGGTCGGGCTCGAACGTGGCGGCGGTGGTGCCGACCGCGGCCAGCACCCGGCCCCAGTTCGGGTCGTTGCCGAACAGCGCGCACTTGAGCAGCGCGCTGCGGGCGACCGCGCGGCCGACCTCGACCGCCTCGTCCTCGCTGGCGGCCGAGCGCACCTCGATCCGCACCTCCTTGGTGGCCCCCTCGGCGTCGGCGAGCAGTTGGGCGCACAGGTCGGCGGAGATGTCGTACACGGCGGCGGCGAACTCGGCCGGGTCGGCGGCGACCCCGGAGGCGCCGCTGGCCAGCAGCAACACCGTGTCGTTGGTGGACAGGCACCCGTCCGAGTCGACCCGCTCGAAGGTGCGCCGGGTGGCGGCCCGCAGCGCGCGATCCAGCGTGGGTTGGTCGACGACCGCGTCGGTGGTGAGCACGCACAGCATGGTGGCCAGACCGGGCGCGAGCATGCCGGCGCCCTTGGCCATGCCGCCGACCGCCCAGCCGGAGCCGGCGCGGACCGCGTTCTTCGGCACGGTGTCGGTCGTCATGATCGCGCGGGCGGCATCGTCCCCACCCGCCTCGGACAGCGCCGTGGCGGCCTTCTCCACCCCCGTCAGCACCGCGTCCATCGGCAACCGGGCGCCGATCAGGCCGGTCGAGCAGACAGCAACGTCGACCGCGCCGGCGCCGATCGCGGCGGCGACCGCCTCGGCGGTGGCATGTGCGTCGCCGAACCCGGCCGGGCCGGTGCAGGCGTTCGCCCCGCCCGAGTTGAGCACCACCGCGGTCAGCCGGCCGGTGGAGAGCACCTGCCGGGACCAGACCACCGGCGCGGCCTGGACGCGGTTCACCGTGAACACCCCGGCGGCGGCGGCAGCCGGGCCGTCGTTGACGATCAGCGCGAGGTCGAGCGCCCCGGTCGACTTGATGCCGGCGGCGACGCCGGCGGCCCGGAAGCCCTTGGGCGTGGTGACGGTCATGGCGCCACCCCGTCCGCGCTCAGGCCGGCTGTCTCCGGCAGGCCGAGCATCAGGTTGGCGCACTGCACCGCCTGGCCGGCGGCGCCCTTGCCGAGATTGTCGAGCGCGGCGCACACCACGACCCGGCCGGCGGAGGCGTCGACGGTGGCCTGCAGGTGCGCCGAGTTGCCGCCGAAGGTGGCAGCCGTGTGCGGCCACTGCCCCGCCGGCAGGAGATGGACGAACGGCTCGCTGTCGTACGCCTCGGCCAGCACGGCCCGGACGTCGTCGGCGGCCACACCGCGCCGGACGGGCCGCGCGGTGACCGTGGCGAGGATGCCGCGCGGCATCGGCGCCAGCACCGGCGTGAACGACAGCGACGAGGCGCCGCTGGCCTGCAGGATCTCCGGCACGTGCTGATGCGCGCCCACCTTGTAGGGCGAGAGGTCGCCCATCACCTCGCTGCCGAGCAGGTGCGCCGTGGCCGAGCGCCCCGCCCCGGATGTGCCGGACGCGGCCACCGCGACCACGTCGGCGGGCTCCACCAGGCCGGCGGCGATCAGCGGCGCCAGCGCGAGCGTGACCGCGGCCGCGTAACAGCCGGTGTTGGCCACCCGGGTGCTACCGGCGACGCGCTCACGCTGGCCGGCCAACTCGGGCAGCCCGTACGTCCACACGCCCGGGTAGTCGCCGGTGTAGTAGGCGGCGTGTGCCGCCGGATCGGCCAGCCGGTGGTCGCCGGCCAGATCGACCACCCCGACCTCGGGGGGCAACGCGCCGGCGAACTTCGGCGACTCGCCGTGCGGCAACGCCAGGAACACAAGGTCGGCGCCCGCCACAGCGGCAGGCGTGCTCGGCGACAGCACCCGATCGGCCAGGCTGCGCAACTGTGGGTGCACCGCACCCACCTGCTCCCCTGCGCTGCCGTGCCCGGTTACCGCCCCGATCTCAATATCGGGATGGCCCGAGAGCAACCGCAGCAACTCACCGCCGGCATAGCCGCTTGCTCCAACAACAGCGACACTGACTCCCATACCGCATAGTATGCGATCCAGTGGATGAACATGCAAGCAGTGCGGCCCGATCGGGTGCCCGCGACGTCAGCCGCGAAGAGTCGCTCCGGTCCGGCGGGTCACCTCCTCGACGGCGGCGTCCCGGGCGGCCGTGGCCTCCTCGACGGTCAGCGTGCGGTCCGCGGCGCGGAAGCGCAAGGCGTAGGCCAGCGAGCGGCGGCCGGCTCCGAGGCGCTGCTCGTCGGCATACAGATCGAACAGCCGCAGCGACTCCAGCAGCGGCCCCGCACCGGCCCGCAGCGCCCCCTCCACCTCCTGCGCCGGCACCCCGGCCGGCACCAGCAGCGCGACGTCCAGCAGGGCCGGCGGGTAGCTGGAGATCTCCGGGGCGCGCACGACACCGCCGATGCCGAGGCGGTCCAGGTCCAGCTCCATGGCCGAGGTGCGCTCGGGCAGCTCCAGCGCGGCGACCACCCGTGGGTGCAGCTCGCCGGCCCAGCCGACCACCCGGTCGCCGCTGACCAACGCGGCGCACCGGCCCGGGTGCCACGGCGCCCGCTGGTCGGCCCGCACGGTCAGCGGGACGCCGGCCGCCCGGGCCACGGTGCGCGCCGCCTCGATCGCGTCCGCCCAGCTGACCGGCTCGGCGGAACCCCACCAGCCGGCCGGCTCGCGGTCACCGGCCAGCGCCACCGCGACATGGCGGGGCTGATCGGGCAGCGCCGCCTCCAGCGCGGCCAGCTCCGCCTCGCTCGGCGGCCCGGCCACCCCCACCAGCGGTGCCGGCGGGCTGTCCGGGCGGGGTAGGTAGACCAGGCCCTGCTCGGATACGGCGACGTCGCGCAGCCCGCGGCGGACGTTGCGGCGCAGCGTGCCGAGCAGGCCGGGCAGCAGCGAGGTGCGTAGCTCCGGCTCGGTCTCGGCCAGCGGGTTCACCAGCCGCAGCGCGCGCCGGCGGTCGTCGTCGGCCGGCAGCCCGAACGCGTCGTGCACCGACGGGGCGATGAACGGGTATGACCTGACCTCGACGTAGCCGGCCTCGGCCAGCGCCCGCCCGATCGACCGGCGGGAGCGCTGCCCCTCGGTGAGACCGCGGCCCGGCGGCGGCGCCGGCAGCACCGACGGCACCCGGTCGTACCCCTCCAGCCGGACGACCTCCTCGACCAGGTCGGCGGGGATGGCCAGGTCCGGCCGCCAGCTCGGCGGGATCACGCCGAGGATATCGCCGGAGGTGCCACCGACCGCGCAGCCGATCTGCTCCAGCCGGCGCACCGCCGTCTGGGCGCTGATCGGGAAGCCGGCGACCCGCTCGGGCAGGTCGGGGGCCAGCGTGATCGTCACCCGCTCCGGGCCGGGCCCGGCGACCGTGTAGCCGATGCGCCCCGCCCCGCCGCCGTACTCGGTCAGCAGGTCGACGGCGCGTTGCAGCGCCGGCCCGGCGATCTCCGGGTCGATGCCACGCTCGAACCGGCGGGCCGCCTCGGACGGCAGCTTGTGCCGGCGGGCGGTCCGGAAGATGCTCGGCGGGTCCCAGTGGGCGGCCTCGAGCACCACGTCCGTGGTCGCCGGGCCGATCTCGGTGGACGCGCCGCCCATCACGCCGGCCAACCCGATCGGCCCCGAGTCGTCGACCACCAGCAGGTCGTCCGGGTCGAGCGTGCGCGCGGCGCCGTCCAGCGTGGTCAGGGTCTCCCCCGCGACGGCCCGGCGGACACCCAGCGGCCCGCGCAGCAGCGCCCGGTCGTACGCGTGCATCGGCTGGCCGGCCTCGATCATCACGTAGTTGGTCACGTCGACGACCAGCGAGATCGGACGCAGGCCGGCCAGCAGCAGCCGGCGGCGCAGCCACATCGGCGACGGCGCGGTCGGGTCGAGCCCGAGCACCGTGCGGGTCGAGAAGCGGAGGCAGCCGTCGCCGTCGGCGGGCAGCCGCACCGGCCAGCCCGTCTCGTCCGGCTCCGGCACCCGGACCAGCGCGGCCGGGTCGCGGAACGGCGCGTCGAAGGCGTGCGAGGCCTCCCGGGCCATGCCGCGGATGGACAGCGCGTAGCCGCGGTCGGTGGTGACCGCAACGTCCAGCACCTCGTCACGCAGCCCCAGGTAGCCGATCGCGTCGGCGCCGACCGGCGCGTCCGCGGGCAGCACCAGGATGCCGGTGTGGTCGTCGCCCAGGCCCAGCTCGCGGGCCGAGCAGATCATCCCGTCCGACACGTGCCCGTACGTCTTGCGGGCCGAGATCGTGAACCCGCCGGGCAGCACGGTGCCGGGCAGCGCGACCACCACCGCGTCGGCCACGGCGAAGTTCAGCGCGCCGCAGACGATGCCGCGCGGCTCCCCGTCCGGATCGACCTGCACCTGGCACCAGCGCACGGTCTTGCCGTTGCTCGCGGTGAACTCCTCGAACGACAGCACCCGCCCGACGGTCAGCGGCCCGGACACGTCCGCGCCCGTCTGTTCGACGCCCTCGACCTCGAGCCCCAGCCGGATCAGCCCGCCGGCCACGGCCCGGCCGGGCAGCCCGGGCACGTCAACGTACTCGGCCAACCAGGACAGCGGCACCAGCACCGCTACACCTCCATGCCGAACGCGCGGCTGAACCGCACGTCGCCCTCGACCAGGTCACGCATGTCCGCCGCGTCGTGGCGGGCCATCAGGGTCCGCTCGACGCCCATCCCGAACGCGAAGCCGGAGTAGCGGCCGGGGTCGATGCCGCAGGCCACCAGCACCTTCGGATTGACCATCCCGCAGCCGCCCCACTCCACCCAGCCCTCGGACTTGCAGGTGCGGCATGGCCGATCGGGGTTGCCCACCGACTCGCCCCGGCACACCCAGCACTGCAGGTCGAACTCCGCGGACGGCTCGGTGAACGGGAAGAAGTGCGGCCGGAACCGGGTGCCCAGGCCGGGGCCGAACATCGCCGCGGCGAACTGGTCCAGCGTGCCGCGCAGGTGCGCCATCGTGATCCCCTCGTCCACGGCCAGGCCCTCGACCTGGGTGAACACCGGCGTGTGCGTCGCGTCCAGCTCGTCGGTGCGGAACACGGTGCCCGGGCAGACGACGTAGATCGGCGGCGTGCGGGCCAGCATCGCGCGGGCCTGCACCGGCGAGGTGTGGGTGCGCAGCACGACGCCGGAGCCCGGCGGGGCGACCTGGAACGTGTCCATCTCGGTCCGCGCCGGGTGGTCGCGGCCGAAGTTCAGCGCGTCGAAGTTGAACCACTCCGCCTCGACCTCAGGACCCTCGGCGACCTCGTACCCCATCGCGACGAACACGTCCGAGATGCGGTCCATCAGGCTGGTCAGCGGGTGCCGGGCGCCGACCGTGCGGCGGTCCCAGGGCAGCGTGACATCGACCGCCTCCTCGCGCAGCACCCGCTCGTCCCGCTCCGCGGTCAGCCCGGCGAGCCGTGCCTCGTAGGCGGCCTGGGCCCCGGCCAGCGCCTCGTTCAGCCGGCGGCCGGCCGCGGACCGGGCCTGCGGCGGCAGCCCGCCGATCTCCCGGCGGGCCAGCAGCAGCGGCGACCGGTCGCCCAGGTGCGCGGGCCGGACCCGGGCCAGTTCGGCCAGGTCACCGGCCTCGGCAAAGGCCTTCTCGGCCGCCCGGACAGCCGCGTCCAGCGCATCGCCGGACAGCGCCGCTACCTCCTTCGGGTCGTACCCGCCACTGGGTCCGGACATCGCCTCGGTTGCTCCTGTTCGCTGTATCGACGCCGTGCAGTGTAGGGACGGCGCCGGCCCGGGCCCGACCCGGTTTCGGCCGGGACGGCCCGGCGGCGATCAGTCGGCGGCCGGCGCGGTCTCGTAGGGCGGGCTGCCGGCCGGGAAGACGACCCGGAAACTGGCGCCGCCGCCGGGCGCCTCGTCCACGTCGATGGTGCCGCCGTGCGCTTCCACCAGGCCTTTCACGATGTGCAGGCCGAGGCCGCTGCCGCTGGCCCGACCGCCGCGCCAGAACGGGCGGAAGATCCGGTGCCGCACTTCGGGGCTGATGCCGGCGCCCTCGTCGGCGACGGTCAGCACCGCGGCCGGCGCGCCGGCCGGCGTCTGCCCGCCGGTGACGGTGACCGTGACCCGGCCGGCGCCGTGCCGCAGCGCGTTCTCCACCAGGTTGTTCAGCACCTGGGCCACCCGGTCCGGGTCCAGCCAGGTCTCCGGTAGCGGCAGCGTGACGCGCAGGTCGAACCGGTCGACCGCGTCGCCGCTGGCCAGCCGGCCGGCCAGTACCCGCTCCACCGCCGAGGGCAGGTCCACCACCTGCGGGTGCAGGGTGAGCCGGCCGGCGTCGATCCGGGACACGTCCAGCAGGTCGGACAGCAGCCGGGTGACCCGGTCGGCGTCCGCCTCGACCGCGCGCAGCATCGTGCGCTTCTGGTCGTCGGTGAGCCGTTCCCACTTGGCCAGCACGGTCGCCGTGAAGCCCTTCACCGTGGTCAGCGGCGAGCGGATCTCGTGCGCGACGGCGGAGACCACATCGGCCCGGTCCCGGTCGGCACGCTCCCGCGCCCGGCTGTCCCGGAACGCGATCACCAGCCGGGTCACCCGGCCGCCGGTGCGCAGGTACCGGGCGGTGACCAGCAACTGGTGGCCGCGGCAGGGGCCGACGGACAGCTCCAGCGCGCGTTCCGGCTGGCCGGTGCGGGTGGACAGGCCGTGGTACGGGTCGATGCAGGCCCACCAGTCGCGGCCGGTCAGGTCGGTCAGCGGCAGTACCTCCCGGTAGTCGCGGCCGAGGCAGTCGCCGGGCTGGACGCCGAGCAGCCGGCAACCGGCCTGGTTCAGCACCTCGACCCGGCCGCCGGCACCGGCCACCAGCACGCCGTCGGGCAGCTCGTCGTAGCCGGACAGCGGAGCCTGCGTGGCGGTGCCTTCCGCGTACTCGTCGGCCCGCAATGTCCTCCCCCTCCATCGCGCCCGGCCGGCACGCCGGTTGCGCAGATCAGGACATAACATGACGACCGGTCACACGTTACCCGGCCGGGCCGGGTAACTCACGCTGCGCCCGCGCGGTCGCGTACAGGCAGACGGCGGCGGCGGCGGCCAGGTTCAGGCTTTCCGCCCGCCCGTGGATGGGTATGCGCACCCGGGCGTCGGCCAACGCGGCGAGGTCGTCCGGCAGCCCGTGCGCCTCGCTGCCGAACAGCCACGCCGTCGGGCGGGCCAGCCGGCCGGTGTCGGCCAACTCGTCGAGGTCGGCCTCGCCGTCGCCGGCGGCCGCGAGCACGGCCAACCCGGCGGCGCGGGCGGCGGCCACCCCGGCGGCCACCTCGGCGCCACGCACCACCGGCAGGTGGAACAGGCTGCCGGCGCTGGACCGCACCGCCTTGCCGTTGTACGGGTCGACGCTGCGGGCGGAGAACACGACCGCGCCGGCGCCGGCCGCGTCCGCGGTACGCAGTACGGCTCCCGCGTTGCCCGGGTCGCCGACCGCGGCGAGCACCGCCACCAACCGCGGCCCGCCCGCCGCGGGCGCGAGGGTCTCGGCGAGCGGGACGTCGAGGAAGCGGCAGACCGCGACCAGGCCCTGCGGGGTGGTCGTCTCGGAGAGGCCGGCGGCGGCCGGCTCGGTGATCACCGACACCGGCCGGCCGGCCGCGCGGGCGGCTGCGGCGATGTCGGCGTGCCGGTCGAGGGCGGCCGCGGTGCCGAAGACCTCGGTGATCGCGTCCGGCCGCACGGCCACCGCCGACCGGACCGCCTGCGGGCCCTCGGCCAGGAACGCCCGGGCGCGGTCGCGGCCGACCCGGCGGGTCAACTGGCGGGCGGCCGCCACCCGGGGCGTCCGCTCGGTGAACGGACCAGCGGGCTGGTCGGCGCGGGCCGGCGCGGCACGGCTCATCGCCGCACCCACCCGGCGCCGCGCCGGACCAGCCTTGTGATCATGGCCCCGTGATCATGACACGCGGTGCCGTCAGGCCGCGCTCTCGCCGGCGACCGGCAGCGCCGAACGGGCGGTCTGCACCAGCGCGGCGAACGTGGCCGGGTCGTTCACCGCGATGTCGGCCAGCACCTTGCGGTCGACCTCCACGCCGGCTGCCTTGAGGCCCTGCACGAACCGGTTGTACGTCATGCCGTTGGCTCGGGCCGCGGCGTTGATCCGGGTGATCCACAGCTGCCGGAAGTCGCCCTTGCGCGCCTTGCGGTCGCGGTAGGAGTACGTCGCCGAGTGCAGCAACTGCTCCTTGGCCTTGCGGTAGAGGCGGGACC
>JBBWZH010000145.1:0-8511 GCA_039648995.1 Mycobacteriales bacterium
GCCAGGTCGTCCCCGGGGCGCAGCTCGGGTATGCCGGTGATCCGGCGGATCTCGATCGCCGGCGCTGGTTCATCCACAGTGGACGGTCCGGGCCGGCCGGCCGCGTCGATCGCCCGCTCAGCCACCGGCGCCGCCGGCGCCGTCGGGCCGGTCGGCGCCGTCGGGCCGGTCCGTGCCGTCTGGGCCGCCCGTGCCGTCTGGGCCGCCCGTGCCGTCTGGGCTGTCTGGGTCGGTCGTGGCGGCGGCGGCCAGGTCCAGCGCGGCCCGGGCCATCGCCGCGGTGGCGTCCAGGTCCGACATCAGCAGCGGCATGGCCCGCACCCGCAGGCCGGGCAGGTCGGCCGCGGCGGCCGCGTCCTGGTCGTCCACCAGCCAGCCGTCCAGCATCCCGCCGGCCGGCCTGGCGCCGAACCAGCCACCCACCGCCCCGGCCGTGGTGGCCACCCCGATCGTGGTCAGGCAGGCGTCGGCCATGCCGCGCACCGGCGCCCCGCCGATGATCGGGGAGACCCCGACCACGCCGCCCGGCGCGGAACGGATCGCGTCCCGGATGCCCGGCACGCCGAGAATCGTGCCCACGCTCACCACCGGGTTGCTCGGCGCGAACAGGATCGCGTCGGCGGCCATCAGCGTGTCCAGCACGCCCGGCGCCGGTTTCGCGTCCTCGATGCCGACCTGGACGAACGCGTACGCCGGTAGCGCGGCCCGGTGCCGCACCCACCATTCCTGGAAGTGGATCGCCCGGCGGCCGGCGCCGTCCTCGGCGTCCACCACGACATGCGTCTCCACCCGGTCGTCGCTCATCGGCAGCAGCGTCACGCCCGGCTGCCAGCGCGCGCACAGCGCCTGCGTCACCGCGGAGAGCGAGTAGCCGGCGTCCAGCATCCGGGTGCGCACCAGGTGGGTGGCCAGGTCGAGATCGCCCAGGCCGAACCACGTCGGCTCGGCGCCGTACGCGGCGAGCTCGCCCTTCACCCGCCAGGTCTCATCGGCCCGGCCCCAGCGGCGCTCGGTGTCGACGGCGCCGCTCAGCGTGTACATCACCGTGTCCAGGTCGGGACAGATCCGCAGGCCCTGCATGGTCACGTCGTCGCCGGTATTGACCAACGCGGTGACCTCCGCGTCGGGCACCGCCGCCAGCACGCCCTGCAGGAACCTGGCTCCGCCGACACCGCCGGCCAGCACCACCACTCGCACGTGCACCATCCTGCCACCGTGCCGCAGTTGCGCGCGCCCGGTCGGTGCGACACATCCCGTACGCTCCTCTTGTGCGTGATCCACTACCTACGGTAAGTGCAATTCGGCGGTCCGTCCGGCGGGCCCGGGACGGGGTGGCACTCGACCCGACCGAGGCCGCGGTGCTGATGGCGGCCCGGGGCGATTGGCTCGACTTACTGTTCGCGGCCGCCGGGCGGGTACGCGACGCCGGGCTGGTCGCGGCCGGCCGGCCCGCCACGGTCACCTATTCGCGCAAGGTCTTCATCCCGCTCAGCCGGCTGTGTCGGGACCGTTGCCACTACTGCACGTTCGCCACCACGCCAGGTCGGGTGTCCGCGCCGTTCCTGGAGCGCGCCGAGGTGCTGGAGATCGCCCGGGCCGGCGCGGCGGTCGGCTGCAAGGAGGCGCTGTTCACGCTCGGTGACCGGCCCGAGGCGCGCTGGCCGGCCGCCGCCGACTGGCTCGCCGAGCGCGGCTACAGCTCCACGGTGGACTACCTGCGGGCCAGCGCGATCGCGGTGCTGGAGGAGACCGGGCTGCTGCCGCACTTGAACGCGGGCGTGCTCAGCTGGGCCGAGCTGCAGCGGCTCAAGCCGGTCGCGCCGAGCATGGGGATGATGCTGGAGACCACCGCCAGCCGGCTGTTCACCGAGCCGGGCGGGCCGCACTACGGCTCGCCGGACAAGGACCCGGCAGTGCGGCTGCGGGTGCTCGACGACGCCGGTCGGCTCGGCGTCCCGTTCACCACCGGGATCCTCGTCGGCATCGGCGAGACCCGGCTGGAGCGGGCCGAGTCGCTGTTCGCGATGCGCCGGGTGGCCCGCGAGTACGGCAGCATCCAGGAAGTCATCGTGCAGAACTTCCGGGCCAAGCCGGATACCGCGATGCGGACCGAGCCGGACGTGGCCGTTGACGAGTTCGCGGCGACCGTCGCCGTGGCGCGGCTGGTGCTCGGGCCCGGCATGCGGCTGCAGGCGCCGCCGAACCTGGTCGACCTGGCCGAGTGCGGGCTGCTGCTGCGCGCCGGCATCGACGACTGGGGCGGCGTTTCGCCGGTCACCCCGGACCATGTCAACCCGGAGCGGCCCTGGCCGGACATCGACCTGCTGGCCGAAGCCAGCGCGGCGGCCGGCTACCAGCTGCGCGAGCGGCTGACCGTCTACCCGCCGTACGTGCTGGCCGGCCAGCCCTGGCTGGACCCGCGGCTGCTCGGCCACGTCCGCGCGCTGGCCGACCCCGGCACCGGCCTCGGCGCCGACACTGTCCCGAGTGGACAGCCGTGGCAGGAGCCGGACGGCGGCTGGGCGGACGCCGCCGGCGCCGGCACCGGCCGGGTCGACCTGCACGCCAGCATCGACAGCACCGGCCGGACCACCGACCGCCGCGCCGACTTCGACGAGGTCTACGGCGACTGGGCCAGCGTCGCCGCCCGCCTCCCCGCCCGCCTCCCCGCCCGCCCGGTCGCCCCGGCCGCGCCGGTGGTGACACCCGTCGCGGACGAGGTGCGGGTCGCGTTGCGGCACGCCGAGCGCGACCCGGCCGGGATCTCCGACCAGGACGCGATCGCGCTGGCCGGCGCCACCGGGGCCGCGCTGGACGCGCTGGCCGGGCTGGCCGATGACCTGCGCGCCGACGCGGTCGGCGACGATGTGACCTACGTGGTGAACCGGAACATCAACTTCACCAACGTCTGCTACACCGGCTGCCGGTTCTGCGCGTTCGCCCAGCGGGCGGCCGACGCGGACGCGTTCACGCTGTCGCTGGCCGAGGTCGGCGAGCGGGCCGTGCAGGCCTGGGACGTCGGCGCGACCGAGGTCTGCATGCAGGGCGGCATCGACCCGGACCTGCCCGCCAGCGCCTACTTCGACCTGGCCGCCGAGGTGAAGCGGCGAGCCCCCGGCCTGCACCTGCACGCGTTCAGCCCGATGGAGGTGGCCACCGGCGCGGCCCGCACCGGGCTGTCCATTTCGGACTGGCTGACCCGGGCACGGGAGTCCGGGCTGGACTCGATCCCGGGAACGGCGGCGGAGATCCTGGACGACGAGATCCGCTGGGTGCTGACCAAGGGCAAGCTGCCGGCCGCGACCTGGGTCGAGGTGGTCAGCACCGCGCACCGGCTCGGCATTCCGTCCACCGCGACGATGATGTACGGGCACGTCGACGCGCCGCGGCACTGGGTGGCGCATCTGCGGCTGCTGGCCCGCGTCCAGGACGAGACCGGTGGCTTCACCGAGTTCGTCCCGCTGCCGTTCGTGCACCAGAACGCGCCGGTGTACCTTGCCGGGCTGGCCCGGCCGGGGCCGACAGTCGCGGAGAACCGGGCGGTGCACGCGCTGGCCCGGGTGCTGCTGCACGGCCGGATCCGCAACATCCAGTGCTCCTGGGTGAAGCTCGGCGTGGACGGCCCGGCCGGCTGCCGGGCGCTGCTGGCGGGTGGCTGCAACGACCTCGGCGGGACGCT
The DNA here is from genome assembly GCA_039648995.1 of Mycobacteriales bacterium. Taxonomy (GTDB): domain Bacteria; phylum Actinomycetota; class Actinomycetes; order Mycobacteriales; family CADCTP01; genus JBBWZH01. Next base: position 3,680 of record JBBWZH010000145.1, read on the forward strand.
GATGGAGGAGACGATCAGCCGGATGGCCGGCTCGCAGCACGGCTCGCGCAAGTCGGTCGCGGAGCTGACCGAGATCGCCACCGGCATGGGCCGCCCGGCCCGGCAGCGGACGACCACGTATGGTCCCGTGCACGCGGATCGCGGGCACGCCGCCGTGCTGGCCGGTGCCCGCCGGCAGCTGCCGGTCGTCGGCTGAACCGCTGTCGGTCGGCTGTCGGCCGCTGACCTGGCCATCCGGGCAGAGTTTCGCCCGGGCGGTGGCATTAGCAGACTCCGGCTTGACTATCCTGCAGCGACACGAGTGTAATTTCATTGATGTCATTCACGGTGGGACGGCCCGCCGAGTGGGCATCGTCACGGGGCGGGTCGAGGCAGTAGGGAGGGCCCCACATGAGCGAGCGCCCGAGCGCGCCGCGCGAGCGGGGAGCGGCAGGAGTCGGTCGGCCGATGGTCGTACCGGCGGTGGAGCAGGGCCAACATTGGGGCCGAGTCATGGGGGAGTGGGCATGACCGAGCCCGATGTGTTGACCGACGACAACGTGCTGCTCGGCATGTTCGGCATGGCCGAGGAGCCGACGTGGCAGGAACGGGCGCTGTGCGCGCAGACCGACCCCGAGGCGTTCTTCCCGGAGAAGGGCGGCTCGACCCGGGAGGCCAAGCGCATCTGCACCACCTGCGAGGTGCGGGCCGAGTGCCTGGAGTACGCGCTGGACCACGATGAGCGGTTCGGCATCTGGGGTGGGCTGTCCGAGCGGGAGCGGCGCCGGCTCAAGCGCCGCGCGGTCTGAGCCGGCGCGCGCCGCGCGTCCGGCTCATTCCACCCAGACCAGGTAGATCGGGCACGGCTCAGCTCGCGGCACCTCGCGGGTGATCGCCCAGCGGTACCAGTCGTGCTCCGAGCAGACGGTGACAGAGACGTCGCCACTGGCGGCGTCCACGTACGGCTCGCTGACCGCCCGCCGATGGAACACCGGCCCGCTCGGCTGCAGCACCACGATCCGGCGCCCGGCCAGGTCCGGTACGTCCCGGGCCCGGCGCGGCGGCCGGGCCGGCGGCTGGTCCGGCGTCACCACCCGGTCGAAGATCGACGCGGCGCCGTGGCCGCCGCCGGTGGGTGCTCCGCCGGCCGGTGGGCCCGGGTCGGTGACCAATGGCGCCACCGGCGGCGCCGGCGGCGCCGTGGCCGCGTCCGGCCGGTACTCCACCCAGACCCGGTCCACCGCGTACCGCGACTTGGGCACCGGCTCCTCCCGGATCCGGGACCGGTACCAGTCGTGCTCGCTCACCACGTCGACGTAGATCAGGCCGTCGGTGTGCGTGTAGGGGTAGCTGACCGCCCGCATGTCGTACCGGAACGCGCCGGGCGGCTCGGCCAGCACCACACGTTTGTCCAGCACCTCAGGCACCGAGGCCGCCGGTGCCGGCACCCAGCCGGCCGGTTCGGCCAGGTACCACTCGGCGTCCACACTCACGGCGCAGACACTACGGTGTGATCACCCGGTGACGATGCGCCGGATCGTCACGATGTCGTGGTAGCCGCGGACCGGGAAGTAATGCACCTGGACGCCCTCGAACGGCGCCTCCACCACGTACCCGGAGCCGACGTACATCGCGATGTGCCCCGGCTGCGCCACCGTGCCGTCGGCGCCGACGGTGGCGACCAGGTCGCCGGGCTGGATCTCGCCGGGCGGCACCGCGGCGCCGATCCGGCTCTGCGTCGCCGCGGTGCGCGGCAGCGCGATCCCGGCGTGCGCGTACGCCTGCTGCATCAGCGACGAGCAGTCGCAGCGCTTGGCGATGACCTCGCTGAACGGGTCGGTGCAGGTGCCGCCGAAGTGGTACCAGGAGCCGACCTGGGCCGTCGCCCAGGACACCGCGGTGTCGATCAACGCGTTGCCGGTCCGTTCGATCCGCGCGCCGCCGGGCAGCGGCGGCGGGACCGGCCCGACCCCGGCGCCGACCAGGCCGGGGGACACCGCCCAGGCGGCGGCCTGGTCCAGGATCGTGCGGACGTAGTTCTGCGTCTCCTGGAACGGCGGGATGCCGTCGAACTGGATCACCGCACCGGGCCCGGCGTTGTAGCCGGCCAGCATCAGCCCGGCCGCGTCCCCGGGCACCGCGGCCACCTGCTTGGCGATGGCGCAGTCGTACCGGGCCGCCGCCGGGATCGCGTCCTCCGGCTCCCACGGCGAGGCGACGCCGTTGCCGTTCTCGTCCTTCCCCCAGCTGGGCCAGGTGCCCGGCATGAACTGGGCGATGCCCTGGGCGCCGACCGGCGAGGTGGCCTTCGGGTTGAAGCGGGACTCCTGGAACAGCTGCGCGGCCAGCAGGCTCTCGGTCAGCGCGGGGCAGCCGTTGGTGACCACGGCCGGGCGCAGGATCGCGACCACCTCGGCCGGTACCGGCGCATCCTGGCGTAGTTGGCCGCCGGTGACACCGCCGGGTGGCACGTCGGCGGACGAGACGCTGTCGCCGGACATGGCCAGCACCACCACGAACGCGCCGACCACGATCAGCGCCGCCGGCACCGCCAGCGGGGCGGCGATCGCCGCCAGCAGGAGTCGTCGCCGCATCACGCTCACCGCCGGCCTACGTGTCGGCCAGCAGTTGGGTGACCAGCCAGTGCCCGTCGCTGTTCCTGGTCACCACCAGGCTCACCGCGTCCAGCGTGGGCGCGGGGGCGCGGGCGCCGGCCACGTGCGGGGTGACCAGCTGGCGGAACTGGACCCGGACGTGCGCGCTGGTCGCCGTCGGCGCCGGTGCCCCGTCCGGCACGGCCACCCGCACCACCTCGGCGGTGACCGTGGCGTGCAGCTTGACCCAGCCCGCCCAGAGGTAGTCGCCGCGCCGGCTGGGCGCCGAGATCAGCGTGTACAGCTGCGGGCTGACGTACGGCCGGGCGTGGACGTAGGAGTCGATGAAGCCGGCGTCCTTGCCCGGCCGGGCGTCGTGCGTGTTCACGGTCAGCGCGTACGCCCGGGCCGTGTCCGCCGGCGCCTTGGCCAGCGCCGGCTCGGACCGCTGCCGCACGGTCGGCCCCGGCGCCGGCCCGGTGGTGCCGGGCAACCCGGTCGGCGACGCGATCGTCGCGGTCGGCGTGATCGTGGTGGTCGCCACGCCGCCGGTGCCGAGCGTCGGCGGCGTGCCGGCCCGGTCGTTGCGGGTGGCCGCCCGCGGACCCACCAGCACGAGCACGACCAGCGCCGGCACCGCGACCAGCGCGATCTTCATCCGCCTGGTCCGGGTGAACATCCGGACCAGCGCCCCGAGCAGCCGGGTCAGCGCGACCATGCTCCGCTCCCGGCCGTGGACCGGTCGCGGGACGGGTCGTACAGCCGGTAGATCTCTTCGCTGTCGACCACTTCGACCTCGACCCGGTGCAGGTAGCCGCGGGCGTCGTCCTCGGGGGCGGGCCGGTACGGCGCCGAGGCGTCGAACAGGCCGTCGTCGACGTGCCGGCCGGCGACCCGGGTGGCGCTGGCCGCGGCGGCCCGCCGGCCCCTGGGCGACATCGGCGGCTGGTGCACCCCGGGCGGCACGTCGGCCCGGCTGCCGCCGTACCCGCCGCCGCCCGCGCCGGCGTACCCGGGGCGGGCGGTGCGCCGGCCCCCGGACGACCCGCCCGGCGACCCGGCGGACACGGTCGACCCGGCGGGCAGTTCGGCGGCCGCGGTGTGCCGGCCGGCGCGCCCGGCCGACGAGAAGCCCGCGTCGGCGCCCGCCGGCAGTTGCGGCGAGCCGGCGCCGGACCAGTGCAGCCCCCGCCCGTTCGCGTCGACCCGGGTGGCTTCGACCGCGATCGGCGCGTCGCGGTGCCGGCCACCGGCCCCGGCGGCCACCCCGACCGGCCCGCGGGCCTCCTCGCGCAGCCGCGCGTTGTTGACGATCACGGTCGTGTCGTCGTCGCTCTGGTTGAGCACGGTCGGCGCGTCGCGGCGGCGCCAACTGCGCAGGAAGCCGTTCACCCGGCGCGTCTCGTAGTTCTCGTCGCCCATCGCCGCGGCCATGCTGCCACTGCTGACCATCGTCGTGAGCTTGCGGAACGGCCTGGTGAGATACCACATCACGACCGTGACCACGCCGACCAGCACCAGCCGCAGCCACGCCGGCAGCCGGGTGGCCGGGTCGAGGATGGTCGAGTCGACCCGGATCACCAGCAGCACCGACAGCGTGAACAGCAGCGCGTTGAAGATCGCCGCGCTGACCACCCGGGCGGCGGCCATCACGATCCCGCGCAGCGGGAAGAACGCGCCGGCGGTCAGCAGTGCCGGCGCGAAGATCACCGAGAACCGCACGATGATGTACGCGGCGATCAGGATCAACCCGCCGATGAGCAGGAACGGTGCCATCAGCAGCACGCCCACGTCGGCCAGGATGGCCGCCTCCAGCGAGGCGCTGCCGTGCCCGGCGACGCACTCGTACGCGGCCGGGTCCTCGTTCTTGACCTGGCTGGCGGCCTTGTCGAACGCCTTCCCCTTGGCATCGGCGAGTTTCTTCGCGTCACCGGCCGGGCGGGACGCCTCGGCCCAGTTCAGTGCCTGCGCCTGCAGCAGGTCGGCGCCGTGCGCCCGGGCGCCCGGGCTGTCCGGGTCGCAGAACTCGCCCATCAGCCACATCCGGTAGAGGACCGGGCCGTACAGCGAGTTGGCGACCTGCATGCCGGGCGAGCCGGTCTGGCCGGTGATGCCGTGCGAGACGACCGCGACCCCGCTGGTGATCACCTTGTCCGCGGCGTGCCCGGCCCGGACCGGCCAGGCGAACAGCGCCGCCGCCATGATTGTGACGAGCAGGCACCAGCCGATCGCGGTGGTCGACTCCGAGACCCGCTGCCG
>JBBWZH010000151.1:0-9081 GCA_039648995.1 Mycobacteriales bacterium
CGACGAGCGCTGCCGCCCGGGGTGAGATAGGACGAGACCGGGTCACCGCCGCCGGCCGGGCTGCCATGCCAGGCGCCAGTGGGATCCTGGTACCTCTCGATACCGGCTGCCAGGAACAGATGCTCCAACGACATCCCCTCGATCACCTCCACCGCGCGCGAGTTCTGGAAAGTGGAGCGTGTGCTCGCGGCCCGCAGGATCTGCAAGGCAGTCCACGCATCGACGGCGCGGGCGTCTTCGACGACCTCGAGCACCAAACGGGTGGTGCGAGAGATCGGCTCGTCCCGGTCATCCAGTTTCGCGACGGCCGGCCTGCTGTCAACGTCCGGCCCAGCTCGTAGACCATGCTTCTTGAGGATCTCGTTGACGTCGTCGATATCGGCACGCAGCAGGGCCGTATGGTTGACGATACTCGGCACCAGCAGAACGCCCTGGCGGTAGATGGTCGGCTGCAGGGGCGCATACCCTGGCGTCCCTACCCGTCTTGCCCTTTCCGTCGGGTCCGGCGGCATTGGCAGCAACTCGGCCCGGTCGGGCTCCAGCACCCGCGCGCCGTGCCTGCGGAGAACAGCAGGCGGGATCGGCAGAATCGGAATCCGTTGGGCGGAACTCTCCGGCTCAAGCGGCGCGCTGCTGGTACCGGCCGATCCGTAAGGGTTCGAGGGTTCGCCGCCAGACTGTCCGGTCTGCGTCGGCCCTGGTTCGGCATCGAAATAGACATGCATGTCGCTCTCCGTCTCCGCGAACTGCTGTCGCGCTCGGTCGGGACCGTCCAGGTGACCAGTGGGTGAGCGGCGGCCGGCTGATACATCGGCCCGCCGCGATCAGGCGTGGCGGGACCTCGGATCCCCCGTTGAGGTGACGGTCGCTCTCGCCGACAGCGAGGAGGTGCCCCGACCGGCGCCGGCGCCTCGCGCCGGGGTCACCGCTTCTGGCGGAGTAGCCGCACTGCGACGAGTACGACGATCAGGGCGGTCACGATCGCGGCGACAGCGCCGGCGGTCACGCCGGCGACGGCGCCGAGGAGTCCGGCCAGGATGGCGGCAACGAGTGCGAGCAGCGTCGTCGTGGCTGCCGAGCGCCGGGGTGTTGTCGGCTGGACGACCGGGGCGCCGTTGTGCGTCGATGGGCCGACCGGCGAGCGCGCGGGGCCTGACCCGGAGTACTGGTACCAGGCGCCGGCCCGGGCCGGACGGGCGAACGACTGCCGGTCCGGCGCGGCCGCGCCGGGCGCGGTCTTCATCGGCGGCGGGGGCGGCAGCGGGCCGCTCGGCGGCGGCGCGGGCGCCGCCGGCGACGCGCCGGCAGCGGAGAGTCCGGGGTCGCCCGCGGGCGCGGCTGTCAGCTGCCACCAGGGCGTCGCCGTACCGGGCGCGCCGATCCCGGGGAAGGTCGCCGTCGCGGCTGCCTCGCGCCGCGCCGGGGCCGGAACGCTCAGCTCGGTGGCCAGCAGCGACTCCAACGTGCCGCTGGCTGACCACTCCGGATCGCAGGCCAGTTTCAGCAGTTCGGCGGCGTGTTCGACGTGGGCATCGCCGATGGCGGACAGCAGCTCCCAGGTGCGGGTCCGGAACGGCGGGGCGAAGTCCTCCGCGGAGAAGAGGATGTTCTCCCCGCTGTGCAGGTCGGCCCAGAACGTCGGCCGCCTCGACAGCGCCAGCAGCGCGGTGTAGATGACCAGGGCCGGGAAGGTGTCCATCCACTGGCCCCACTGCCTGCCGGTGTGCTGGTAGTTGGGGTGGCCGGTCTCCTTCGGTGGCGGCCCGCCGCGGACCGCGGCGATCCAGGAGCCGTCGAAGTCCACCAGCCGCAGGGCGCCGGAGGTGTCGATGAGGACGTTGCCGTGCTGTAGGTCGCCGTGGGCGTACTCGGCGGCCTGCAGGCGGCCGATGAAGCTGCGCCAGGTGTCGGCCAGGTGGGACAGTGCCGCGGTGTTGCCGGTCGCGACGAGGTGGCCGACGTAGGTGTCGAGGGTGCGGCCGTCTACCCAGCTCATCTGGACCATCGGCCAGCTCGACCGGTTGACGGAGATCGCGTCGTCGACCCAGGCCGCGGTCGCGACGCAGTCGGCGATGCCGCGGTCGACGAAGTGCCGGCCGAGCGCGGTGTACCGGTCCTGGCTGGAGGCGTCCTCCCGGATGAAGAAGCGCAGTGCGGTGTCGGTGCCGTCGACGCTGGCCCGGAACACGACCGCGGCGTTGCCCGACGCCGGCATCGGGATCCCGAACACGGGGTGCAGTTCAAATGCCGCGCCGCGCAGTGCGGGCAGCCGGAACACTCGCTGCGGCTCCTGCACCGCGCGGATGTAGTCCTCGCCGTTCGGGTACATCACCGGCACACCACCAGCAGATCGGGGTCGGACGCGGTGATGTCCACCCGCATCAGCGTCACGTCGTCGTTCTTCATCTCGCCGGCCCGGCGGCGGTCCGCGACGATCTGCCGGAAGACCGCCGGGTGGTGTAGCCGGCCCAGGGCCGGCCAGAGCAGGTCAGGGTCCGACCGGCCGACCCGGACCATCCACTCGGCGACGGCGTCGGTCGCGAGGAACAGCCGGTCACCGATGGCGAGCCGTCCGTGGGCGTGATCGAGCCGGGTCCGCATCCGGTCCCGTGCGGAGGGCTGGGTGAACACGCCGTCCGGGTTGAGGCCGAAGTCCTCGGCCGTGAGCGCGGGGAACTGGGTGAGCACCCGGGCGCCGCGGACGTGGAACAGCACGGTGTCGCCGAGCGCGACGGCCGACCAGTGTGGTCGCGGTCCGCCGAGGCCGTGGATCTCGCAGCCCAGCAGCGTGGCGAACGACCCGTCCTCGCGGAACTTCCGTTCCTCGAAGATGTTGGCGAAGGTGGTCGGCGCGGTCTGCTGCCACCGGTCCTGCATGAGCCCGAACCAGTCGTCCATCGCGCCGCGGGCCAGCGCCGGTGCGCTGCCGGCGGGCTGAACGCCGAGGAAGGAGTCGACGAGCTGACCTACCCAGCGGATCGAGTCGTACGCCTCGGTCGCGCCGTCGACGACGACGCATCGCGCGGCCCGCCCGGTGGTGGGGTCACCCGGGTCGTGGCCGGCTCCGTCCTCCCACTCCTCGTCCGTGGAGCCTGCTTTCGGCTCGTGGAAGACGACGGTCTGCAGCTGCGACACCGCCGGTCACCCGTCCCGCACGTCGAAGCGGGTGCCGATCTCGAGGAACTTCACCAGCATCGCGAGGTCGGCGTTGAACGCGAAGCCCCGCGCGCCGGGCGCCACCTGGATCTGGGCCGACCGCGCGTTGTCGACCATCGGCTTTGGCAGCGGGCTGCTGATCGAGAACAGGTCCGGGCCGGGATGCGGCAGGTTCGCCTCGGTGGCCGGGAACCACACCCCCGACCCCGGGCTCGGCGACAGGAAGATGTTGAACAGCAGCGCCTGGCCGTCGGCGGTCTGGATCGCGGTGAGCCGCTGGGCCCACCCGCCGAGATCCGCGCCGTCGTATGGGCTGTCGGTGACCATCCCGTCGGTGATGTTGATGACGATCGGCGGGAACGACTGGGGGAAGGCGTTCGCCCATTCGTAGATGTGCGCGCCGGCGGTGGCGATGGCCAGGCACATCGGCGTGCGGAAGCCGTGGTGCGGGTCGATCCACGCTGGCACCTTCGACCGGGTCGGCATCGCGTCCACCGACGGCTCCTCGCGGACCGCGATCGGGTGGTCGGCGAGCTCGGGCAGCGGGACGATGCCGCGGGCGGCCAGCGGGCCGGGCAGGGCGGACTCAACGCCCTCGCCGCCGGTGCTCGGGCACAGGCCGTAGCCGTAGATCCCGACGTAGAAGTAGCACCGCAGCGCGCCGCCCTGCTCCTTTGTGGACTTCACGCACAGCTCGAGCAGGATCTTGTTGATGGCACGGGCGGCGCCCTGCGCCAGCGTGAGCCCGGAGCCCGCCCAGTGCTGCTGCATCGAGTCGGACCGGTCGACCAGGAACACGATGCAACCCGGGGCGCTGCGCGAAAATGTCTGCTGGTACATCGGATCTCCCTGCGGGCGTCGGGGTCAGCTCGGTTCGGGTGGGAGCCCGGGCGCCGGGCTGCCCTTCTGCCGTGGGCGGACGACGGCGACCGGCCATGCCGATCCCGGCTCCCAGCGCCAGTGCCGCTCGCAGCGGTTGCACGTGAACGCGAAGCCGGACTCCTGCTGATGGACATCGACTCCGAAGTTGCCGCAGCGGGGGCACTGCACGACCCGGATCGCCGCCGCGTGGTCGGAGAGCTCGGCCGGCCCGCCCTGCGCCGGCCCGCTGTGCGCCGGTGCGGCCGGTGTGCTCGGGCCGGCTTCGGCCGCCTGCCACCACGCGCCGCCCGGGACCGGGATCGCGACGCTCATCGGCGGGGTCGCGGGCTGCGACGGCGGCGCGGGGTTCGGCGGCGGTGCGTGGTCCCAGCGTCCCGGCGTCGGGGCGGCGGGGGTCCCGTTCCTGGTGCCGGGGGCCGGCGACGTGCTCACGCCCGGCCAGCTGGAAGCCGGCTGACGGGCCGCCGGCTGCCGGGCCGGCGACCGCGGCGGGAATGGCTGTGCCGCGGTCCGGTCGTCGGGTCGGGGCCGCCGCGCGGCCGGCTGTTCGGGATGGGCGGAGAGAGTGGCCACGGCGAGCACGCTGGCGGCGGCGACCACGAGCACCAGACCGGCGACCAGTTCGGGCCGGTCGACATCGCGGGTGAGAGCGAGCGCTGCCGCACCGATCGCCCCGCCGACGAGGGCGGCCACCGCAACCCGGACGAGGAGCGAGGGCTCGGCGCCCGATCCGCGGCTCACGGCCGCGCCAGCCACAGCTCGACCGGCTGAAGCTGGCCGTCCAACCGATTCAGCCCGTGGCAGCTGAGGCCGGGCCGGCTGGTCGGGTTCGGCGAACTCCATCCCGCGCTGGTGATCTGCCAGTCGGCGGCCGGCCTGCTCACACAGACGTTTCCGGCCGGCCCGGACTTGCCCGAGGGCATCGCCGAGGTGGAGATGCGAAGCCCGGGGAACGGCTCCTGCGCCCCGCCGCCGGCGGCCAGCCGCTGGGTGTCGATGAGGATCCGAACGTCGCCCGAGGCCGCTGCCGGCTGGGGTTGCGCGGGGGACGCCGCGCTGGTGCCGAACAGGTCCCCGAACGCCAGCACGATCGCGAAGGAGGCGACCATCGCCAGCAGCGGGATGCCGACACTGCGTCGTAGTGACACCGGTTCCTCCGTCCTCAATGCCTGAACAGCAGGATCAGACCGACCAACCCGGCGACCGGGATGAGGAAAATCCAGGCGGTGAATAGGAGCAGCCAGGCCAACGGGGCGCCGGCGATGCCGACGATCCCCCAGACCCTCGCTTCGGTGGATGCCCGTCGCGCGCCCGCCAGATCACCTGCCGCGTGGCGCCGGTCAACCTGGGACGAGAAGTACAGGGCGGGCCCGGCCAGCCCCACGGAGAGCAGTAGCGCGACGATGCTCATCGCCACGTGGCTCGGGGGCGGTGGCCCGACCCGGGCGTTGACCGGCGGCGAACCACCCGCCTGAGGCGGCTGGAGCTGGTTCGCCGGCGGTGCGTCGGTGGGCTGTGGGGTGCTCGGCGGCGTGGTCGTCGGTTGCGGGGTGCTCGGCGGCGCGGTGGTCGGTGGCGCGGCGGCTGGCCACCGGGCGGTGAGCGGTGAGTCGGGTCGCGGGGGCGCGGAGACGGCGAAGTGGGCGGACGGAGGTGTCGCGTCCGGGCCCACCGGGCCGGGTGCGAACGCGCTGCCCGTGGCGGGGCCGGGCGGCTCCTCATGGGCGAACGTCCTGCTCCACTGGGCGGCCGCATCGGGTGGCGGGTGCCAGGGCGGTGGATCCGGATCCGCGGCCCGCTCCGCCGCGGCCCGCTGCCGCTGCAACTGCTCGAGCCGTTCGGCGAACCATTCCCGCGGATCGGGCTCGGGGCTCGGCGGCGCGCTCGCCCCGGGCGTCGCCGCCGGCTCGGCCTGGCCACGCGGTCGGGCGGCGTCGTTCGTCCCGTCGCCGGGCGGCGCCGTCGGCGTGTGGACGAACAGCAGCGCCGCGATCTCCCGCTCGGTTCGCTTGGTGGTCCAGGGTTTGGCATTGAGGTTCTTCAGCATCGACAGGACGTCCCGCCGCGCGGCCTCGTCGGTCTCCTCGCCGAGAGCGCGGCGCAGTTGGTCGACGACGGCGACCTGGTCGCTCACGGACAGCTCGGTGCTGTCGATCTGGCGGCCGAGCGCGAGCAGGTAGCCGAACGGGATCGGCGGCGCCGGCGGAAGCGGGTCCGGCAGCGGCCGCACCCGCTGCGCGGCGGCGTCGACCGCCGCGAGAATCGCGAACCCGCAGCGCGCGCTACCCGGGTCGTACGTGATGATCTGCAGGGCAGCCAGCGGGTTCGCGCGGAAACTGGTGATCGGCCCGACCTGGACGGGCAGGATCGGGCGGCCGAGGGCGAGGGCGTAGTCCAACTCCAGCCGGCACGGCTTGGAGTGCAGCGACGCGTCGGAGAGCGCGAACAGGAACACCGGCGCCGACCGGATGTTCTCCAGGATCGAGTCCCACCAGGCGTCGCCGCCACCGAGGTTGTAGTCGAACCACACTCCCCGCTTCGCGGCTTCCAGGCCTTGTACCAGCGCCTTGACGGTGGCCTCGTCCGTGCGTGAGTAGCTCAGCATGATCATGCGTCGACCCCCGCCCTGATCGTCATCCAGTTGACGGCGTCGCCGTCGTCGTCCACACAGAGGAGCCGTAGGCAAAAATGATACCGGCGGGACGACCGGGTCTCCGCCGAACAAGCACCCGCATCGCCGGTCGTGCCGCGGGCAGGGGGAGGCGACGATGGTTGGGCAGCGACGCGACCGGGCCGGCGGATGAGCAGGGCGCCCACGCGGGCCCGCAAGGCCCTCCGGAAGCGCGCCGCGCCGTCGATCAACGCCGAGATCGTGCCACCGGCGCTGCGGGCCTTCGAGTTCGAGGCCGCCCGGGAGCAGCGGGCCGCGACCCGGCTGGAGGCCGCGTATCTGGTGGTCCTACTGGCAGCGCCGGCGGCGCAACTGCTCCCGGTGCCGTCCCACGACCGCGCCGGGTTCGACGACACCGCGTCGGCGGTGCTGCTGCTGGCCGCGGTCGGGATGCGCCTGACCCTGCGCTGGCTCGGGGTCGACTCCGACTGGGTGCGGGCCAGGCGCGAAGCCGAAGCCGCGCGCTCCGGCGCGTGGCGTCGCTGCGCGACCGGGCGGGCCGACGCCGGCGACGGGCCGCTGAGCCGGGAGATCAGTACGACCAGCATCGAGACGCGGTGGCAGTTCTACCGCCAGCACCGGATGGACGACCAGATCGGTTACTTCACCGACCGCGCCGACCGGCACCGCCGGACCGCCCGCCGCTGGCACCTGATCCGGCTCGCGCTCACCGCCGGCACCGTCGTGGTGGCGGCTGCCTCCCTACTGCTCCCGGTGCCGGGTACGGTGATCGGCCTGATGTCCTCCCTGCTCGCCACGAGCGAGGCCTGGCTGCAGTTCCGCCGCAGCGAGGTCCTGGCGTCGAGCTTCGCCGAGGCGCGCGACGATCTCCGCGAACTGCGGGCGGAGAATCCGGCGGACGAAGAGTCGCTCGCCCGGGCCGTGGACGCCGTCGAGACCGCCCTCGAGCGGGAGCGCTGGACCTGGACGGCGATCATGTCCGTGACCGTGTTGACATCGTCCTCGCGGCCCGGCGGACGGCTCTCGCGGCGTGACGCCCGAGACTCGCCGTGACCACGACCGGAGCGGGCCCAGCAGCCCCCGGCGCGGACCAGCCGCCGCCGACCGCCGCCCAGGTCCGGGCGGTCCGGATCGGCGGCCGGGAGGTGCCCCTGGTCCGTTTCGCCGGCCCCCCGCCGGACGTCGCCACCGTCGCCGCGGCGCTCGCCGACGCGGGCCTGGAGGTCGGCCGCCGGCCCGTCGTCGTGCTGGTCGGCGGCGCGAACGGGCTGGAGATGGACGATCCCGCGGCGTGGCGGGCGCTGTTCCGGGACGGGCTCGTCGCGGGGGTGGTGCGCGCTGGGGCGTGCCTCGTCGACGGCGGCACCGACGCCGGGGTACTGGCTCTCGCCGGCCGGGCCCGAGCGGCCGCCGCCGCCGACTACCCGGCGGTGGGCGTCGCCGCCGAGGGCACGATCCGGTGGCCGGAACGAGTGCCCCTCATCGACGACGCCGCCGAGTTCGGGCCACAGCACACCCACCTCGTCGCCGTCCCGGGCCAGGCATGGGGCACCGAACCACCATGGATCTCGCTGGTCGCGACCGCCCTCGCCGGCACCTCCCCCTCCCTCACTGTCGTGATCAACGGCGGCCCGATCACCCTCGACGACATCACCCACTCGCTGGCGGCCGGCCGCCGCGTCCTGGTCGTCGCCGGCACCGGCCGGCTCGCCGACGCGCTGGCCGCCGCCCGCCGCGCACCCGCCGCGGCGGCGCCGGCCGAACGCGCGCTCACGGCCTCGACGCTGCTCGACGTCGTCAACGGGATCGACCACCCCGACCTGCTGGCCGACGCGATCGCCACCACCCTCTCCCAGCCCCGACCGCCGGCAGCTTGACCTCCAACACGAACCGACAACACCGCACTGCACCTGCCCTCCATCGCGGCGCCACCGTCCCTCCCGGGAACGCCGTCCGCGAAAGCACCGGCCCGGTTGACGCGGCACGCGACGACGTAGCCGGCTCGACACGGCCGGGCCCGGCACAGGTCACCCACACCGAAGCGCACGAGCCGAAGCCGATGGGCGTCGGTCGGCTTGACCGTCCGGACGGTCGGGCGTTCGGGCCCACGAGCCCGCTGGCCGCCGGCGGACACGCAGAGCCACCGGCATGAAGCCCCGAGCGGGTGACGTGACGCGAGCGGACAACGGTACCTAGTGTGGGCAGTGGCCGGCCTCCGACAGAGCCTGAATGAGTGACGTAGCAGAAAGCCGCGCGACACAGTGCCCAGTCCGCCGCAGGCCCCGCCGCGACGAGCGGCAACGGATGTGGACCGCGCGCAGGCCGCCGGGCGTCGAGGACGGACCGAAGGCGGTTCCCCACCATGAGGGATGTTCATCGGCACGAGCCCACGCCGGCGAATCTGGGCGGCG
>JBBWZH010000178.1:0-8325 GCA_039648995.1 Mycobacteriales bacterium
ATCTGGATGACGGCCATCGGCTTGGCGAGGTTCTTGCCGGTCGGATCGAACGTGATCGGGCCGAAGAAGCTGGACTCGTTCAGGCCGGCGATCGCGTCCCGGACCTTGTCCGGGTCGGTGCTGCCGGCCTTCTGCGCGCCGAGTATCAGGGTCAGGCAGGCGGCGGTGGCCTCGGCGTTGTGGTATTCGGGCACCCGGCCGAACTTGGCTTTGAACGCGGTCACGTAGTCGGCCGCGGTGCCGAACCAGGCGTCCTTGCCGGTGGTCTGCGGGGTCCACTGGGTGGAGCCGAGCACGCCGTCGGCGATCGGGCCGAGGGTCTGCGTGAAGTCCGGGGTGGGCGGGGCGACCGTCTCGCCGAACCCGCCGGCCGGGGTGATGCCCAGCTCCTTGGCCTGCTTGATGATCGCCACGCCTTCGACTAGGTGCACCGAGCCGATGATCACGTCCGGCCGCTTGGACTTCACCTTGGTCAGGCTGGCGCTGACGTCGGACGCGCCGTTCGGGACGTACTCGGTGGCGACCACGTCCATGCCCTGCGCCGTGGCCTCGGCGGCGCCCGCGGTGGTGACGGTCTTGGAGAAGCCGTCGTCGGCGGACAGGAACGCGACCCGGGCCGGCCGCGGCTGCGCCAGCTCGGCGATCGCCTTCACGATCGACGCGGCGTACTTGGTGGCCGGCGACAGCACCGCGAACGTGCGGGTGTAGCCCTTCTCGAAGATCTTGTCGTCGGCGCCGGCCGAGTCGGCCATCACCTGGTGGTTGCGCTCGATGACGGCGGCGGCCGCCTCGGTGGTGGCCGAGCCGTACGGGCCGAGGATCAGCTTGACGCCCTGGTCGTTGAACTGGTCGACCAGCGTGCCGGCGGTGTCCGGCTTGGAGGTGTCGTCCTGGTAGCGGAGGTCCAGCCGGTACGTCCGGCCACCGATCGGGACGCCGCCCCTGGCGTTCACCGTGGCCTGGCAGAGGTCGTAGCCCTCCTTGGTCAGCAGGCCCTCCCGGGCCAGCGACCCGGTCAGCGACATCGAGGCTCCCAGCACCAGCGAATCGGCGCTCGCCGACGGGGCCCGTTCGCCCTTCGACCCGCAGCCGGCCGCGAGCAGCGCGAGGACGCAACCACCGGCAAACAGTCTTGACCGTGCTCCCACCGTGCACCGCCTCCTGAGGAGATCGGCTAAACAATGTGAATTCGCTGTATACAGTGACGGGCGTCACTCCGTCAACGGGCCGGGTCAGTCCAGCAGCCGGCGCAGCGGGTCGGTCGGCGGCGCGACCAGCTGCTGCATCGAGGCGACCAGGTCGGCCCGGGCGGTCGCGATGCTGTCTACCAGCAGCGCCCGCAGCGTCTTCCCGTCGCCGGCCCGCAGTGCCGCGACCATCTCGGCGCGCTGTGCCTGCGCCTGCGTCCGCGAGCCGAGGACGTGCGCGTGCACCCGGGCGTACGGCTCGACGAGGTTCAGCACCTGCACCACCAGGCGGATCGCGTGCCGCCGCTCGGACAGTTCGTACAGCCGGCGGTGGAACCGGTAGTTCAGCGTCGACCACTCTTCCGACTGGCCGGTTTCCAGCTCGGCCATCGACGTGACCACGCTGGCGAGGGTCTGCGCGTCCATCGGCCGGGAGCGGGCCACGATCGGCGCGGCCAGCGCCGGCTCCAGTTGCAGCCGCAGCTCGTAGAGCTCGTTGACCTCGTCGGCGTCGAGCTCGGTGACGACCGCGCCGAGGCCGGTGTTCATCACCACCAGGCCCTCGCCGACCAGCGTCCGCAGCGCCTCCCGCAACGGCACCCGGCTCACGCCGAACCGCCGGGCCAGCTGATCCTGGTTCAGCACCTCGCCGGGCGCGAACACGCGCTCCCGGACCGCTCGACGCAGCGCGTTGGCGATCTCGTCCGGCCGCATCCGGCTACCCGACTCCACTGTAGGCAATGTATACGCCGCGTCCCGGCGGCGGAGCCGGTTGGCCGGTTTCGACCGGTCGGCCAGCGCGGGCCGGTTGCGGGCGGTCTAGCCGGGGATGCCGGCGGCGACCAGGGCGCGGACGGCGGCCTCCGGGTCGGCGCTGGTGACCAGGCCCTCGCCGACCAGTACGGCGTCGGCGCCGGCCGCGGCGTAGGCGAGCAGGTCTTCCGGGCCGCGTACGCCGGACTCGGCGATGGTGATCACGTCGGCCGGCAGCCGCGGCGCGATCCGGGCGAAGACGTCCCGGTCGACCTCAAGGGTGTGCAGATCGCGGGCGTTGACGCCGACGACCCGGGCGCCGGCCGCGACCGCGCGGTCGGCCTCGTCCTCGGTGTGCGCCTCGACCAGCGCGGTCATGCCCAGCACCTCGACCTCGCCGACCAGGGTGACCAGCGCTTCCTGGGTCAGGCCGGCGACGATCAGCAGCACCAGGTCGGCGCCGTGCAGCCGCGCCTCGTGTACCTGGTACGGGCCGAGCACGAAATCCTTGCGCAGCACCGGGACCCGCACCCGGGCACGGACCGCGTCCAGGTCGGCCAGCGAGCCGCCGAACCGGCGCTGCTCGGTCAGCACGCTGATGCCCAGCGCGCCGCCGGCGGCGTACCGGGCGGCCAGGTCGGCCGGCTCGGCGATCTCGGCCAGCGCGCCACGGGACGGGCTGCGCCGCTTCACCTCCGCGATCACGCCGACCCCGGGCCGGCGCAGCGCGGCCAGCACGTCCAACGCCGGCGGCGCCGCCGCGGCCCGGGCCCGCAGCTGGTCGAACGGCAGCGCCGCCATCCGGCCGGCCAGGTCCAGCTTGACCCCGTCGATGATCGACTCGAGCACGCTCACTGCCGGCTCCTACTCCGTGCTTTGCTCAGAATTCAGCCGTTGCGCGGGGCGGTGTCTCAGCCGGGGACCTGGGTGACGCACCTCTGGCCGTAATACTCGAAGTCGAGCGCCCGGCCGTCCAGTGTCCGTGTCCCGGCGGGTGAGCTCGATCGTTCCGGCGGAGCCGTCGACGGGCGCGCCGCCTCGGGCGCCTCGGCGCGTCGGGTTGCGTCCGGGCGCGTCGGGTTGCGTCGGGCCGGCTACGCGGGAGCGGGTGGCTCCGGCGCCCGCCGGAGACGCGCGGATCCGGGCGGCGCCCGCTCCGGCACCGGTGCCGGGAAGCGGCGGGCCGTCGGGGCCGGGCTACGGCTTGGCGCGGTCGAGCCGGGCCCGGACCTCCGGGCGGCGCAGCGGCGGGACGGCGGCCGGCGGCTGGCGGCGGGCCGGCAGCACGTCCAGCAGCCGGTGGGTCACGGCGGTGACCTCGGCGATCGCGGCCTCGTAGGCCTCGGCCACGCCCGGCGGCGGCTGCCGCAGACCGCTGACCTTCCGGATGAACTGCCGCGCCGCGGCCTCGATCTCGTCGTCGGTCGCCGGCGGCTGCAGCCCGCGCAGTTCGGTGATGTTGCGGCACATGCGCCCACGCTAACCCCGACACCCCGGCGGCCGAGCACCCGGTGGCAGCGGCGGAGCGGACCCTGATGTCCACTCTGGACATTCCGAGCCGGTCGCGGGGGCGCGAGGTCTTGACAGCCTAAGGCGGCCTTGAGAACGTTCACATCGGACTTGTCTCCGCAGCCCGGCCGTACCGGCAGCAAGCCTGTCAGGCCGGGGCATAGCGACGTGTCGGTTCGCCGTGCCCTCGCCCCGCCGCTCCGTCCGAGCCCGGGACCCGTCTGTCCACAGTGGGAGGACAGGCCATGCGCGGTGAACCAGGCAGTGTCCGGTCGGCGGGCGGGGTCGCGATCAGCCGCCGGAGTGTGCTGCGCGGCGCGGTCGCCGCCGGCCTCGGCGCCGGGGCCGCGAGCCTGGCCGGCTGCTCGGTGCCGGTGTTGAGTGGGCTGACCGCGTCCCGGGAGGAGCCGGGGACGGTGGAGTACTGGAACCTGTTCGGCGGCGGCGACGGCGTCCGGATGCAGCAGATGCTGGACGGCTACCGGCAGGCGCACCCGGCGGTCACGCTGAGCGCGACGACGTTGGCCTGGGGCAACCCGTACTACACGAAGCTCTCACTGGCCACGGTCGGCGACAAGCCACCGGATGTCGCGGTCGCCCACCTGACCCGGATGCGGACCATGGTCGCTGGCGGCCTGCTGCGCGAACTGCGCCCCGACGACCTGCAGCGGTTCGGCCTCACCCGGGACAAGTTCAACCCGAAGACCTGGGACGCCGGCCTGGTCGACGGCAAGGTGTACGCGATCCCGCTGGACACCCACCCGTTCGTGATGTTCTACAACACCGACGTCTGCCGCAAGGCCGGCCTGATGGACGGCGACAAGTTGCGCCCGATCACCGGCGAGGCGGCGTTCGCGGACGCGATGCACAAGGCCAAGGCGGTCACCGGCGGCTACGGCGGGGTGGTCGCGGTGATCAACGAGTCCGCGACCCCGTGGCGGATCTTCCAGTCGCTGTACGCCCAACTCGGCGGGCAGGTGCTCGCCGACGGCGGCCGGCGGGTGGTGCTGGACGACGCCAAGGCGGACCGGGTGCTCGCCCTGCTGGCGGGCCTCACCCGGGACGGCACGTTCCCGCGCACCGTCGACTACCAGGGCTCGATCGCGATGTTCGCGAACGGCCAGGCCGGGTTCCTGTTCCAGGGCGAGTGGGAGATCACCACCTTCCAGACGGCGAAGACGCCGTTCTCGATGGCGCCGTTCCCGAACGTGTACGGCGGCGCCAGCTACGCCTGCCAGGCCGACTCGCACACGCTCGTGCTGCCCCGCAAGCCGGCCGCCGACGCCGCGCAGCTGGACCGCTCGCTCGGCTTCGTCCGGTCCATGCTGGACCAGAGCAAGACCTGGGCCGAGGGTGGGCACGTGCCGGCCTGGCTGCCGTTCCGGGACAGCGACGAGTACAAGCAGATGACGCCGCAGTCCGACTACGCCGCCGCCGCGGACGCCGCCGTGTACGACCCGGACGGTTGGTACTCCGGCTCCGGCTCCGGGTTCGAGATCGTCACCGGCTCCGCGATCGGCAGTGTCCTATCCGGACAGTTGGCGCCCGGCTCCGCGCTGCGCCAGATCCACACGAAACTCGGCGATCTCGCCGCCACCGCACCGCCCATCTGAGCGACACCCGCCCACGCGACACCAGATCCAGGCGATACCAGATCCACCCGACACCAGATCCACCCGACACAAGGCCCCAGACCGACGAGCCTTCGGAGGTCGACCGTGTCCACCCAGGCCGTCCCGCGCGCCGCCGCCACCGCATCCCGTCGGGTGGCGGCGGGCAGCCGCGAGGTGAGCGACGAGAGCCGGCCCGCGCTCGGCTTCCTCGCCCCGTTCCTGCTGCTGTACCTGCTGTTCGTGATCGGCCCGGCGCTGTACGGCCTGCTGATGAGCTTCTTCCACACCAGCCTGGTGAAGCCCGGCCTCGGCGGCTTCGCCGGGCTGGCGAACTACACCCAGGCTCTGCGCAGCGCGGACTTCTGGTCGTCGCTGTGGCACACGCTCTGGTTCACGATCCTCACCACGCCGCCGCTGGTGGTGCTGGCGCTGGCGTTCGCGCTGCTGGCCGAGCGGGTCGGCTTCGGCCGCTGGTTCTTCCGGTTCGCCTTCTTCGCGCCGTACATCCTGCCGTCCGCGGTGGTCGCGCTGATCTGGCTCTGGCTCTACACGCCGGGCCTCGGCCTGTTCGACACGGTGCTCGGCAAGGTCGGGCTGACCGCGCCGAACTGGCTGGGCAGCGAGAACTTCGCGATGGTCTCGCTGGCGATCACCACGGTCTGGTGGACGCTCGGCTTCAACTTCGTCCTGTACCTCGCCGGGCTGCAGGACATCCCGCGCGACCTGTACGAGGCGGCCGCGATCGACGGCGCCACCCCCTGGCAGCAGATCAAGACGATCACCGTGCCGCTGCTCGGCCGCACCACCACGCTGGTGGCGGTGCTGCAGGTGATCGCGTCGCTGAAGGTGTTCGACCAGATGTACCTGATCACGCTCGGCGGCCCGAACTTCAAGACCCGCTCGATTCTGGAACTGGTCTACGACGAGGGCTTCACCAACTACCGGACCGGTTACGCCGCGGCGATCTCGATGCTGTTCTTCGTCGTCGTGCTGGCCGTCTCGGCCGGCTGGTTCCTCCTGGTACGCCGGCAGGAAAGGGAGGTCTGACCATGGCGAGCGTGACCCTGGCGCCGGCCCGCGCCGGCGCGGCCGGCGTGACCGTGGCCCAGCTGAAGTGGCGGACCAGCCTGTTCAACCGGATCTGCGTCGGCGTGCTGATCGCCTGCGCGCTGCTCTGGCTGGTGCCGCTGGCCTGGGCGGCGGACACCGCGCTGAAGCCGAACGCGGAGACCACGAAGACCACCTGGCTGATCCACGATCCGACCTTCGGCGCGTTCACCAACGCGCTGCGCAACACCGACATGCTCAAGTGGTACGGCGCCAGCTTCATCACCTCGGCGCTGGCCGCGGCGTTCACCGTGGTCACCGGGAGCCTGGCCGCGTACGCCCTGTCGCGGATGCGGTTCCGGTTCAAGAACTGGGTGTTCTGGTTCATCCTGGCCGGCATCATGATCCCCGGCCAGGTGCTGATCGTGCCGCAGTTCCGCGAGTTCGGCTCGGTGCACCTGCTGAACACGTTCTACGCGGTGTTCCTGCCGCAGGTGCCGACTGCGGTGGCGGTGTTCGTGTTCAAGCAGTTCTTCGACGGGCTGCCTAAAGACCTGGACGAGGCCGCCCGCATCGACGGGGCCAGCTCGCTGCGCGTCTACCGGCAGGTGATCATGCCGCTGAGCCGGCCGGCAGTCGCCGCGGTCGTCATCTTCACCTTCGTCACCACCTGGAACAACCTGCTCTGGCCGCTCCTGGTGCTGACCAACCCGAACCTGATGACGATCCCGGTGGGCCTGGCGACCGTGCAGGGTGCGTTCGGCATCCGCTACGCCGACACGATGGCCACCGCGATCCTCGGCGCACTGCCGCTGATCGCGGTGTTCCTGCTGTTCCAGCGGAACATCGTCGAGGGCATCGCCGGCACCGGGCTCAAGGGCTGAGGCGCGGATGCCGGCAGCCAGCCTCACCGTCGACCCCGCGTTCCGCATCGGCCAGGTCGACCCGCGCCTGTACGGGTCCTTTGTGGAGCACCTGGGCCGGTGTGTCTACACGGGATTGTACGAGCCCGAGCACGAGACCGCCGACAAGGACGGCTTCCGGCAGGACGTGGCCGAGCTGGTCCGCGACCTTGGCGTGCCGATCATCCGCTACCCGGGCGGGAACTTCGTCTCCGGCTACCACTGGGAGGATGGCGTCGGGCCGGCCGACCAGCGCCCGACCAAGCTGGAGCTGGCCTGGCACTCGATCGAGACCAACCAGGTCGGCACCGACGAGTTCCTCCGGTGGGCCGGTGGTGTCGGCACCGACCCGCTGCTGGCGATCAACCTCGGCACCCGGGGCATCGACGCGGCGCGCAACCTGGTCGAGTACTGCAACCACCCCGGCGGCACCTACTGGTCGGACCTGCGCCGCGCCAACGGCAGCCCGGAGCCCTACGGCGTCAAGGTCTGGTGCCTCGGCAACGAGATGGACGGGCCCTGGCAGATCGGGCACCAGACCGCCGCGGAGTACGGCCGGCTGGCCGCCGAGACCGCCCGGGTGATGCGGCTGATCGATCCCGGCATCGAGCTGGTCGCCTGCGGCAGCTCGCACCGCCGGATGCCGACGTTCGGCAGCTGGGAGGCGACCGTGCTGGCCGAGACGTACGACGTGGTCGACTACGTCTCCATGCACGCGTACTACCAGCAGCACGGCGCGGACCGGGACAGCTTCCTGGCCAGCGCGGCGGACATGGATCAGGCGATCGACGAGGTGGTCGCCACCGCCGACCACGTCCGGGCGGTGGGCCGGCACCGCAAGCGGCTGGGCATCTCGTTCGACGAGTGGAACGTCTGGTACGTGAGCCGGTTCCAGGCGCAGGAAGAGGAGGCCGAGCGGGGCTGGGCGGTGGCGCCGCGGCTACTCGAGGACGTCTACTCGGTCACCGACGCCGTGGTGGTCGGCAACCTCCTGATCACGCTGCTCCGGCACGCCGACCGGGTGCGGATCGCCTGCCTGGCCCAACTGGTGAACGTGATCGCGCCGATCATGACCGAGCCCGGCGGCGCGGCGTGGCGGCAGGCCAGCTACCACCCGTTCGCGCTCACCTCCCGGTACGGCCGCGGCACCGTGCTGCGGCTGGAACCGGCCGGCGACCGGCACGAGACCGCCGAGTACGGCGACGTCCCGCTGCTGGACGCGGTCGCGGTGCAGTCCTCGTCGGATGGCGGGGCGCCGGAGGGCGCGGTCGTCGTGTTCGCGGTGAACCGGGACCAGCGGTCGCCGATGGCCCT
>JBBWZH010000226.1:0-6485 GCA_039648995.1 Mycobacteriales bacterium
CCGGCCGTCGACGAAGACCGGTACCTGGAGTTCTGGAACCTCGTCTTCATGCAGTTCGAGCGCGGCCCCGGCGAGGGCAAGGAGGATTACCCGATCCTCGGCGAGCTGCCGGCGAAGAGCATCGACACCGGGCTCGGCCTGGAGCGGATGGCGCTGCTGCTGCAGGGCGTCCCGAACCTGTACGAGATCGACGAGGTCTACCCGATCCTGACCCGGGCGGCGGAGCTGGCCGGCCGCAAGTACGGCGCCGACCACGAGGCGGACGTCCGGCTGCGGGTGGTGGCCGACCACGTCCGGTCGTCGCTGATGGTGCTCGGCGACGGCGTCGTGCCGTCCAACGAGGCGCGCGGGTATGTGCTGCGCCGGGTGCTGCGCCGGGCGATCCGGGCGATCCGGCTGCTCGGCTACGACGGCCTGGCGCTGCCCGAACTGCTGCCGGTCGCGCGTGACTGCATGTCCGCGTCGTACCCGGAGCTGGCCACCGACTTCGGCCGGATCTCCCAGTACGCGTACGCGGAGGAGGAGGCGTTCGGCGAGACGCTGCGGGCGGGCACGACGATCCTGGAGACGGCGGTGAGCGCCATCCGGTCCAGCGGCGGCTCGCGGCTGCCCGGCGACAAGGCGTTCCAGCTGCACGACACGTACGGCTTCCCGATCGACCTGACCCTGGAGATGGCGGCCGAGCAGGGCCTGTCCGTCGACGAGGCGGGGTTCCGCCGGCTGATGGCCGAGCAGCGGCAGCGGGCGAAGACGGACGCGCAGGCGCGCAAGACGGGCGGCACGGACGTCTCGGCGTACCGGGAGCTGCTGGACGCGTCCGGCCGGTCGACGTTCACCGGGTACGCGGAGGTGGCCCGGGAGTCGCGGGTGGCCGGCCTGCTGGTCGGCGGCGCGGTGGTGCCGGTGGCCGGCGAGGGCGACGAGGTCGAGGTCGTGCTCGACACCACCCCGTTCTACGCCGAGGGCGGCGGCCAGCAGCCCGACACAGGCCTGATCACGGTCCGCTCCGGCGGGGTGGACGCGGTGCTCGAGGTCGACGACGTGCAGACGCCGGTGGACGGGCTGATCGTGCACCGCGGCCGGGTGGTCAGCGGCGAGCTGCGGGCCGGCGCGGACGCGTTGGCGGCGGTGGACGTGGACCGGCGCAAGGCGGTCTCCCGCAGCCACACCGCGACCCACCTGCTGCACCGGGCGCTGCGCGGCGCGCTCGGCGAGACGGCGGCGCAGGCGGGCTCGCTGAACGCGCCCGGCCGGCTGCGGTTCGACTTCACCACGCCCGGCGCGGTGCCGCCGGCCGTCCTCGCCGACATCGAGGACGAGGTCAACGAGGTGCTGATCCGGGACCTCGAGGTGCACGCCTTCGTCACCTCGCAGGCCGAGGCGAAGCGGATCGGCGCGCTGGCGATGTTCGGCGAGAAGTACGGTACCGACGTGCGGGTCGTCGAGGTCGGTGACTACTCCCGGGAGCTGTGCGGCGGTACGCACGTGCCGCGGTCGGCGCACATCGGGCTGATCAAGCTGCTCGGCGAGGCGTCCATCGGCGCGGGGGTGCGCCGGGTGGAGGCGCTGGTCGGGCTCGACGCGTTCCGCTTCCTGGCCCGCGAGCACCTGCTGGTGGCCGGCCTCGCGGACGCGCTCAAGGTGCCCGCCGATCAGGTGCCGGAGCGGGTGCAGTCGCTGGTCGACCGGGTGCGGACGGCCGAGAAGGAACTGGAGCGGCTGCGCGCCGAGTCGGTGCTGGCCGGCGCGGGCAGCCTGGCGGGGGGGGCGCGCGACGTCGGCGGGGTCGCGGTGGTCGCCGCGGAGGTGCCCGGCGGCCTCGGCGGCAACGACCTGCGCGCGCTCGCGGTGGACGTCCGCGGCCGGCTCGACCCGGGCCGCGCCGGCCTGGTCGCGCTGGCGTCGCGGGCCGATGGGCGGGTGTCGTTCGTGGTCGCCACGAACGAGGCCGCCCGGATGCGCGGGATCTCCGCCAACGACGTGGTCCGGGCGCTGGCTCCGCCGGTGGCCGGCCGCGGCGGTGGCAAGGACGATCTCGCCCAGGGTGGGGGCACGAATCCGGATGGGGTCCCGGAGGCGTTGCTGCTGGTGGAACACGTCGTGGGGCGGCGCGTGGCCGGCTCCGGGTGACGGCGGCGAGCGGCCAGGTGCCGCGGCCGCCGGTCCGCCGGCCGGCCGTGGTCGGCTGGGCGCCGGGCGGGCTGGCGTCGCGGGCCGGGGGGCCTGACGGCCCCGCTGGGCCTGACGGCCGGGCCGGCGGGCCTGACGGCCGGGCCGGGGGGCCTGACGGCCGGGCCGGTGCGGCCGGCGAGCCAGGGTCGGGCCGGCGGCCTCGCCGGCCCCGGGCCCGGGCGTCCGTCGGCGGCGACGGGCCGGTTGGAACCCGGCCGGGCGTCGGCTTCCAGCCGGGGGTGCGGCTGGGCGTGGATGTCGGCAGCGTCCGGGTCGGGGTCGCGCTGAGCGACCCGGCCGGCGTGCTGGCGACACCGCTCGCCACGCTGGCCCGGGACATCGCGGGTGGCGCCGACCTCGACCAGCTGGCCGGCATCGTGGCCGACCGCGCGGTGGTCGAGGTCGTGGTGGGGCTGCCGCGGTCGCTGTCGGGCCGGCACGGGGCGGCGGCGCGGGCCGCCGAGGAGTACGCGGGGGCGCTCGCCCAGCGGATCGCGCCGGTGCCGGTGCGGTTCGCGGACGAGCGGCTGACAACGGTGTCAGCGAGCAGAACTCTGTCCGATCGGGGGATTTCCAGCCGTCGGCAGCGGCAAGTCGTTGACCAGGCTGCGGCGGTCCTCATACTGCAGGGGTGGCTGGACGCGGCCCGGATGGTGCGGTGACGTGAGCGATCTGTCGATTTTTGGCGGCGTTGAGTACGACGAGGGCCCCACCCGGGCGGAGCGCAGGCGCCAGCATCGCCGCCGCAAGCGCCGAAACCCGCTCGGCCCGGTGCTCGCGGTGTTGGTGATCATCGCCCTGGTGGGCGGCATCGTCTACGGCGGCCAGCACCTCCTGGGCAGCTTCGGCAAGACGCCCGACTACGCGGGCGCCGGCACCGGGAATGTCACCGTGCAGGTGCACTCCGGCGACACCGCCGGGGACATCGCCACCACGCTGACCAAGCTCGGCGTGGTGAAGAGCGAGAAGGCGTTCCGGAACGCGGCGAAGAAGGACCCGCGTTCGCCGAGCATCCAGCCGGGCTTCTACAAGCTGCACAAGCAGATGAGCGGCCAGTCCGCGGTCACCCTGCTGCTCGACCCGGCCGCCCGGCTGCAGTCGAAGTTCACGGTGCCCGAGGGCCTGCCGACCAGCGAGGTGCTGGCGCGCATCTCGAAGGCGACCAAGGTCCCGCTGGCCCAACTGCAGGCGGCGGCGAAGAACACGGCCGGGCTCGGCCTGCCCGCCTATGCCGGCGGCCGACTGGAGGGCTTCCTGTTCCCGGCCACGTACGACATCGACCCGGGCACGCCCGCGGTGAAGATCCTGCAGACGATGGTGGCCACCTACAAGCAGCGGGTGGACGACAGCGGCCTGTCCGCGCAGGCCGCCGCGCTCGGCATCACCCCGTACAAGATGCTGACCGTCGCCTCGCTGGTCGAGGAGGAGGCGATCACGGTCGACTTCACCAAGGTCGCCCGGGTCGTCTACAACCGGGTGCAGGCTGGCCAGCGGCTGGAGTTCGACTCCACGATCAACTACGCGCTGCACCGCAACCGGATCAAGGTCTCGGTGCAGGACACCCAGATCGACTCGCCGTACAACACATACCGGCATGCCGGGCTGACACCCACCCCCATCTGCAACCCGGGGGAGGTCGCGATCAAGGCGGCGCTGCACCCGGCACCCGGCGACTGGCTGTACTTCGTCAAGATCGACAAGTCCGGTCGGTCCTACTTCACCTCCGACTACCAGGACTTCCAGAACCACAAGGCGCAGGCGCAGGCCGCGGGCGTCTTCTGAGTGATCACCCGCGCGGCAGTGCTCGGCCAACCGATCGGGCACTCACTGTCACCGGTACTGCACCGCGCGGCGTACGCCGCGCTCGACCTGACCGACTGGCGGTACGACCCGGTCGAGTGTGGCGAGGCCGACCTGGCCGGCTTCGTCGGCGGCCTCGGCCCGGAATGGGCCGGCCTGTCGCTGACGATGCCGCTGAAACGCACCGTGCTCGCGGTCGCCGACGAGGTGTCGCCGCTGGCCCGGGCGGTCGGCGCAGCGAACACGCTGGTGCTGCGCGGTGGCGGCTGGCGCGCCGAGAACACCGACGTGGCCGGCATCGTCGCGGCGCTGCGCGAGGCCGGGGTGACGGCGCCGGCGCAGACCGTGCTGCTCGGCGCCGGCGGCACCGCCCAGGCCGCGCTGGCCGCGCTGCGCGAGATCGGCGTGCCGCGGCCGACCGTGCTGGTCCGCGACCCGGGCCGGGCCGGCGATCTGGGCGCCGCGGGGGAGCGCCTCGGCGTCCGGCCGGCCATCCACGGCTGGGCCCGGCTGCGCGCCGCCGCCGACGCGGACCTGATCATCTCCACCGTCCCGGCCGGCGCCGCCGACGTGCTGGCCGACCTGCCGCTGCGCCCGCCCACGACCGTGCTGGACGTGGTCTACGCGCCCTGGCCGACTCCGCTGGCCGCGGCCGCCGCCGCGGCCGGCTGCCGGGTGGTGAGCGGGCTGGCGATGCTGCTGCACCAGGCGGCCGCCCAGGTCCGGCTGATGACCGGGCACGAGGCGCCGGTCGACGCGATGCGCACGGCCCTCACCGCCGCCGTCGGCCAGCCCGCCGGCTGACCGCCGGCGGGCGGCGGCGGGCGGCGGCGGGCGGCGCAGTAGGGTCCAGGGCCGTGTCCGTTTCCGCCGGGGTGGGTTGCGCGCTGCTCGGCGTGCTGCTGGGGCCGTTCCTGGCAGGGCTGACGATCCGGGTGCCGGCCGGCGACCCGCTGCTGACGGCGGTGGCGTGGCGGGGCGAGCCGGCCAGCCGGCGCCGGCTGGCGGTGGTCACCGTGCTCGCCGCCGCGGCCCTCGGCGTGACCGGCGCGGGGATCGGGCCGCACGCGCAGCTCCCGGCGTACCTCTGGCTGGCCGCGGTCGGCGTCACCCTCGGCGTGATCGACGTCGACTGCCAGCGGCTACCTGACCGGCTCACGCTGCCGTGCTACCCGATCGGGCTGGCCCTGCTCGGCGCCGCCTCACTGACCCGGCACGACCTGCCGGCGCTGCTGCGCGGGGTGATCGCCGGCGCGGCCGTGTTCGGCGTGTTCTTCCTGCTCGCCTTCGCCAGCCCGCGCAGCCTCGGCTTCGGCGACGTCAAGCTGGCCGGCGTGCTCGGGCTCTACCTGGGCTGGCTGGGCTGGGGCGTGCTGCTGTTCGGTCTCATCGCCGGGTTCGCGGTCGGCGCGGTGGTGGCGGTCACCCTGCTGGTCGGCCGCCGGGTGGGCTGGAGCAGCGACGTGGCGTTCGGCCCGTCGCTGCTGGCCGGCGCGCTGCTCGCGGTGGTCGCCGGGCAGCGGGTGGTCGACGCCTACCTCACCGCGAGCGGCCTGCCCCCGTCCACCTGACCGCGGCTGACCAGCGCGGACGCTCGACCGACCGTTGGGCGGGGCACTGCCGCCGGCGTGAAAGGATCTAGGCATGCTGCGTTGGCTCACCGCGGGGGAGTCACACGGACCCGCGTTGATCGCCGTCCTGGAGGGCCTGCCGGCCGGGGTCCGGGTGACGTCCGCCGAGGTCGCCGCCGGGCTGCTGCGCCGCCGTGCCGGCTACGGCCGCGGCGCCCGGATGGCGTTCGAGCAGGACGAGGTGGAGTTCCTCGGCGGGCTGCGGCACGGGCAGACGCTGGGCGGGCCGGTGGCGGTCCGCATCGGCAACACGGAGTGGCCCAAGTGGCAGACGGTGATGGCGGCCGATCCGGTCGACGCCGAGGTGCTGGCCAGCCTGGCCCGCAACGCTCCGCTGACCCGGCCCCGCCCCGGCCACGCCGACCTGGTCGGCATGCAGAAGTACGGCTTCGACGACGCCCGGCCGGTGCTGGAGCGGTCCAGCGCGCGGGAGACCGCGGCCCGGGTCGCGCTCGGCGTGGTGGTCCGGGCCTTCCTCGACCAGGTGCTCGGTGCCCGGCTGCTCAGCCACGTGGTCTCGATCGGCGCGGCGGCCGCGCCGGCCGGCGTCCTGCCCGGCCCGGACGACCTCGCCACGGTGGACGCCTCGCCGGTGCGCTGCTTCGACCCGGCCGCGGGCGAGGCGATGGTGGCCGAGATCGACGCGGCCCGCAAGGACGGCGACACGCTCGGCGGCGTGGTCGAGGTGGTCGGCTACGGGCTGCCGCCGGGCCTGGGCAGCCACGTGCACTGGGACCGCCGGCTGGACGCGCGGCTGGCCGCCGCGCTGATGGGCATCCAGGCGATCAAGGGCGTCGAGGTCGGCGACGGGTTCGAGACCGCGCGCCGGCGCGGCTCCGCGGCGCACGACGAGATCGACGGCGGCCCGGACGGCATCCGCCG
>JBBWZH010000259.1:0-33740 GCA_039648995.1 Mycobacteriales bacterium
ACGTCCCGGCCGTCCCGCTGGGCCTGGAAGAACGTGACCGCGTCGGCCACCCGGGGCTGCCAGAGCCGGCCGGCCGGCGCGACCTGGAACGGCGCGGACAGCGCGCCGAGCCCGGCGACCGCGATCCGGTAGGTGCCGGGGCGGTGGAGCCGGCTGAAGTCGAGCGGGTAGACCGTGCCGTAGCGGGCGTTCCAGCTGCCCAGGCTGGCGCCCGCCTGGCCGGACAGCACCACCCGGCCGGCCGCGTCCCGCACCATGAACCGGGCGCCGGGGGACGCCGCCGAGGTCATCAGGTAGGCCTGCTTGCTCTCGGCCGGGGCGTAGCCGAGCTGGTCGACCCGGACCAGCGCCGAGATCCGCGGCCCGGCCACGGCCGGCACCGCCGGGCTCGCGGCCCCCGCCGCGGTCAGGGCCACCAGGACGAGCACGGACGCGCGGAGCGGGCGCATCGGCAGACTCCAATGGTTAGGAAGTCTTCCTATCAGACGTCGTAGGACGTTACCGCCGCTCCCGCCCCGGCCACCAGCCCTAATCGGCGTCGAGTGGCGCGAGCGCGGTGCGGAGCGCGGCGGCGGGGTCGAGGTGGCGGTGCCGGCCGGCCGCGACGACCGGCGCGCCGCCGACGATCGTGTGCGTGACGTCCGCGGCGGTGCCGGCGAACACCAGGTGCTCCAGCGCGTCCTCGGGGCGGACGCCGGCCAGCCGGACGCTGCCCAGCCCGACAGTGGCCAGGTCGGCCAGCCGGCCCGGCTCGATCCGGCCGGCGTCCCAGCCCAGCGCCCGCATCCCGGCCAGGGTGGCCGCGTGCAGCAGGGCGGCCGCGCCGAAGTGGCCGCGGGCACCGGTGGCCAGCCGCTCGTCGAGTTCGACCGCCCGCGCCTCCTCCAGCAGGTCGATCACCGCCTGGGAGTCGCTGCCGAGGCTGAGCCGGACGCCGGCGGTGTGCAGCGCGGCGGCCGGGCCGATGCCGTCGGCCAGTTCCCGCTCGGTGGTGGGGCAGAGGCAGACGCCGGTGCGGGCGGCGCCGAGCAGGCCGCGGTCGGCGGCGGTCAGGTGGGTGCCGTGCACCGCGGTGGTCGCCGCGGTCAGCGCCCCCGCCTCGGCGAGCAGTTCGGTCGGGGTGCGCCCGTACCGGGCCAGGCACCCCTCGTTCTCGGCCGGCTGCTCGGACAGGTGGACGTGCAGCGGTGCGCCCCGTTCGGCCGCCCACCGCGCGACCTCCGTGATCGCCGCCGGCGGCACCGCGCGCACGCTGTGCACGGCCGCGCCGACCCGCACCCCCGGCCCGGCGGTCAGCGCGGTCGCCCGGTCGGCCCAGGCGGCCACGGAGCCGTCGGAGAAGCGGCGCTGGGGGCCGGTGACCGGGACGTCGACCCCACCGGCCAGGTAGCAGGCGTCCAGCAGGGTGATGCGCAGCCCCGCGTCGGCCGCGGCGGCGAGGACGGCGTGGCCCATCACGTTCGGGTCGGCGTAGCGGCGGCCGTCGCGGCCGTGGTGCAGGTAGTGGAACTCGCCGACCGCGGTCACCCCGGCCAGCGCCATCTCGGCGAACACGGCCCGGGCCAGCGCGTGGTAGCTGTCCGGGGTGAGGCGGCCGGCCAGCGCGTACATCTGCTCCCGCCAGGACCAGAACGAGCCGGGCCGGTGGGTGCGTCCGCGTAGCGCGCGGTGGAACGCGTGCGAGTGCACGTTGGCCAGCCCGGGCAGCGTGATCCCGGGCAGCGGCATGACCCCGGCCGGCTGCGCGGCCCCGGCCGTCACCGCGGCGATCCGCCCACCGGCCGTCTCGATCAGCACCGACGCGGTGACCCGCGGACCACCCAGCCATGCCCACTCACACCAGTACGCCGGCCCGGCCGCCGTCCCCGGCCCGGCCGCCGTCCCCGGCCCGGCTCCCGGCCCGGACCGGGCTCCCGGCCCGGACCCGGCTCCCGGCCCGGCCGGCGGGCCGGGCGTTGAGCCCGGGGTCACGAGCCGGTGGCCTCGACGAACCGGGTGATCCGCTCGACGAAGGCGGCGCGCTGGTGGCGGTCGAACTGGTCCCAGGTGGCCAGGGTGCGCGGGTCGATCCGGTCGACGATCAGGGTGCCGTCCAGGTGGTCGACCTCGTGCTGGAACGTGCCGGCGGTCAGCCCGCGCCGCACCTCGGTGTGCTCGCGGCCGTCCCGGTCCAGGTAGCGCACCCGGACCTGCGCGTGCCGGCTGAGGTCACCGCGCAGCGGCACCGACAGGCAGCCCTCGTTGATCGACACGGTCTCGCCGCCGACCGGCTCCAGCACCGGGTTGACCAGCACAGTCAGCGGGATCGGCGGCTTGTACGGGTACCGCGGGTTGCGATCCACCTCGATCACCGCGATCCGCACCGGCTCGTGCACCTGCGGCGCCGCGATGCCGGCGCCGCGGGCGTCCCGCATGGTGTCGATCAGGTCGTCGATCAGCCGCTGCGTGACCGCGTCGGCCAGTTGGTCCGGGGTGACCGGCCGGGTCGGCGTGCGCAGCACCGGATGGCCGATCGGGGCGATCTTGCGGATGGTCACGCCGGCTCCCTCCACCGTGCGGCGGCAGCCAGACGATACGGCCCGCTGCCCGCCCCGCTCCGATGGCCGGCGCCGTGTCGGGTGCGGCCGTCAGCCGGCGTGGATCCAGCGGCGGGTGTGCTCGTCGACCGGTGTGTACGTGACGATCCGGGCCTCGGACATGCCGGCCACGGCCAGGCTGGTGGAGTGCAGCGTGAGGATACCGGTGCCGGGTCGCCGGAACTGCTTGATCGTGGCCGCCGGCTGAGCCACGTCGTGCCGCGCCCAGAGCCGCTCGAACTCCGGGCTGGCCTCGCACAGCTCGCGGATGAAGCCCGTCCACGCCGGCTCGCCGAGGTGGTGCGCGAACGACGCGCGCAAGGTACCGACCAGCCGCGGCTTCTGCTCGGCCAGGTTCACGAAGCGACTCTCCACGCCCGCCTCGACGAAGCAGCACCAGAGCACGTTGTGCATCTGGCACTCGCCGTCGTGCCAGTCCTCGAACAGGCGGCGGTAGCCGGCGTTGGTGGCGAGCACGTCGTACCGGCTGTTCAGGAGGTTGGCGGGCAGCGGCTCCAGCGCGGTGAGGATCTCCAGCACCGCGTCCGGGATCGTGGCCTGCTCGGCGGCGGGCACCACCGTCGGCGTCTCGGCCAGCCGGAACAGGTGCTCGCGCTCGGTCTCGTCCAACCGGAGCGTGCGCGCGATCGCGGTCAGCACCTGGCTGCTGACGTGGATCTTCCGGCCCTGCTCCAGCCAGGTGTACCAGGTGACGCCGACGCCGGCGAGCTGCGCCACCTCCTCCCGGCGCAGGCCGGGGGTGCGGCGCCGGAAGCCGGGCGGCAGGCCCACGTCGGCCGGCCGGATGCGGGACCGGCGGGCCCGCAGGAACTCGGCCAGCTCGGCCCGGCGCTCACCGCGCCCGCCGCCGGCAGCCGGCGCGCTCGCCACCCGCCGTGCGGTCGGCTCCTCGATCGCGGTCATGAGGTGGCCTCCGCAGTGAGCATCGCAGGGAGCGCCAGCGACCGAGGAGCGGAGCGGAGGAGGCCGCCGGGGTGCCCTGTCATGAGGCGGTCTCCGGAGCGGGGCGGCGGGGGCCGCCGGTGTGCTTCCTCATGACACCATCCTCGCTTCTGGCTGATCCTGGTAGCAGGTGCTGCTAGTACCAGGATCAACAGGCTCTCCGCACCGATCGCCGCCAGCCCGCATGGTGGCGACATGAGCACTACAGCACTGCCCACCGACAAAACGGTGACAGCGGCCGTCGACCCGGCGGCGGACGCGGCATCCGAGCGGCGCCGCTGGGTGATGCTGGCCGTGCTGGTCACCGGCCAGTTCATGGCCCTGCTGGACGCGACGATCGTGAACGTGGCGATGCCGACGATCGGCGCCGACCTGCACGCGTCGGGTTCGGCGCTGCAGCTGATCATCTCCGGCTACGCGATCACCTACGCGATGCTGCTGATCACGGCGGCGCGGCTCGGCAACATGTTCGGCACCCGGTGGATGTTCTTCGGCGGGCTGGCCACGTTCACGCTCGCGTCGCTGGCCTGCGGGCTGGCGCCGAACGCCGGCTTCCTGATCGGTGCCCGGTTCGTGCAGGGCGCCGGCGCGGCCGCGATGGTGCCGCAGATCTTCAGTGTGATCCAGCGCGAGTTCACCGGCTCGGCGCGCGCCCGGGCGCTGAGCATCTACGCGACGGTGATCGCCGTCGGCGCGGTCGCCGGCCAGATTGTCGGTGGGGTGATCGTCACCGCGGACATCGCCGGCGCCGGCTGGCGCCCGGTGTTCCTGTTGAACGTGCCGATCGGGGTGGCGCTGGCGGTGCTGGTGCCGCGGCTGGTGCCGGTCGGCCGGGTGCCCGGCGGCCGCCGGCTGGACCTTGTCGGCCTGGTCACGGCGTCCACCGCGGTGCTGCTGATCGTGCTGCCGCTGGTGCTCGGCCGGGAGCAGGGCTGGCCCGCCTGGACCTGGGTCAGCCTCGTCGCCGGCCTCGCGCTCGCCGTCGTGTTCGTCCGGGTCGAGCGGGGTATCGCGGCCCGCGGCGGCGACCCTCTGCTCAACCTGGACGTGCTGCGTGCCCCCGGGATGACGGCCGGCGTGGTGGCGCTGGCCGCCGGCATGATCACCTATGGTGGGTTCCTGTTCACGCTCGCGCTGCACCTGCAGCTCGGGTTGGGCGACACCGCGCTGCGCGCCGGGCTCACGTTCGCCCCGGCGGCGGCCACGTTCGGCACGGTCGGCTACTTCTGGCGCCGGCTGCCGGCCGGCGTGCACCACGCGGTCGCCCCGGTCGGGTTGTTCCTCAGCGCGGCCGGCTACCTCGGCATCGGGGCCAGCCTGCGCGCGGGTGACAGTGGCGAGCCGTGGCTGACCCCGACGCTGATCGTGCTCGGCGTCGGGTTCGGTTTCGCGCTCAGCCCGATCCTGTCCCAGGCGCTGGTCCGGGTGCCGGTCTCGGCCGCCGCGGACGCCAGCGGCCTGCTCACCACGACCTTGCAGCTCTCGCAGGTGATCGGGGTGGCCCTCTTCGGGACGCTGTTCCTGAACCTGGCCGCGCACGCCCGACCGCACGCGTCGGCGCACGCGATCACGGTCGTCTACACCTGGCTGTCGGTGCTGGCGCTGCTCGGCACGGTCGGCGCCCTCGCGCTGGCCCGGATCGTGCGGGCCGCGGCGCGGGCCACCGCTACCGCGACGGGGTGACCCGTGCGCGCCGGCCCGGCACCGGAACCGGTGCCGGGCCGGCCGCGCGGTCAACGCAGCCGGCCCGGTCGGTCCTGCTTGACGCCGTCCACGTAGAGCTCGACCCGCTCGTTGTAGAAGCAGGCCAGCCCGGCGATCTTCTGGCTCTCCGGCAGCGGGGTGCGGTAGATCCAGACCAGGTCCTTGTGGCTGCGGCCGCCGGCCCGCACCGACCAGTAGCCCGCGGTGCCCTTGTACGGGCAGGCGGTGCTGGTGTCGGACCGCTCCAGCAGGTCCATCCGGATATCGGTGAGCGGCAGGTAGTAGCGCGCCGGCAGCCCGGTCTCGAACAGGATCCGCGGCTGGTGGGAGTCGGCCACCGTCACCCCGTCCACCACGACCTGGACGTGCCGGGAGCTGTTCAGGATGTCGATCCGGCTGTACGGGTTGCGCGCGTGCACGTAGACGAGTTCGTCCTCTTCGAGCCAGTCGTCCATCGCCTTCCAGTCGATCTTGACCAGGTCGTGCAGCCGTTCGTCGGCGGCCGTCGGGTGCCTGCGGGCCGCGCCGGGCGCGGTCTTCCCGCCGGAGACCACGTCGTACAGCTCGGCCTCGCCGATGCCCTTGGTCTCCTCGGTCCGCCCGGTCGGCACCAGCTCGGCGCCGACGTCGGCGGCCGGGAAGTAGTACGTCGGGTAGCCCGGGAACTCCCAGACCAGCGCGGTGCTGGTGCTGTCGGCCGCCGCCGCGCCGCCGAGGTACGCCCGCACCCGCTTCGGCGACGTCTCGATCCGGATCTCCCGCTCCGTGGTCGCGGTCATCTCGCCTCTTCCTCGATGAGTCAGGTACCAGCGCCAACCTCGCTGGGCCGCCAGTGCTTCCGGCCGGACGCGGCGGGTCGCGGCGCCGAGCGCACGCTGGACCTTCCGCCGGACCCGGCCGGCCGTCGCGGCGCGCGCGTACCGGCTGGTTACGCTCGGCCGGATGTCCAGGCACCTGGACGGGAGGTGTTCGGATGCAGTATCTGCCCTTCGATCGGCGTAAACCGGACAACCAGTACCGTGACCTGCTCGAACGGATCCTCGCCGGGGGCGAGGAGGTGCCGACGCGGCAGGGGCCGGCGGCGCTGACGCTGATGCAGCAGACCCTGCGGTACGACATGGACAACGGCTTCCCCGTGATCACCGAGCGGAGCATCGAGTCGTTCTGGCGGAAGCCGATCGGCGAGCTGTGCGCGTTCATCAACGGCGCCACCACGCTGCCGGAGCTGGCTGAGTTCGGCTGCGACTGGTGGGGCCCGTGGGCCACGCCGGACAAGACCGGCAAGCGGGGGCTGCCGCCGAATGACATCGGGCCGGGCTCGTACGGCGGCGCGTTCGGCCACTTCCCGGACGGGACCGCCGGCGGCTTCGACCAGTTCCGGCACCTGGTCGAGCAGCTCGACGAGCTGCCCGAGGTGCGGACCCACTTCGTCTCGCCGTGGATCCCGCAGTACCAGGTGCGCGGTGTGGGCAAGCGTCCACAGACGACGATCGCGCCCTGCCACGGCTGGGTGCACGTGCGAGTCCTCAATGGACGGCTGCACCTGCACATGTTCCAGCGCTCCGGCGACGTGCCGGTCGGGGTGCCGTCGAACATGGTGCAGTACGCGGCCCTGCTGCTGATGCTGGAACATCTCACCGGCTATCCTGCGGCCAGCTACTACCACACGATCTCGGACGCGCACGTCTACGCCGACCAGATCGACAAGGTGCGGCTGATGCTCGACCGCGAGCCGCGCCGGCTGCCCACCGTCCAGCTGACCGGCGACGGGCGGCAGGTCAAGGACATCCACGACTTCCGGGCCGAGCACTTCGAGCTCGCCGACTACAACCCACACCCCGGCATCGGCCGCATCCCGGTGGCCCCGTGAGGACGTCGCTGATCGTCGCGGTGGCCGAGAACGGCGTGATCGGGCGCAGCGGCAGCCTGCCCTGGTACCTGCCGGCCGACCTGCGCCGGTTCCGCGGGCTGACCACCGGGCACGTGGTCGTCGTCGGCCGGCGCACCCATGAGTCCATTGTGGACCGTCTAGGGCACCCGTTGCCGGGCCGGATCAGCGTGGTCGTGACCAGAGCCGGGCGCGCCGCGGACGGGCCGGTGCTGCCACAGCCGTCTGTGCCGGCGGCGCTCTCGGTGGCCCGCGCGATCGAGGATTTCGCCGGCCGCGATGAGGTATTCGTGATCGGCGGCGCCGGCGTCTACGCGGCCGCGCTGTCCGAAGTGGACCGCGTGTACCTGACCCGGCTGCACGCCGAGATCCCCGGCGACGTCGTGATGCCGCCCGGCTGGCTGGACGGATTCAGCCTGGCCGAGACGACCGACCCCGCCGCCGACGCCGAGTTCCCGTACTCGTTCCAGCGGTACGAGCGGCGCTGACATGCCGCTCTACTACCTCGGCAACGCGCGGACCGACGAGCAGCGGGCGGACATGCTCGCCCTGGACGCGTCCGGCACCTGCGTCTTCTGCCCGGAACACCTGGCCGCGGACGGGAACCAGCCGATCCTGCATCGCACTCCACTGTGGACAGTCACGCCGAACGAGTTCCCGTACGCCGGCACCAGGCTGCACCTGCTGCTGGTGCCGGACGAGCACGTGACCGACCTGCTCGACCTCTCCCCGGCCGCGCAGGCGGATTTCTGGCCGGCCCTCGGCTGGGTCCGGGAGCGCTACGGGCTGACGTACTACGGGCTGGGCAGCCGCAACGGCGACTGCCGCTTCTCCGGCGGCACCATCTACCACGTGCACGTGCACGTGATCGTCGGGGACGTGGCCGACCCGACGCACCGGCCGGTCCGGCTGAAGCTCAGCTCCCGGCCGGGTTCGCCGGGCTAGCGAGGTCGACCCAGTACAGCTGGACGCCGGCCTGGCGCAGCACGTTCTCCCCGTCCAGCAGCGAATACGGGCCGGCGAAGTACACCCGGCGGAAACCGGCCTCCGCGACCAGCCGCGCGCAGGCCGGGCACGGGAACGTGGACACGTACAGGTCGGCGCCGGCCAGCGGCTGGCCGTCGCGGGCGGCCCGGGCCACGATGGCCGCCTCGGCGTGGATCGCGGTGGACAGGTCGATCCGCTCGCCGCGCCGGTAGCTGTTGCGCGGGTCGCCGTCCAGGTACGGCGCGTACTCGGTCGGGTGGTGCTGGTTGTGCGCGGTGGCCAGCACGGCGCCATCGCGGGCGGCGACCGCGCCGACCTGCCGCCACCAGTCGGAGCTGCGGTCGGCCGCGGTGACCGCCGCGCCGAGCAGCCGCCGGGCCAGTTCGTCCGCGCGGACCGTGCCGTCCCAGCCGGCCGGCCGCTGCGCCGCACTCCAGGACCGGTCCCAGCGCAGGAACGTCCGGTCGAACACGACCTCGCGGGCGGTGCCGAGCGCATACCGGTCGACCAGCTCGCGCAGCACGTCCTCGTCCGGCATCACCAGCGTGCCGGCCCCGACCGCGGCCGGCAGGTCGGCCGGCTCGATCACCCGCACCGGCCCCCGCCCGGCCCCGCGCAGGTAGGCGGCCGCCCGGTCCGGCGGCAGCGCCCGGATCTCCTTCGCCAGCACCGGAAATTCCGCGGCGAACCCCCGCCCCAGCAGCAGGATCTCGGCCGCGTGCGGGTACCGGTCGAGGAACGCCTCGTACCCGGCGTGCAGCACCGGCAGGTACAACAGAACCCGCGTGCTCCCCCCGCCCAGCTCCGCCGCGCCGGCTCCGGCGTAGCCGTCCCCGGTCGGGAGGGGTCCGCCGGCCGACTGCTCGCTCATTTGCCGACGATCTCGTCGATGATGTCCTGGAGGAGGCGGGGGAGCCGCTCGGAGAGCTGCTCGGACAGCAGTTCGGCCAGGCCGAGCTGGAGCAGCCGGAGCCGGGCGGACGTCGTGACGGTGGCCATCCGCTCCAGCACCTCCACCCGGCCGCAGTACTTCTCCTCCAGCTCGGCGATCTGCTCGGGCGTGTAGGTCTCGGCGGTCGCGACCAGTACGTCCGGGCGGACCGCCTTGATCAGCGACCAGCGCGGCTCGTCCAGCGCCTTGAGCGTGACCAGGCCGACGCCGCGCTGGTGGGTGACCATCCGCAGCCGTTCCTGCTCGGGGACCGCCGGCCGGTTCGCGCCCTTGCGCTTGCGGATCTTCTCGTCGCTGTCCACGCCGACGATCAGGAAGTCGCCGAACGCCCGGGCCGCCTCCAGGTACATCGAGTGACCCTCGTGCAGGATGTCGAACGAGCCGCTGGTCAGCGCGACCCGGAGGCCGAGGTCACGCAGCGACGTGACGATCTGGCTGATCCGGTCGTAGTCCGGCACGAAGCGCAGCGCGAAATTGGAGGCGTCCGCGAACAATCCGCTGTTCGTGGTCATCGCCGGGAGTGTAATGGCCGCCCGGTTGCGCTGTTGGCGAAGCCGGGCTGCCGACCGCCACCGGGTCGGCCTACCGTGGCCAGGCGCCGTCCCGAGGTCGAGGAGTCGCCGATGTCCGGATTCCAGCAAAGTGCCGGCTGGCCGCAGAACACGCCGTGGGACCCGCCCGGCGGGCCGCAGCGGCCGGAGATCCCACCGCCCCGGCCGACGCCGGGGCCCTGGGCGCCACAGCCCGGGCCGCCGGTGATGCTGCCGCCGGAGCAGTCCCCGCTCACCCAGGAGCTGCGCGAGCGGCTGTACGAGCGCCGGATCGTGCTGCTCACCGGCCAGCTCGACCAGGCCGCGGCGACCAGCGCGGCGGCCCAGGTGATGCTGCTGGACGGCACCTCCGAGCAACCCATCCAGCTGCACATCAGCTGCTCCGACGGCAACCTGGACGCGTCGATCATGCTGGCCGAGACCATCGACCTGCTGCGCGCGCCGGTGCACGCGGTGGCCGGCGGCATCCTCGGCGGTGCGGCGGTCGTGGTCTACGCGTCGGCGACCAGCCGGATGGCGCACCGGCACACCGCCCTGCAGCTGCGCGAGCCGCGGTTCGAGACCAGCGGCACCGCCGACCAGCTCGCCAGCCGGATCGCGCAGCACCAGCACCAGCTCGACTACCTCTACCAGCACGTCGCCGACGCCTGCGGCCAGCCGGTGGCCAAGGTGATCACCGACATGCAGGCCGGGCTCCTGCTCACCGGCGCGGAGGCGGTCCGGTACGGGCTGGTGCAGGCGCTGCTCGGCCGCCCCGCCACCCCGCCGGCGCCCGGCGCCGCCCCGGAAGCCCCGGAGCCAACGGCCACCTGACCGCCCGCGTCGGTCACCCGGCAGGCCCGACCATCGGCGCCCGGGTCGGGATGCCCGGGCCCCGCTCGCCACCGTCCGCGGCGTGGTCGGTCAGCTGGTGAGGGCGGCGGCGAGCGCGTCGTGCTCGGCGTCCAGGAACGCCTGCCGGCGGTGGATCGCGTCGCCGACGCCCTCGGCCCACATCCGGGCCCAGCCGCCGCCGCGCTGCTCGGCGTTCGCCTTCATCAGGTGCCAGCTGCGCCGCGCGCCGCGGCGGGCCTGCGCGAGGAACCCGGCCCGGCGCTCGGCGTCCAGGCCGTACGCGTCGGCCAGCACGCGCAGCCGGGCCGGGACGTCCACTCCCGCGTACACCGGTTCCCGGTCCGCCGGGTGTTTCAGCGGCAGCCAGTGCACGGCGGTGTTGACCACGTCCGCGAGCCGGATGTTGGGCCGGGTCAGGTCGAAGTCGATCAGCGCGACCGGGCGGCCACTCCGGAAGACCACGTTCTGCGGGGTGACGTCGTTGTGCGTGACGAGTTCCGGCGGGCCGTCGAACAGCGGTGGCACGTCCGGCGGCAGGGCGATCGGGCGGTCGGTGCCGAACCAGCGGGCGCCCGCCGGCGGCTGGTACGACAGCGACGCGTCGTGCAGCCGGCGCAGCAGCCGGCCGACGTCGGCGAGCACCGCGTCGGTGGTCGCCCACGGCTCCGGCGGCGCGCCGGGCACCTCGCCGGCGATGAAGTCGAGGATGTCGCGGCCCCGCGCGTCGACCCCGTGCCAGCGCGGCGCACCGGCGAACCCGACCGAGGCCAGGTGGCCGAGGTAGCCGGCCACCGCGTCCGACCAGGGCTGGCGCGGCCGGCGCACGGTGTCACCGACCCTTACCACGCCCTCGGTGACGTCGCCGCCGAGCAGCGGCACCTCCGGTGGCCCGGGCGGAACCGCCTCAGCCATCACAACCTCCCATCCGGCCGGCTCCCCATCCGGTCGGCTCCCCAGCCGGCCGGCCACTGTAGCCGGCCGGCCGGGTGGCGAGGAGTTTCAGGATGACGGCGATAACTTTTCGCAGATCTACTGTGACGTTGAGCTACCGAAGATTAGGGTGCCCGACGGCGCCCGGAAATCGGCTGCCGTGCCTGGGGGCGGCGATCGGCGGGTACGAGGTCCGCGGCGGGAGGGGTGGTCGGATGGAACGCCCGGTGGCGCGGTTCTGGTGGAGTCGGCGCGGCCGGGGCGGCACCGGGCAGCCGGCCGGCGCGGTCCGGACCGGCCTGCGCGCCGGGGAGCCGCCGGCGGAACCGGTCGGCACGTTCTGGTCGGCCGCGCTGCAGTTGGCCGGTGCGCGCATGGTCGACCTCAGCTACGAGATCGACCCGCCGCTGCTGATCGGCGCGCCGCTACCCCGGGTGGCGGTCCGCTCGGTCCCGGCGGCGTCCGCGTTCAGCCTCGACCTGCGGCTGCCGACGCCGGCCTCGCTGCTGTACGTCGGCGTGCTGAACTACACCGACGGTCACAGCCGGACCGGCCGGGCCCGGGTGGCCGGCACCTGGTCCGCGCCGACCAGCACGTTCTGGGGCACCTGGCTGGGCGCGGCCCGGCAGCGCGGCACTGTCCGGATCATGCTGCGCCAGCACTGACGGCAGGTGACCGCGGGACGGCCGGCCGGCCCGTGATACACAGCGGAGGGGCAGAACGAGGGAGCGGGCATGGGTTGGTCGCGCCGGGCGATCGTCGGCGGGGCGGTCGCGGTCGTACTCGGCGGCGTCGTGGTCGCGGTCGTCGCGCACAACTCCGGGCCTGACGCGCCGGCGGCACCGGCCCGGGCGGTGCTGCACACCGGCACCGACGCCGCCGAGCAGTCCAATGTGGACGCTGTGACCAAGCTGCTCACCGGCCTGCCGGCGGCGTTCGCCGCGGGCCACAGGGACGGCCTGGCGCCGTCGTCGGCGGGCAAGTTCGCCGACGTCCGCAAGGCCCTGCCGCCGGGCAGCAAGGTCGACGTGCATCCCGAGACCTGGCGCCGCGCCGGCACCACCGGCACCATCGGGGTCACGATCACCGTGCCCAAGTCGCCGCCGCAGTCGTTCATCGTGGTGCTCACCCAGGAGGCGTCCGGCTGGAAGGTGATCAGCACCCAGGCCGCGGCCGGGCCGAGCTAGCCGATCGCGGCCATCACCCGGCCCAGCGCGGCGATGTGCCCGTCGACGGTGTCGAGGTCGGCGCCCATCGTGTTCACGTCGAGGTGGCTGGCGCCCATCTCGCGCCAGCCGACGGCGTAGTCGACCCAGCCGTCCGCGGGCACCAGCGCGATGCTCAGCCGCGCCTCGACACCGACGTCGGCCCGGGCCCGGCCGGCATCCGCGGTGTACTGCCAGAGTCGCTCGAGCATCGCCGCGGCGGTGCTGTCCGGCGGCCGCTGCGGCAGCCAGCCGTCGGCGAGCCGGCCGGCCCGGCGCAGCGTCGCCTCGGCCTGCCCACCGAGCCAGATCGGGATATTCCGGCGCCCCGGCAGCGGGTTGATGCCGGCGTTGTCGATGCGGTGCCAGCGCCCGGCGTAGCTGGTGGTGTGGCCGGCCCACAGCGCGCGCAGCACCTCGATCTGCTCCTCGCAGCGGGCGCCGCGGTTGCCGAACGGCTGGCCCAGCGCGTCGTACTCGACCGAGTTCCAGCCGACGCCGATGCCCAGCCGCATCCGTCCGCCGGAGAGCACGTCCACCTCGGCCGCCTGCTTCGCGACCAGCGCGGTCTGCCGCTGCGGCAGGATCAGCACACCCGTGGTCAGCTCGACCGACCCGGTCACCGCGGCCAGGTAGCCGAACAGCACGAACACCTCGTGGAAGGGGGTGCCGGCGTGGTAGGGCCCGCGCCAGTCCGGCCGGGTGTCGAGGCCGGCCCCGAGCACGTGGTCGTACGCCACGACGTGCCGGTAGCCGAGGCTCTCCGCGGCCTGCGCCCAGGCCCGGCTCGCGCCCGGGTCGTTGCCGATCTCGGTCTGCGGGAAGACCGCACCGATTCGCATCGCGCTCCGATCGTCGTGCCCGGCGGGGAGTCAACGCCGGGGAGTAAACATCGCCTTCCGGTGGTAATGATCGCCTGATTGACCCCGCAGTCCGGCATCCCGACCCGGCATGTAGG
Organism: Mycobacteriales bacterium; assembly: GCA_039648995.1. GTDB lineage: Bacteria > Actinomycetota > Actinomycetes > Mycobacteriales > CADCTP01 > JBBWZH01. The sequence continues at coordinate 13,549 of JBBWZH010000259.1, forward strand.
CCGGCACACGGAACCGGGCTCGTCCGACAGGAGTCACCATGTTCGCGATCATCGCCGCGGTCATCTTCGGGCTCGGTCTCATCCTGGACTGGGCCGACGCGAAGGTCAGTGACGCGTTCACGCCGCAGACGCTGATGATGGCCGGCCTGTTCTGCGTCGCGCTGCACCTGGCCGGCGTCGGGTCCCGGGTGGGTGGCTGGGCGGTCACCCGGCGCCGCTGACCTGACCGCGCGGCCGGCGGCACCGGCGTTTCGCCGCCGGCCACCGCCGGCCGCGGGGGTGGCGCGCTACCGGGGTCCCGCGTTGCCGGGCTGCGGCGTTGCCGGGACCGCGGCCGGCACCGCTGTCTCGGCCGTCACCAACCGGGTCACCGTCCGCTCCGCGACGAACGACAGGAACGGGACGGTGCCCGCGAGCATCACCAGCAGCGTCCGGAGCACCGGCCAGCGGCCGCGGATGGCCAGATCCACCGCCGTCAGCAGGTACACGATGTAGAGGAAGCCATGAACTGGGCCGACGACGGCTACCACGATGTCGTTGTGGCCGGCGTACTTCACCGGCAGGCCGATCAGCACCAGCACGACCAGCCCAACGCCCACCACCCAGGCGATCACCCGGTAGCGCAGCAGGGCCGCGGCGGTCATCCTCACGATTGCTCCTGTCGGTCCCGCTCGTACAGCGAGGCAAGGTAACGGTTGTAGGCCGCGTGCTCGTCGTCCGGCTCGGCCGGATCGACGGGATCCACCGGCTGGCTGGCCGGCGCGGCGGCGGGTGCCGGGGCCAGGACCGCTGGCTGGGCCGGGCGGAGCCGGGGGCCGGCGGCGCGCCGCTGCTGCTCCGGCGGCCGGACCGCGTCCCGCAGGATGCGCCCCCACATCACGACGCCGAACGCGGCGAAGACCGGCCACTGTACGGCGTAGCTGAGGTTCTGCAGATCCCCGTGAGTGGCCTGGTAGCGGCTGAACTGCCACCAGCCCAGCCGGCAGAACGTGACCGCGAGGACCACGACGACGGCATGCCCGATCAGCCACTTCGGCGTGAGCAGGACCCGGCGCACGCGCCCAACGCTACTGCGCGGCTCCGGCGCGGCCCGGCCGGGGCCGGCCCGCCGGCCGTCAGCCGAGGCCGTCGGCGGGGCTGACGCCGAGTTCCTCCAGCGCCAGCTTCAGTGCGCGCAGGGCGTAGTACGTGCGGGATTTGACCGTGCCCTCCGGGATGCCCAACGTCGCGGCGGCCTCAGCGATCGAGCGGCCGCGGTAGTAGACCTCACCGAGCACGGCCCGATGTTCCGGTGTCAGCGAGGCGAGTGCCTGCTGCACCGTCCAGGACGTGAGTGCTGCGTCGATGTCGCTGATCGTAGCGGGGGTGCTCGCCAGCACCGCATCGTTCACCTCGGTCGGCCGTCGCCTGCGTGCCCGGTGCTTGTCAATGATGAGGTTGCGAGCCACCGTGAACAGCCACGGCCGGATCGAGACCTCACAATTGTCCAGCTTGTCGGGGTGCCGCCACGCGCTCAGCAGCGTCTCCTGGACGACGTCCTCGGCAAGCTGGGGGTCGCCGTAGATCAACCGGCGGGTGTATCCGTACAGGGCGCCCCGGTGCTCGTGGCAGACCTGCCGGAACGCGGCCTCGTCCATGGTCGGGGGCGCGGTCGCCGTGGTGGTCACGGCGCCGGCGGCACCGGTGGGTTCGACGGTCCGGGCGGGCCCGACCTCGGCCTCGCGGCTGCGCGCGTCCGTATCGGCGGCGCTGCGGCGGCGGACTGCGATCATGGAGGGCCCCCCTCGGGTGCGGGTACCGATCTTCCGGTGCCCGGCGTCTCGGTTGGTGTGGGAGAACCGTAAGTAGGGTCGGAAGGCCTGCGTAAGGGGACGGAATAAGGCGCGCGCCCAGCGGGCCGCGGCCGGCGACACGCGGTGGGAACGCTCCCTCAGCGGGCGAGCGGTCGCCGTTGAACGGGCGCAACGCTGCGACGAGCGGCTGAACCACCGGCCGATCGGCTACGTAAGCCGTTAGATTTGTGCTGATCGGCCCGATATGACCCAGCTAAGAGGTCATGTAGCGGGATCTGTGGGAGCGTTCCCAGCATTCGCGGATCAGCGGCGCCCTGGTGGCAGGGTCCGGCCCATGCCCAGTTCCCAAGGGCGCAGCGCCGGACGCAGGTCGGTGTAGACGGTCACGCAGGCGACCTGGGTTCTGGTCGCGGCCACGCCGTGCCCGGCCAGCTCCCGGTCCATCGCGGCCACCTGGTCCTCGGCCTGTCCCATCGGGTCGAGCGCGCGGCTGACCACGTACGCCGGCGGCGCCGCGTCCGCCGCGTACCGCAGCGCCGGGAACTTCGCCCGTCCCGAGTTCATCGGCGCCACCGACAGCCCGTACCGGTCGCCGGCCAGCAACTGCAGCGGCATCCCCGTCCAGTAGTCGGAGTAGGCGGCGGTGATCCCGTGCCGGGCCAGCCACCCGCCGGCGGCCAGCAGGCAGTCGTCCCGGCCCGCGTCGCCGTCCCCGCCGTGCCGGATCACGGTGACCAGCGACGAGCCGCCGACCGCCAGCAGCAACGCCGTGGCGACGAGCGGCCCGGCCAGCCGGCCGATCGGGCGGCCGTGCGGCCGGCGGCCGGGCGGTGGGCGGTGCGGTGCGTGGTCGGGCGGCCGGCCGTCGTGCGGTGGGCGGCCGGGCGGCAGTGCGGCCAGGCCGAGGGCCAGCGCCGGGTACGCGGCGAACAGGTAGCGCGGTTCGCCGGCCCACCAGGCGAACTTCGAGAGCACGTAGAACAGGACGACCACCGGGGGGACGAGCAGCGTCAGGTCGGCCGGGCGGCGCGCGCCGTCGGCCCGGAGCAGGACGAGGGCGGCCAGGCCGTGCCGGCGCCGCCAGCAGGCGACCAGGTACGCCCCGGCCAGGCCGAGCACGGCCAGCGTCTGCAGTGCCGCCGGCCAGCCGGGCGCCGCGCCGAAGTAGCCGACACCGAGGAACTCCCGCAGCACCGGGCCGAACAGCAGCCGCAGCCGGTCGAGCGGCCCGGTGCCCGGCTGCGAGCCCAGCAGCAGTGGCAACTCGTGGTGCCGCAGCGCCCACGCCAGGGCCGGCAGGTAGCCCACCAGCGCGCCGGCCAGCACCGGCGCGACCAGCCCCGGCCGCCGGCGCAGTTGCGGGGCGAGCCAGACCGCGGCCGGCACGAGCAGGTACCCGGCCGTCCACGCCGACCACCCGGCCGCCCCCGCCACCAGCCCGAACGCCGCCGCCAGCCAACCGGTCCGCCGGGCGCCCGGGTTCGTGGCCGGGTCCGCGGTCGGGCCGGCGCGGAGGCGGAGGGCGGCCCAGATGCCGAGGAGGCCGAGGATCTGGGCGGTCGGGTAGGCGCCGTGGCTGCGGACGCCCTTCCAGATCAGGAAGAACGGGCCGACCGCGAACAGCGCGGCGGCCAGCCACGCCCGCCGGTCGCCGAGCATCTCGCGGCCGACCCGGAAGACCAGCCAGCAGGCCAGCACGGCGAGCCCGACCTCGGGCAGCCGGAGGGTGAACGGGGTCTGCGGCAGCACCGCCCAGACCAGCGCCTGCGGGTACTGCTCGATCGCGCCGTTGTAGTGCTGGTCGGCCAGGAACGCGTACGGATGGCCGGCCAGGATCCGCCGGACCATCAGTCCGGTCATCGCCTCGTCGCCGTCCAGGATGGCCTGCGGCCTGGTCAGGTACCAGAGCCGGTACGCCGCGCAGGCCAGCAGCAGCGGCCACACCGGCCAGGTCCTGCGCCCGGGCCACCGCGGCGGGGAACGGCGCGGGGACGCCCCGACCACCGTCGGCGCGGACATCCGCGACCCCTTCCGTCCACCCCTGCGGTCTGCCGAACCCTACGGCACGGCCGGCCACCGGCCGCCCGGTGGCGACGTGGCAGACTCCCGTCGGTAACCGAACGTGCTCGATGACCGGAAGGGCGCGCGATGGCGGACAGCTACGACGTGATCGTGCTCGGCGGCGGCCCACCCGGGGAGAACGTCGCCGGTCGGGCGGTGCGCGGCGGCCTGTCCGCGGTGCTCGTCGAGCACGAGCTGGTGGGCGGGGAGTGCTCGTTCTGGGCCTGCATGCCGAGCAAGGCGTTGCTGCGCCCGGTCGAGCTGCTCGCCGCGGCCCGCCGGATGCCCGGGGTGGCCGAGGCGATCACCGGCGAGCTGGACGTCGCGGCCGTGTTCCGGCGCCGCGACGAGTTCGCACACCGCGCCGACGACCGCGCGTTCGGCCACGACGACGGCAGCCAGGTCGACTGGCTGACCAGCAACGACATCGCGCTGGTCCGCGGGCACGCCCGGCTGGCCGGCGAGCGCACGGTGGACGTGACCACCGCGGCCGGCACCCGCACGCTGACGGCCCGGCACGCGGTGGTGCTCGCGGTCGGCACCACCGCCGCGGTCCCCCCGATCCCGGGTCTGCGCGAGGCCGGGCCGTGGACCAGCCGGGAGGTGACCAACGCCGGGGCCGCGCCGCGCCGCCTGGTGGTGCTCGGCGGTGGCGTCGTGGCCTGCGAGATGGCACAGGCGATGCGCGCGCTCGGCACCGACGAGGTCACCGTGGTCGCGCGCGGCCCGCGGCTGCTGGGCCGCACCGAGCCGTTCGCCTCGGCCCTGGTCGCCGAGTCGTTCGCGGCGGCAGGGATCACCGTCCGCACCGGCGCCTCGGTCACCGAGGTACGCCGTACCGGGCCCGGTGGCCCGGTCACCGTGACGCTCGGCGACGGCGCGGCGGACGGCCAGGCGATCGAGGCGGACGAGGTGCTCGCCGCCCTCGGCCGGCAGCCGGCCACGACCGACCTCGGCCTGGACACCGTCGGCCTCGCGCCGGGTGGGTACGTCGAGGTGGACGACCACCTGGAGGCGCTGGGCGGCTGGCTCTACGCCGTCGGCGACGTGACCGGCCGGAACCTGCTCACCCACATGGGCAAGTACCAGGCCCGGATCTGCGGCGACGTGATCGCCGCCCGGGCGAAGGGCGAGCCGGTCGACGGCCGGCCGTTCCAGGCCCTGGCCGACCATCGCTGGGTGCCGCAGGTGGTCTTCACCGACCCGCAGGTCTGTCAGGTCGGCCTTACCGAGCAGGACGCGGCCGGCAGCGGGCTGCGCGTCCGCGCGGTGGAGTACGAGATCGGCAACGTCGCCGGCGCGTCCCTGCTCGCGGACGGCTACCAGGGTCGCGCCAAGATCATCGTGGACGAAGACCGCCGGGTCGTCGTCGGCGCCACCTTCGTCGGCCCTGAGCTCGCCGACCTGCTGCATTCGGCCACGATCGCGGTGGTCGGCGAGGTCCCGCTGGAGCTGCTGTGGCACGCCGTCCCGTCGTACCCGACGGTGAGCGAGGTGTGGCTGCGGCTGCTGGAGGCGTACGGGCTCTGACCGGCATGGCGCAGCGCGCCGGCATCGGTGACGGCGGGCCATCGTGGCGGCGCGGGACGCTACCGGGTCGGGTCCTGGCCCGGGCAGCGGCCAACCCCTAGGCTCAGCGTCGCGCGGCGTCAATCGTGCGACATCGTGGGGTGATCGCCGAGCGGCAAACTGGGGGGTCCTGATGTCGCTGTCCTCGGCCGTGCCGGCGCGCCGGCACGCCTACCTGCGGGTCGCGTTCGGGGCGTGCGAGCACCTGGTGGCCCCGACCCTCAGCACCTGACCGCGCCACCCCATGGCTACGCCGGGATGGCCCCCCGGCCTGCCGGGTCGGCGCCGCGCCGGGGGTCGGCCTGGCGCGGCGCCGACCCACCTACTCCGGGTGCGCGGCCAACCGGGCGGTGAGGTCGGCCAGCCGTCGGGCCGCGCCGTCCCGGCCGCGGGCGGCGGCCTCGCCGCGGCGCTGCGCGTCCCGGATCTGACCGCCGCAGTCCCGCTGCGCGCGCCGGGCCGCGTTCAATTGCTCCTCCAGGCTGCCCACGAGCTCGGCCGCGTCAGTCCGGGCCTGCTCGGCGGCGGCCAGCCGGGCTGACGCGTCCCGCACGTCGGCCTCGGCCGCGTCCAGGTCCGACCGCGCCGCGTCCCGGGCCGCCGCCAGCCGGTCCCGCTCCGCCTGCCGCCGCGCCGCCTCCTGCGCCGCCCGGTCCCGGTCCGCCTGCTCCCGCTCCCGCTGCCGCCGCTCCGCGGCCTCCTGGCGGCTGGGCCGCCCGCCGCCAGCGCGCCGGCCGCCGGGGGCCGCCGGCTCGGCATCCTGCCCGGCCGGCCGGGCCCGCTCGGCGTCGTCCGTCCGGGCCTCGGTACGGCTCGCGGCGCGGGTGCCGCCCCCGGGGCCACTCGCGTTGGTGGCGCCGTCGGTCGCCGCCGGACCGGTGGGCTCGGCGCCGAACCCGGTCACCGGCACCGGCTTGACCAGGCGGCCGGTGCAGACCTGCCGCGCCACGTCCGGGTCGGCGAGCGCCGCGTGCAGGGTCTGCTCGACCTCGTAGCCGGTGTCGGTGCTGACCGGGTGGCCGGCTTCCGCGGCCCGGCGCCGGGCGGCCCGGACCAGCTCGGCCACCACCCGCTGCCGCTGGGTGGACAACTCCCGCAGCTCGGGCCCACGGAGTTCCCGCTGCGCCGCGCGGAGCTCGGTGCCCAGCGCGAGGAGCTGGTCGAGCAGTTCCGGCTGGTCACGGACCAGCAGGTTCAGCACCCAGGCGCTGGTGGTCGGCCGGCGCAGCCCGGCCAGCCCGGTGGCCAGGCCCCGGTCACCGGCAGACCGGGCGGCCTTGGACCGCTCGTCCCTGGCCGCCACAAACTGCTCCGGCGGCAGCGAGTACAGCTCGTCGGCCACCTCGTCCAGCCCCGGGTTGCCCGCCATTCGCCCATCCTGCGCCCGCCGGACGGCGGTGGCAGCGGCCGAAGGGGTGCCGTGGCAGGTCAGGCGCCGGTGCCCGCGGTCGTCGCGCTGTTCTCCTCGTCCGGCTGCCGCGATCTGAGCCGAACGCTATGGCGGGACGTCCGCGACCAGCATTCCTGTTCGTGCCAGGCCGTCCGGCCCGGTCGGGCCTGGTGGCGTTGCGAGGCAAGCACCGCGCGTAACAGACATATACGGATTGTTATCACCAGAATGCGGCGAGTCGTCGCTGTGTGTGTTCATCCCCACGGTGTGGTTAGTGATACTGCTTACGCTCCGCACCAAATCTAGGGTATTACGTCACTCGACAGTGCGATTGACGTCACACGATTGATAGAAAGCCGTACTACCCAGTGTAGTGAATGGCTACGCTCTGTGTAGCCGACTATGTTCCGGCTCAACCGGGCTGGGGCATCATCGGACGACGACGTCTGCCTGATTGGAGATCTCCTCATGTCCGCTCGCAGCACTGCTGGTTCCGTCAACCGTCGTGTCGCCCTCGCCGCGATCCTCGGCTCGGTCGCTCTCGGTGCCCAGGTCGCCGGTGCCGCCGCCGCCTCGGCCACCACGCCGCAGGCCGCCGTCGTTCCGGCCGGGCACGCCTGGCAGGCTGTCGTTCCGGCTGGGCACGCCTGGCAGGCTGTCATCCTGGACGGTCACGCTTGGCAGTAGTTAGCGCTCGCAGTCCGTTCTAGGTTCGTCCGGACGCATGGTGGTCACCTCATCCCCGGCCCACCGCCGTTCGGCTGAATCTGCACAATGACCCGCACGCGTCTGGGAGTCGGCCCGCTGACGCGGTAGCGTTCCGCTTCGTTGGGCCGCCAGGTCGGTGAGGTGGCTGCTGCCGACTCCGGATCGAGTAGCGGGTAGATAGGAACTATGGCGCGGTCGGTGCCCTCGGGTGTGTTCCCTCGGCTGGTGCACCACCGTTTACGGACAGTGGCTCTATGGTTCCTGCCCGGCGTCATTGGCGCGGCGATCTGGATTTTTGCCGGCCCGCCAGCCGACAGCGGCTCATGGCCCGTCCTGCTGGCGGTCTTCGCCGTGTTCCTGGTCGCCGAGCGGATCTCGATGCGGATCGAGGTCCAGCAGCAGACCTGGACGATCATGCCGACCGACATCCCGTTGGTGCTCGGCCTGTTCCTGCTGTCGCCGCTCGGCCTGCTGGCCGCCCGGGTGGTGTCCGGCCTGTCGCTGATGCTCGACAAGCGGCTGATGCGCGGCAAGCAGATCTACAACGCCGGAGTGTTCACGATCGAGGTCGGCGTCGCCGAGATCGTCTACCGATCGGTCGACCAGGTCTCGATCAAAGACCCGTCCGCCTGGCTGCTGACGCTCGGCGCCGTCGTCGCGGCGAACTTCGCGTCGGCGCTGATGGTCGCCTTCGCGATCTTCGCGACCGGCAACCTGGACCGCCGGCGGGTCGTCTCGCTGGTGCTGCCGAGCCTGCTCACCACCTCGCTGAACACCACGATCGGCCTCATCGCGCTGCTCGTCATCAAGGTCAACCCGCTGGGCGCGTTGCTCTTCGTGGGCCTGGGCGCGGTGTTCGCGGCGGCCTACCGGGCCTATGGCCGGTCGTTGCGCCAACATGAGAACCTCGGCCGGGTGTACGAGTTCAGCCGCTACATCGAGCGGGCCCGGTCCGATCCGGCCATGTTCGGCGATGCCGTGGCGCACGCCCGGGAGATCCTCAACGGGTCCGCCGCGCAGCTGTGGATCCGGTCGTCCGGTTCGGCCGGGTCGGTGCTGATCACCGTGGCGGCGTCGGGTGCGGCGCGCACCGACGCGGTCCGCGACGGCGAGGCCGACCCGGTGCGCTACGCCGCGATGCACAGCCGGCGCAGCCGCCGGTTCGTCACCCGCGACGTGCAGGACAGCCGGATGCGCGCGGCCCTGGTCGAGCGCGGCGCCGAGGAGGCCATCGTCACCCCGCTGCGGGCCGGCGAGCAGGTGCTCGGCACGCTGGAGCTGATCGACCGGCAGGGCCAGTTGGCCTCCTTCAGCGAGGACGACCTGCGCCTGCTCGACTCGCTCGCCACCCACCTCACCAGCGCGATCGAGAACCAGCAGCTGCTGGACCGGCTGCGGCACGCCGCCTATCACGACCGGCTCACCGACCTGCCCAACCGCGGCCGGCTGGCGCAGGCGATCGACGAAGCGATCGCCGCGGTGGCCACCGGCGGCGACAACGTCGTGCTCTGCCAGCTCGACATCGACCGGTTCAAGGAGGTGAACGACTCGCTCGGGCACTCCTGGGGCGACCAGCTGCTGGTCCGGCTCGGCGAGCGGCTGCGCGCCACCGTGCCGCGGGAGGCGATGGTGGCCCGGGTCGGGGCGGACGAGTTCGCGATCCTGACCACCGCGGCCGACGCCGGCGCGGCGGAGGCGGCGGCGACCGCGCTGCGTGAGGCGGTGTCCAAGCCGTATTCGTTGGCCGGGCTGACCATCGATGTGGGGGTGGCGGTCGGTGTGGCGCTGGCTCCGGAGCACGCCGGCGACGCCGACGCGCTGATGCGCCGCGTCGACATCGCACTGTCCAACGCGAAGAGCACCGGCCGCCCGGTCGCGGTCTACCACCAGACCATGGATCAGGAGAGCCTGCGCCGGCTGCAGCTGGTCACGCAGCTGCGCGAGGCGCTGGACACCGGCCAGGTCGTGGTCCGCTACCAGCCCAAGGTCGCGCTGCGCAGCCGGGAGCTGATCGGCGTCGAGGCACTGGTGCGCTGGAACCACCCCGAGTACGGCCAGGTCAGGCCCGACGACTTCGTCGGGCTCGCCGAGGTCACCGGGCTGATCCTGCCCCTGACGATGTACGTGCTGAAGACCAGCCTGGCGCAGGTGCGCCAGTGGTTGGACCGCGACATGCGGATCGGTGTCGCGGTCAACCTGTCCGCCCGCACCCTGGTCGACGCCACCTTCCCGGAACGGGTGGCCGAGCTGCTGCAGGAACACCAGGTGCCGGCGGACATGCTCACCTTCGAGCTGACCGAGAGCAGCGTGATGTCCGACCCGGAGCGGATGAAGCCCGTGCTGCACCGGCTGCACGCGCTCGGCGTCGGGCTGTCGATCGACGACTTCGGGATCGGGTACTCCTCGATGGCGCAGTTGCGCCGGCTCCCGGTGGACGAGGTCAAGATCGACAAGGAGTTCGTCCTCAGCATGGGCACCGACCTCGGCGACCTCGCGATCGTCCGGGCGATCATCGAGCTGGGCCACAGCCTCGGTCTGCGCGTGGTCGCCGAGGGCGTCGAGGACGAACTGGCCCGCGACCTGCTCGTCGGCAACGACTGCGACGTCATCCAGGGCTACCTGGTCAGCCGGGCGCTGGAGCCGGAACGGCTGGACGCCTGGATCACCGCCCGCACCAGCCCTCGGCCGGCCCAGCCCGGCGTCCGCGGTCGGCGGCTCCAGTTGGTCAGCTAGTCCGGCGGGCCGTGCCGGCCGGCCGGGAATCTCCGGCCGGGGTATCCGGTTTCGAGGTTCGGGTGCCCGCCGTGTACCCTTGCCTCGCCTCGCCCCCTTAGCTCAGTCGGCAGAGCGTCTCCATGGTAAGGAGAAGGTCTACGGTTCGATTCCGTAAGGGGGCTCTGCGCGGTCCAAGCGCCGCACTGGCGGAGTAGCTCAGTCTGGTAGAGCAAGCGGCTCATAATCGCTGTGTCGCCGGTTCAAGTCCGGCCTCCGCTACGAGAGCCCGCGACGCCGGGTGCTCGTGATCATCACTACCGAAAGGCAAACCCCGTGGCAGCCACCGATATCCGTCCCAAGATCACAATGGCCTGCCAGGAGTGCAAGCACCGCAACTACATCACCCGCAAGAACCGCCGTAACGACCCGGACCGGTTGGAGCTGAAGAAGTTCTGCCCCAACTGCGGCCGGCACACCGCCCATCGGGAGACGCGGTAGAGGTGGTTGGCGAGGTGCTTCGTAGGCATGCTTCGCCGGTGACCACCTGCTGATGCTGTCCCCGGGGGCCGGGCCCCCACGGTGCGGTCGCTCCCTGTTGGGGAGGGCTCCGGCTGCGGAACGCCGCTGATCGGAACCGCGCGGGTGCGAGGCTTCCTCCAGGCACGACATCGGCCCCGCTCGGCCTCAGCCGAAGCGGGGCCGAATGGCGTTCGGTGCCGGGCTGCCGGGGGATCTACCGGGCGGTAAGGTCGGTCCGGATCTCGGCGGAGGGAGTTCGGTGGTGGGACGGCTGGCCGGCAGGGTCGCGATCGTCACGGGTGCGGGCCGGGGGATCGGCCGCGCCACCGCGCTGCGGCTGGCCGCCGACGGGGCCACCGTCGTCGTCAACGATGTCGACAGCGAGCCCGCGCACGAGACCGCTGACCTGGTCAAAGAGGCCGGCGGCGCGGCCAGTGTGAGTCTGGCGAACACGGTCGCGCTGGCCGAGGCGCGGGAGCTGGTCGAGGCGGCGGTGCGCGCGCACGGCGGCCTCGACATCGTGATCAACAACGCCGGCATCACCCGGGACAAGATGTTCCACAACCTCGACGACGACCTGTTCGACATCGTGCTGGACGTGAACCTGAAGACCGCGTTCCACACCACGCTGGCCGCGATGCCGTACCTGCGCGAGGTGGCCAAGCGCGAGATCGCCGAGCACGGCGCCCCCGACCACCACCGCAAGATCGTGCTCACCAGCAGCTCGGTCGCGCTCACCGGCAACCCGGGGCAGGCCAACTACACCGCGGCCAAGGGTGCGATCATCTCGCTGACCAGGACGCTGGCCCGTGAGCTCGGCGCGTTCCGGATCAACGTCAACGCGGTGGCGCCGGGTTTCATCGAGACCCGGCTGACCGCCGCCAAGGCCGAGGGCGCCGAGCTGGGCATCCCGGAGCCGATGCGGCAGATGGCGATCGGGATGACCGCGCTCGGCCGGCCCGGCCGGCCCGAGGACGTGGCCGCCGTCCACGCGTTCCTCGCCGGGCCGGACAGCGACTTCGTCTCCGGGGTGACAATCCCGGTTACCGGCGGCCAGTTCGGCGCCATGTAGGCAGACCCGCGGGCAGCTGGACTGGGAGGGCAGATGGCGCTGGACCCGTCGTTCATCGGGCGGACCTACCCGCCGACCGAGCCGTACGAGGTGGGTCGGGAGAAGATCCGCGAGTTCGCCGACGCGATCGGCGACCAGAACCCGGCCTACCGCGACCGGGCCGCCGCCGAGAAGCTGGGCCACCCGGACGTGATCGCGCCACCGACGTTCCCGATCATCCTGTCGATGCGGGCCGGCGTGCAGGTCATCGGCGACCCGGCGCTCGGCCTGGACTACAGCCGGGTGGTGCACGGCGAGCAGCGGTTCGTCTACACCCGGCCGGTCCGTGCCGGTGACCGGCTGGTCGTGGTGGTCAGCGTGGAGAACATCCGCAGCGCGGCCGGCAACGACATGATCACCACCAAGGGCGAGGTGTCCACCGTGGAGGGTGAGCCGGTGGTCACGGCGTACTCGACGCTGGTCGCCCGTGGCACGGCGGGGGGCTGAGGGTGACCACGCGGATCAGCTACGTCGAGGTCGAGGTCGGCGCCGAGTTGCCGGCGCAGACGTTCCCGGTGCGGCGGGCCAACCTGGTCATGTACGCCGGCGCCTCCGGCGACTTCAACCCCATCCACTGGAACGAGCGGTTCGCGACCGCGGTCGGCCTGCCGAACGTGATCGCGCACGGCATGTTCACGATGGCCGAGGCCTGCCGGGTGGTCACCGACTGGGCCGGCGACCCGGGGGCGGTGCTCGAGTACGGCGTCCGGTTCACCCGGCCCGTGGTGGTCCCGGACGACGACAGCGGCGGGCTGGTGGAGGTCACCGGCGTCGTCGCCGAGAAGCTGGACGGCGGCCGGGTCGCGGTCGACCTGAGCGCCCGGTCGGCCGGGCAGACCGTGCTGGCCCGGGCGCGCGCCGTGGTCCGCCTCGACTGAGGTCGATCGTCGCCGTTGCGGTAGGTCTGGCCATCAGTCTGCCCTTGACGGTCTTTCTGGGCCGCTTGTACGTTCCAGGCGCTGGCCGGTGGCCGCTTGCCTCGGCTACGACGACCGGAGGGAGGCGCTATGCACGTCATCACGACCGAATTCAAGGTGAAGCCGCGTACCAGCGGCTGAGCCCCGCCGATCACGCGGGGGTGCCACCGGGCCGGTGGCGCCCCCGTCGCCGTTCACTGCCGCTGCCCGGCCAACCGCTCCGCCTCGGCCACCGCCCGCTCGTGCGTCTCGGCCGGGATGACCGGGCCGTCCACCAGTAGGCAGGTGCCGAGCGGGGTGCGGACGAGGTCACCCCCGTCGAACGGATGCAGCCGGGCCGCGAGCGTTTCGCTCGGCCGGTCGTCCAGGGGAAAGCCGAAGCGGAGCCGGTGCATGCCGGGCCGGCCCGGCAGCCGCCGCGCCCGCTCGGCGGCGGCCAGCGGCTCGAGCGCCGCCTGCACCTCGGTCCACCCGGCCGGCAGCGGCACCCAGTCGGCGGCCTTGCCGACCAGGCGGCGGAGCTCCGGCGCCAGGCACAGCGCCCGCGCCTGCTCGGTCACCTGCTCGACCAGGTCCGGGCCGAGCCGGCGGTCCAGCACGCCGGCCAGCGCGACCAGGTCGAGCAGGTCTTTCACCCGGAACTTGCGCTGGAACCGTTCCTCGGCGACCGCGAACAGGCTGCACAGATCGACGTCGGCCAGCGGCTCGGCCCGGACCGGCACGCCGCGGAAGTCACCGGAGAACGCGCAGGTCGTCACGTCCGCGCCCATCGGCTTGTCCAGGTACGGCTCCTCCGCCGGCCACTTCATCGAGACCCCGAGGTGCAGCCGCCCCGGGGCGCCGGCCGCCGGCTGCAGCACGCTGACGCCCTGCGGCACCGCGCCGTACCGCTGCCGCAGCTCCAACACGCAGCCCCAGAGGCTGGCCTCGTCGGCCGCGACCAGGTCGACATCGCCGGACTCACGCAGCAGCCCGGCCGGCAGGTGCGCCGCGATCCGCATCCCCTTCAGTACGGTCACCCGGTGCGCGGCTGCCAGCTGGTCGGCGACCGCGTAGAGGTCGACCATCCGGCGCCGGACCCGGGCCAGGTACCCGGCAGCGGCCGGCCGTAGCGGCAGCCCGCGGACCACCGCGGCGGACAGCCAGGTCGCCAGCACCCGCTGCCGCCGGGCCATCTCGGCCGCGCGCCACGGCGGATACCCGGGTGGGACGCCGAGCAGCGCGTCCAGCACCTCGACTCCCGTGTCCGTGTCCGTCATGTCAGGCGGCCGTCGGCGCCGGGACGTCCCGGAGCCCGCGCAGCGGCGACAGCAGCAGCCAGGACACCGACAGCACCAGCCCGGCGGCGGCGATCCAGAGCGTGTTCCGGATGCCGACAGCCTCGCCGAGCGCCCCGCCGAGCAGGCCGCCGAGCGGCAGCGTGCCCCAGGCCAGGAAGCGGTTGGACGCGTTCATCCGGCCGAGCAACCGGTCCGGGCACATGTGCTGCCGGAACGTCACCTGGGCGACGTTGTAGACCGTCCCCCCGTACCCGATCATGAACCAGCCGACGACGAACAGGCCGATCCGCCACCCCGGCATGGCCAGCGCCAGCAGCAGCGCGAACGGCCGGGAGCAGAGCATCGACAACCAGATGGTCCGGGCCTGGCCGGCCCGCAGCGAGATCCGCCGGGCGGTCAGCGCGCCGAGCGCGCCGCCGACCCCGCTGGCCGCCAGCACCAGCCCGGTCGCGGCCGGGGCGAGCCCGATCTCCCGGGTCAGGAACAGCACGGCCATGGTCACCGCGATCACCTGGAAGAGGTTGTTCATCGCGGTGGCGCAGGCGATCGCGCGCAGCATCCGGTCGCCGAAGACGAACCGGAAGCCCTCACCGATCTCGGCCCGCAGGTCGCGCCGGGCCGGCTTGTCCGGCAGCACCTCCGCGGTGCGGATGCGCCAGAGCTGGGCGGCCGAGACCACGAAGCCGGCGGCGGTGGTCAGCACCGCGTTCGCGGCACCGATCAGCCCGGCCAGCGTGCCGCCGAGGGACGGCCCGGAGATCACCGCCACCGACTGGCTGGCCTGCAGCTTGGCGTTTCCCTCCATCAGGTGCTCGCGGCCGACCAGGGACGGCAGGTAGGACCCGTACGCGACCTCGAAGAACACCGCCGCGAGGCCGACCAGGAACGCTGTGCAGATCAGCTGCGGGATCGTGAGCACGCCCAGCCACCAGGTGATCGGGATGCTCAGCAGCAGCACGGAACGGGCCAGGTCCATGCTCAGCATCAGCCTGCGCCGGGCGGTGCGGTCCACCCAGACCCCCGCGGGCAGCCCGACCAGCAGGAAGCCGACCGTCTGCGCGGCGGACAGCACGCCCATGTCCAGTGGGGTGGCTGCCAGCGCGCGGACGGCCAGCAGCGGGATCGCGATCTGGCCGACGCTCGTGCCGAACTGGGCCACCGTGGTACCCGCCCACAGCATGCGGAAGTCGCCGTTGCCCAGCAGTACACCCCGTGCCGGCCGTCCCGGCTGCCCCGGGGGCCGCGGCTGCGCCGGCGGCGCCGTGCCGGTCACGACCGCCTCACCAGGTCACCGGCAGCGCCTGGGGGCCGCGTACCAGCAGCCCGGTCTTCCACGGGAGCTCCGCCTCCGGCACCGCCAGCCGCAGGCCGGGCAACTCGTGGGTCAGGGCGGTCAGCGCGACCTGCAGCTCGATGCGGGCGAGCGGCGCGCCCAGGCAGTGGTGGATGCCGTGGCCGAAGGCCAGATGCGGGTTGTCGGGCCGGGTCAGGTCCAGCTCACCGGCCCGGTCGAAGACGGCCGGGTCCCGGTTGGCGGCCGGCAGCGAGGTGAAGACCGCGTCGCCGGCGTCGATCCGGACGCCGCCGAGGTCGGTCGGCTCGGTGGCGATCCGGGCGAAGTTCGCGCCGAGCCCGAACATGGTGAACCGGAGCATCTCCTCGACCGCGGCCGGCACCAGCGCCGGCTCGGCCCGCAGCCGGTGCCACCGCTCCGGTTCGGCCAGCAGCACGACGGTGAAGTTGGCGATCGTGTTGGCGGTGTTCTCGTAGCCGGCGGCGAGCAGCGTGGCTCCGGTGGTGACCAGCTCCTGCTCGGTCAGCGCGTCGTCGTCGCGGGCACGCACGAGCTCACCGAACAGATCGGTGGCGGCGACGCCGGCGGCCGCCTCGTCCCGCCGGCGGCCGATCAGCTCGCCCAGGTACCAGCCCAGCTCGCTGACCGCCCCGCGCACCTGCTCGGCCGGGTAGGCGGTGCTCGACAGCGCCACCGTGGACCAGGCCTGGAACCGCCCCCGGTCCTCGTACGGCACGCCGAGCAGCTCGCAGATGACGCCGATGGACAGCGGCAGCGCGAAGTCGGTGACCAGGTCGGCGGGCGGCCCGGCGGCGGTGACCGCGGCCAGCAGCCGGTCGGCGTGCTGCTCGGCCAGCGGCCGCAGCCCGGTCACCCGCCGGACCGTGAACGCCTTGGCCACCAGGGCGCGCAGCCGGGTGTGCGCCGGGGGATCCATCATCACGATGGAGGCGCGCGACGCGGGTTCGGGCACCAGCCGCGGGACGTCCGTGCCGGCCGCGGCCGCCCGGCTGAACCGCGGGTCGGTGAGCACCCGGCGGACGTCGGCGTACCGGGTGACCAGCCAACCGGTGCCGCCGTACGGCAGCCGGATCCGGGACACCGGTTCCCGCTCGCGCAGGTGGTCAAAGAGCGGGGGGACGGCGAGCCGGGCGTCCGAGCCGAACGGGTAGTCGCGGGCCGGCAACTCCCCGTCGGTGTCCACTTTCTCCTCCAGCCAGCCCGAGTGTACGGATGTACCGTACCGGCGGCTCCGCCGGTTGTGGCCCTGGCGCGTGATTTCCGCCGGTTGTCGCTCACGGCGATCTCACCGGGCGGCCTCGTAAGGTGGCCGGCATGCGCCGACCGACCGCCGTGCTGGCCGCCGCCGTGCTGGCGGTTGCCCCGCTGGCCAGCGGGTGCGGTCTCGTCGGCGGTGGCGACGCCCGGTTCACCCGGTCAGTGCCGTCCGGCGCCGGGCCGACCGGCAGCACGCCATCCGGCGGAGGTTCCGACGCCGGGTCCGCCGACTGCCCGGCCCACTACGCCGAGCCCGATCCGAACCGGCCGCGGATCCGGCTCACCTTCGAGCTCAGCGCGGACATGTCCACCGTGGCCGGTACCGAGCACGTCGACTTCACGCCGGACCTGTCGATCCGGGAGATCGTGTTCCGGCTCACCGCGAACACCGCGCCGACCGTGGCCGAGGGCAGCTCGATCACGGTGACCGCGGCGACCGCGAGCCCGGGCGGCCAGCCGTTCCGGGTCGACAAGGACGGCGCCGGCGACGGCACCCAGGGCGGCCTGCTCGTGCTGCCGCTGGGCCGCGAGGCCCCGGCCGGCCAGCAGGTCAGCGCCGACCTGACGTTCACGCTGCGGCTCGGCACGGGTGCGTTCGACCGGTTCGGCCGGGTCACCTCCTACGCCTGGTGGGGAAGCGGGCAGCCGCTGCTCGCCTGGGAACGCGGGGTCGGCTGGCACACCGAACCCATGCTGCGGTTCACCGCCGAGAGCGCCACCAGCGAGGCCGCGCAGACCGACCTGACCGTGCTGGCGCCGGCCAGGTACACGGTGCTCACCAGCGGCACCGCCGACCCGCCGGCGCCGGCCGACGGCAACCGCCGGCGCTGGCACGCCGTGGCCGACCGGGCCCGCGACGTCAGCGTCGCGGTCGGCACGTTCAGGGTGAAAAGTGACACGGTGGCCGGCACCCGGCTGGTCGTCGGCACCCCGGCGGACACCGCGCCGGACGCGCTGTTCAGCCGGCATGAGCGCGCGCTACGCGAGCTGACCAGCCGGTTCGGCCCGTTCCCGTTCCCTGCGCTGACGGTCGCCCGGTTGCCGATCGACGGCGGCGGCATCGAATATCCCGGCTCGATCCTGATGCTCGCCGATGACCAACTCGTCGCCGTGCACGAGACCGCCCATCAGTGGTTCTACGCGATGGTCGGCGATTCGCAGGCCCGCGACCCCTGGTTGGACGAGGCATTCGCCACCTACGCCGAGCAGCTCGTGAACAACGACGGCCAGCCGGGCTCGCTCGAGGTGCCGGGCAAGGTCGGCGCCTCGATGCGGGACTTCGGCGACGACGCGGGCAGCTACTACACGACGGTCTACGCCAAGGGCTCCATGGCGCTGGCCGCCGCGCGGGCGGCGGCCGGGCCGGCGAAGTTCGACGCCGCGCTGCGCTGCTACATCAACCGGAATGCGTGGCGGATCGCCAGGCCTACCGATCTCGCGACGGCGCTCAGCGGCCTGCCGGCGGCCGTGGCGGTGCTGCGGAAGGCCGGCGCGCTGCCCTGACCCTGGGTGGCAGGACGGCGCACCGGCCTTCCAGCGGTTCGGCCTCAGCGGTGGCTTCTTACCTGATTCGGGGCCCGTGATCAGTGGCTCAACCTGGGACCAGTTCAGCCGCTACGGGTGCCGAGGGCTCATGAACCGCTCAACCCTTGATCAGGGCGTCGGCGTTCCGTCGTATCCCATGCCGCCGGGGGCGGCGGTGTCGTAGCCCATGCCATTGGGCGCGGCGGTGTCGTACCCCATTCCTCCGGGGACCTTCCCGGCATCGTCCACAGTGGAGCCATTGCTGATGTTCGTATCTCTTTTTTCGACGGATCCAGCTGTACCGAACGTGCTGGCGAGCAGAATTCCGGTCAGCGTCAGGGCCAGTCCAACGGCTGCGACGAGGCTCCGGCGAATTCGCACGATCTTTCCTCCGGCGACGGCTGCAGAGCGCGACAAACGATCATGGAATCGTTCATTCTCTGGCGCTCCATGCGGGCGGTGGTCGGTAAGAAGCCGTCGCGACCCTAGCAGGATCTCTGCACCGATCAAGCGCTCTCGGGACTTATCCTGGATAAATCCGGCGATGATCGTCTAATGGAAGCGCTGCCCTATGGGGCATCGGGCGCTTATTGAAAACACTGCATGAAGATTTGCGATCATCGAAGGTACGCGGTACAGGTGACCTGATTGTGATCTTCTTGGTGGCCACCGGAAGCGGGATTTATCATCCTGGTGTGTCCGCTCAGCCGCCGATCCGTCCGATCCTGGGCCGCGCCCGGGAGTCGGCGAGGTTCGGCGGGTGGGTGGCCGAGCTGATCGCCGGCCGCGGCCGTGCCGTGCTGGTCGAGGGCGAGCCGGGCATCGGCAAGACCGCGCTGGTCCGGGCCGCGGCGGCCGCCGCGGCCGAGGGCGGCGCGCAGGTCTTCTGGGGCGCCGGCGACGAGCTCGGCCAGCAGTTGCCGCTGCTCCCGCTCACGTACGGGCTGCGGGTGCGCGAGACGCCGGCCGACCCGCGCCGGGCCGCGATCGCCGGGCTGCTGCGCGGCGAGTTGACCGTCGACCTGCCCGCCGCGGCCGCCGAGCGGCTGCTCGCGCTGGTGGACGAGCTCTGCGCGGCCCAACCCACCGTGCTCGTGGTGGACGACCTGCAGTGGGCGGACGGCGCGACGATCGCGCTCTGGCGCCGGCTCGCCGACTCGTCGGTACGCCAGCTGCCGCTGCTGCTGGTCGGCATGATGCGCCCGGTGCCCCGGCGCGACAGTCTGATAGCACTGCGCGACGGCGTCGATCCGGCTGACCGGATCCGGCTGACCCGGCTGCCCGACGTCGCGGTCGCCGAGCTGGTCGCCGAGCTGGCCGGCGGCACCCCGTCCGCGGGTTTGCTCGAGCTGGCCGCCAACGCCGCCGGAAACCCGCTGTACGTGACCGAGCTGGTTGACGCGCTGGGCCGTAGCGAGGTGCTGGAGGTCACCTCGTCCGGCGTCGCCGAGGTGACCGGTGAGGCCGGCTCGCGTTCGCTGTCCGAGGTGATCGCCGACCGGCTCCGCTTCCTGTCGGCCCCGGTACGAGAGATGCTCCGGGCCGCCGCGCTGCTCGGCGTGGACTTCTCGGTCTCCGACCTGACAATCGTCTCAGGCAGAACGATCACCGAGCTGATACCGGTCCTGGAGGAGGCCCGGTCCGCAGGCGTGGTGGTCGAGGCCGGCGACAACATGGCCTTCCGTCACCCGCTGATCCGCACCTCCCTGTATGAGCAGATGCCCGCGGCCGTACGGGCGGCCTGGCACCAGTCCGCGGCACGGGCGCTGATCGATTCGGGCGCGCCGGTCGACCGGGTGGCCCGGCAGATGTTGCCGTCGGTCGGCTCGTCGGGTGTCGTGTCGTCCACCGAACCGGTGGACGACTGGGTGCTGCGCTGGCTGATCGACGCGGCCCCGCTGCTGATCGGCCACTCCCCGAAGGCCGCTGTCGACCTGCTGCGCCGCGCGGTGGCCGGCGCCACCGACGAGGCCGGCACGGTGGCCGGCGTGCCGGGCGCGCACGACCTGCTGGCCTGCCGGCTGGCCGAGGCG